>NZ_JBHSUF010000023.1:74277-124174 GCF_042660575.1 Nocardiopsis tropica
GACGTGACTTCGGTGGCCTTCAACCACGACGGCACCACCCTCGCCACCGGCAGCAACGACGGCACCGCACGCCTGTGGGACGTCCGTTGCGAAGTGGCCATGGCCGATCTCCCGCAGGAACAACGACAAGCGTGTCACTTCTGAGACTCAGATCCATGAAACCGGCCACACGAAGGAAGCCTTACTCAGGAGACCTTTGATCCGATGGTCACCCCGCCCCAGCCACGAGGAAACCCCAGGCCAGAACGGTTGAACCCGTATCCTCACCTGGGGCAGAGCGCCTCGTGGTGCTCCTGGTGTGCTTCCCGGTACCGGCTACCGCACCGGCACCACACCACCCGACCCAGCCGGCGCCGCCGCTCCGCGCAGCAGAGCGGCGGTCGCCTCGGCCGCGGCCCTGGCAACGTCCGGGAACACGCTCTGGTAGGTGTCCTGGGTGAAGTGGGTGGTGGAGTGGCCCAGCTCGGCTGAGACCACCTTCACGTCCGTTCCCGCGGCCAGCGCCATCGAGGCGGCCCCGTGGCGGAGCCCGTGCAACGTGATCGGTGGGAGTCCGGCTGCCCGTGCGATGCGGGCGAACCAGTCGCTCACATGCGAGGGGTGCCACCCTGAGCCGTTCTGGCGGGTGAACACCAACCCCGAATCCGCCCACTCGGCCCCGGCTTTCAGGCGGGCCTGGTTCTGGAACTTCTTCCACCCCCGCAGCACCTTGACGGTGTCGGCGTCCAGGGTGATGGTGCGCTGACCCGCCTCACTCTTCGGCGTCGAAGTGAACGTTTCCCAGGACAACTGCACCACCTGGGTACGGATATCAGCCTCAGCGTCGGTCAGTCGCGTGTCCGCCCAGGGCAGCCCGACGGCTTCGCCCCGCCGTAGGCCCTTGAGGGCGATCAGGTGGAACAACGGGTGCAACCACACATACCTGCGCGCGTGCTCCAGGAAGGTACGGGTCTGTTCCGGAGTCCACACCATCACCTCCCCCGGGATCGTCCCGTCCTTCTTCCACTGGGCCACCCGCCCCGGAGTCCACACCAGCGGGCGTTTCCTCGGACACGAGGGCAACCTCGCATGGGAGGCGACGTTGACCGACACCGCCGCCTCCGGGCTGCGCACCGCGTCCGACAGGGCGCTGCGCAAAGTGGCGCGGATCCGGTGCTTGCTCGACAAACCGATGACCCGCTGCCCGCGCACCAAGACCCGCACCCGGGGGTCTTCGGATTCTCGGCACTCGAGAATGCGGGTGTTGGTCTCCTCGATGGCTGCGAACATCGCCTCGACGTGGCGGGCCTGCAACCGGTCCAGGCGGATCGTGCCCAGGTGCGGGGCGAGGTACTTGCGGATGTGGCCGGCGTAGGAAGCACGGGTTCCTGAGGCGAGGTCGGGCTTGCCGGCGAGCCACTCCTTGAGCCATGCGGCGAGGGTGGGTGGTTCGGTGCGCACGTCCACCGCCATCGCCACCCGCGCACGTGTCTCCTCCAGGTCCGGAAGCGGACGGCGTTTCCGCAAGGAGTCCTGGATCAGGTCGGCGATCTGGACCCGCACCTCTTCTTCATGCCGGGCCAGGTCGAGCAGCACCTTGAGGTGGTCGAGTGCCTCCCACGCCTCCTCTTGTGAAGTCAGGCCCGTCCTGCGGGCCTGGCGCCGTCGACCGTCGCGGGTGCGGGGCAGTTCGAGTTGGTAGCCCCATTCTCCGTGGCGGGGGTTCCACGCCCCGCCCGCCGGTCCGCCTGGGCCACCTGTCCGGGAAGGTCCACGAGCCTGCCCCGGGTGCGATAGGGGTGCGTGGTCACCACGACCACCCCGCCCGGCACGAGCAGCACACGGCAGGCGGCCATCATCCTGGTGAAGGGATCGATCAGCTTCTCAGGGCGCTGGTAGGCGAGGTCGGCCGCACGCCGGTCCCGGTCCCGGTCGCGCGAGTAGCGGTGTGCGTGCTTTTCCACCGGGTTCGACGCACCTCGCTCGGACAGGCGAACAGCACGGCCCGGATCCGCGGCGAACGCAGATCCGGGCCGCTGTCATCCAGACGTCAGGCCTTCCCGGAACCAGGATCCATTCGTCCCAGAAGCGCTGACATTCTTTCCCTGGTCGTGGTGTGCGGTTCCTCGGTTTCAGCCGAGCGGAGCACGGATGTCGCCTCCGTCGGCAAGGACCCGTCCGGCCACCCTTCCAGAGCGGCGATCGCTGCTGAACGTGCCCCGATACAGCGGTTGCGCAGGCCGGCACGGATGAGCGGCCAGCCCGATCCCGGGACGTGGACGAGGCAGTGCAGGACACTGGTCAAGGCACGGTCGTTCTCGTACCCGGGTCCTACCGACGACGCCTCGGACGGTCCTGTCGACAACTCGTCCATCGGCAAGAGGGCCCCGGCGAGTCCCACGAGCTCGTTCACACGCTCGGGGGCGACCCAGCGGAAGGCCCAGTGCCAGGCGGAGGAGTCCTGTGGTGCGATGCGCAGACGCCGTAGGACATCGTCGAACGGTTTCATCCCCAGGCGGTCGGCCGCCCCCAGCGCAACGGCGAAATCCCTTGCCTGCGGGTCGGCCAGACCCGCACGGACCTGCGCTTCCCATGCGGAACGCTCCAGTACGCGGGCGAACCGTCGGCCGAGTTCGGCGACCTTGTCGGCCGAGTGCGCCAGTCCCTCGGGCCCGGCGCGCAAGTGGTCGCGGATGACAGCCAGGCCGGTGAGGCGCCCCAGGGTGGCGGGCGCGGTATCGATCAGTTCGGCGTAGCGCTCCAACGCGGCCGGCGCGTCCGGGTAGTCGGCCAGTCCTTCGGCCGGGCCGCCCTCGGACAGGGCCATGGCGCTGAGGATGCCGCCCGCACCGTCGAGCAGTGCGTCGTCCACGTCCCCTTGGGCCCCGTCGCCGGCAAGGGCCTCCACCAGCCCGCCGTTCACTGCGGCGAAGTGGGCGAGGTACTCGTTCATGACACCGTTGCGGAACCCCTCACGCAGCAGCCATGCGCGTACGGCGGGGTCGGTGGTACCCGCCAGCCGCTTCACCGCGTGGATGCGGCCCCACCCCGTGGCCCGCCGGGCGAGACGGAACAGGTCCGGTTCGGGGTCGGGTACGGCACGCCGCAACGCGACGGCCGCGTAGAGGGTGAACTCGTCCAGCGACCCGAGCAGGAGGAAGAGGTCTCGTTCGCGTTCGTCTCCGCACAATCCCAGCAGCGCGAGCGCGATCTTGATCGCGTTGCGGTGGGTGCCGTGCTCGACCGTCCACCGGGCGAGGACCCGTGTACGGCGACGGGACACCTTGCGTGCGGCAAGTGGTTCGAGGAGATGGTCCACGACCGTCAGGGCGTCGGTGTCGGCGAGCGCGTCGTGGAAGAGCTGCGCGGCAGCGACGTCGGGCGGTCCCTCGACGGTCCGTGAGACGACCTCGGCCAGGGTGTCGGCCCGTTCCGTCTTCGAGTCGATCCCGAAGTGGTGGGTGCGGATCCCGTCGAGGACAACGCTGTGCATCACGTTGTTGGCCCAGTCGGGCGGATCGTCGGGAAACGGGTAGCCGTCGTCCGGCCAGGGAGGTTCACCGTGCTCGGCGAAAAGAGAGGTGACGTGTTGAAGAAAAGTGGATCGTCCGTCAGCAGGAGCGCCGAGGGTCCACTCAGAGGGGCTCAAAGGCCCGGGCGGAGGCCGCCCTTCCATGAGATCTGCGTGATCATGACGGCAAGAGTGGCCTATTTCGCTCTCAGGTGCAAGGGCGGATCTGCTGATCTTCCACGCATGGACAGACAAGAGCCGTAGAACCGGCATAGAGAATCCACGAATCGAGGCGGTTCCCAAGCGATCTGTGATCCGAGGGTCAACACACCCGGACCACGAGGAAACCGCAGGCCAGGGTCGATGAACCCCCACCCTCATCTGGGACCGTAGGCCCTGAGGTGCTCCTGGGGGGCTCCCCGGTATCGGCTTGGAGTGTCCTGCATTTTCCGGAGCCGTCGATGCCCGGTAGCGTCAATGACATCGGTGACGCGGCCACTGCAGGGCCGCACCTCACCGGCGCGAAGGTCGGAGGAGCTGCCGAAGATGTTCCAAGGGCTGGCGCGGTACGTGCCCGCGGTGAATGACGCGACGGTGCGCGGCATGGTCTACCCCCGGCGATCGCTGGTCCTGGTCTCCGGGGTGCCCGGGGCCGGGAAGAGCACCCTGCTGCGGCGGCTGTTCGGACTCCGCGAGAACGAGGAGCGGACCGTGCTCACCGCGGAGGGTGTGCGGGTGATCGACTCGCTGCAGTCGCGGTACCGGCTGGGACCGTTGCTCGGGCGGATCCCCTACCCGCTGTGGCGCTGGGTGGTGCACGTACTGCACCTGGTCCGGGTGGCCGCGGCGTTGCGCGGCGGCCCGGTGGTGCTGCACGAGTGCGGGACCCGGAGCCCGGTCCGCGTGCTGCTCGCCCTGCTCTGCCGACTCCGCCGGTACGAGATGCACGTGGTGATGATCGACGCCACCCCGCGGGAGGCCCGCAACGGGCAGGACGCCCGGGGGCGGCGGGTGTCCGAGCGCAGCCACCGGGCGCATTCGCGGCGCTGGCGACGGCTCCGCGCGGCCACCCGGCGCAGGCCGACGGCGTTCGCGCCGGGCGTGCGCAGTCTGCTCGCACTCGACCGGCACCGGGCGCAGGAGCTGGCCTGGATCCGTTTCGGTCCCTGCGCGGATATCCATGGTCCCCTGTACACCGCGAGGGAGTCGCCCCCTGGCGAGCTCGAACTCGTGATGTCCGATACCTAGCGGCACCGGTCGGCCGAACCCGCTCCGGACCGGGGATCCGCGCAGCAGCGCGGCGGTGGCCCCGGCCACGTCCGGGAACACCGTCCGGCGGGCGTCCCAGGCGAAGGCGTCGTCACACGGTCCAGCCCGGCCGGGCGCACCTTCACGTCCGACCTCGCGGCCGGAACGGGACGCCGCCGCAGCGCGGCCCGGGAGATGTCGTCCCCGTGTCAGACGCCGGGCCCGGGGCGAGGCCCCGTGTAGGGCGGGCCGACCGGGAGGGCGAAAAGCGGGCGGATACGCTGCTGAGCGGGGAAGGCCGCGGATCTTCGCGGTGATGGGTTCTCTGCTCGACTGCACTCTCGCGGCGTACGTCCGCGATCCCGGCGAACGGTGAGGTGGACGGCCATGGACAAGCCGCGTGGGAAGGACTCGTTCTCGTTGCTGTACAGGACGGGGTTCCGTATCAACTACGCGCTCCTGCACGTCATGGGCCCGGCGTCCCAGTCCCCCGAAACCGATCCGCAGAACCGGGCGAAGAAGGAGTACGACCGTCGGCGCGGACTCCACCGGGCGTGGAAGGCGCACCGGCGGTCGGAGCAGCACGACCGCGCCTGAGGCGTTCGCCGGCTCCGGTCCCCTGCGAACGGGCAGGGGCCGGGCGCCCGTCCGGGCCCCGGCTCCTCGGCGGCTCCGGTGGTCTTCCCCGTAGACGCGGGGCAGGACGCCTCCCTCAGTGCTCACCGACGTCGAGGGCCCCGCGTACGGCGGCTTCCACCCCTCCGGTCCAGGGCTGCCCGTGGCCGGGGAGGACGGTGGCGGCGCCCGTGGCCGCCAGGGCGTTCAGGGAGGCCAGGGCCTGGCGCGTGTCCTTGGTGGCGGCGGAGGCCACGATCTGCGGACCCGTCCGCCCGGTGTAGGGATCGAGTGTGACCAGGGCGTCGCCGCTGATGACGGTGGCGCGGTCGGGCAGGTGCAGGGCACAATGGCCGTCCGTGTGGCCGGGGGTGTGAACGGCGACGGGCCGGCCGGGCACCGGCAGGGCGGTTCCGGTCGCCAGTGGTTCGACCCGTTCCACCCCCTTCACGTTCAGCGCCCCGGCCGCGGCCATGCTCACGAGCAGGGGCAGGGAGCGGGGGTGGGCGAAGGGGTAGAGGAAGCGGTTGCGCTGGGGTGAGTACCGGTAGGGATGGGCCGCCAGGCGCGCGTCGCCCGGGTGGACCAGCACGGGCACCCCCCATTCCCGTTGTGCCCGTGCCGCGAGGCCGACATGGTCGAAATGACCGTGGGTGAGCACCAGCGCCCCGACCTGGTCCGGGTTTCGGCCGCGTTCCTCGAGGGCTCGCAGGACCATGGGCCACATGCTCGGCAGGCCCGCGTCGACGAGGGTGACGCCCTCCTCGTCCTCGACCAGGTAGCAGTTGACGTGGGCGTGGGTGACGAGGTGGACGCCGTCGGCGACTGTACGGGTGGGCATGGGCAACCTCGTTCGTCGGCACCGTGCTGTGCTCTCCCCTCCCAGCCTGTGGGGCCGACCTGGGCCGGTCAAGCGTGCCGGGGCCATGGGTTCGGCAAGGATGCCGGACACGGTCGTGGCCGGACCGCGGCGGTTCCTCCGCCCGGGGCCGGGCCGGAAAACGGGGTGCGCCGCCGGGCGGGGGGCGGCCAGACTGGGTCGATGGACATGCACGAGGGCCAGGTCGCGGTGTCCGCGGAGTGGGCTGCCCGCATCGTCGCCGCCGAGTTCCCGGAGTGGGCCGGGCTGCCGCTCGCGCCCGTGCTCCCCGGGGGCACGGACAACGCCGTGTTCCGCCTGGGCGAGGGGTTCTCGGTGCGCTTCCCGCTGCGGCCGGGTGACCCCGGGGAGGTCGGCCGCCGACTGCGGGCGGAGGCCTCGGCCGCACGCGAGCTGTTCGGGCGCACACGGTTCGCCACCCCCGCTCCCGTGGCGATCGGGGGGCCGCGGGAGGGGTACCCGCTGCCGTGGGCGGTGCAGACCTGGCTGCCGGGGACCCCGGCCGACCGGCTCGACCCGGGCGGGAGCACGGGGTTCGCCCTGGACCTGGCCGAGTTCGTCCGCGGGGCACGGGCCGTGGACACACACGGCCGGACGTTCCGGGGAGCGGGTCGCGGCGGCCGGATCGCCGACCACGACGCGTGGATGCGCACGTGCCTGGAGCGCAGCGAGGGGTTGCTGGACGTACCGCGGCTGCGCGGGCTCTGGGAGGGGATGCGGGAGCTGCCCCGGAGCAAGGAGCCCGACCTCATGTGCCACGGCGACCTGATCCCCGGCAACCTGCTGGTACGGGACGGGCGCCTGGCCGGGGTCCTCGACGTCGGCGGTCTGGGGCCTGCGGACCCGGCACTGGACCTGGTCTGTGCCTGGCACCTGCTCGACGAAGGGCCGAGGCACGCGTTCAGGGAGGCCCTGGGCAGCGGCGACCAGGAGTGGGAGCGAGGCCGGGCCTGGGCCTTCCAGCAGGCGATGGGGCTGGTCTGGTACTACCGGTACAGCAATCCGGCCATGAGCCGCACGGGGCGGCGGACCCTGGAACGGATCACCGGCGCGACCCGGTGAGCGTGCCGGTCCGGACCGTCTCGCGCCCCGCTCCCGGCGGCGCCTCCCGAAACCGGCTCCGCGCCCCCTGCCTGGTGGAACACGCCCTTCTCCCCCGCCTCTGACCAGCGGGACGTTTTGCCTGGATTTTTCGTGGTAGTGGTTAGTCCTGAGGGCAGGAAGAACGAATTCGGACAATGGCCATTGGACAGGAGATCCATGAGCCAAGACAATGGAAGCGAAGGCCGCCCCCCGCCTCGCTCCCCAGGCAGAAAATCAATGATGGAACGCTTGCGGGAGGCCCGGGAACAGTTCGAGGAGATCACCGGGATCGAAGTCGAGAGCGTTTCCAGTTTCGAGCGGGACGGCGAAGGATGGAGCCTGAACCTGGAGACACTCGAGTTACGACGCGTCCCGGACACGGTGAGCATGCTGGCCACCTATTCCGTGGAACTCGACTCGGACGGTGAAATCCAGGGCTACCGGCGCGTGAAACGCTACACGCGAGGCCGTTCCGACGGGACATGACCCCATTTTCTGCGCACTGGACAGGAGTATCTGCCCTTCGGTTCTTCACTGACGAAAAGGAGCACGATTCCGATGACCGTGATGCAGCAGTCCTCCGGCGGGGGCCGGAGTTCCGGCAACCTCTACGAGGTCCTGGAACTCATCCTCGACAAGGGGCTGGTGGTCGACGTGTTCGCGAGGGTCTCGCTCGTGGGCATCGAACTCCTCACCGTCGACGTCCGTATCGTGATCGCGAGCGTCGACACCTACCTGCGCTTCGCCGAGGCGTGCAACCGCCTGGACCTGACCAGCAGCGGCGGAGCCGGGCTCCCCGACCTGGTGAACGGCGGCATGGAGAAGGGCGCGCGCAGCAAGTCCAAGGGCGCGCTCTCCGGCGCCGCCGAGGCCATCTCCGAGTCCTTCTCCAAGGGGCAGGACGACGAGAGGGGTGAGGAGAAGGCCCCGGCCCGCTCCCGCCGCCGCGCCTCCGCCAAGAAGGAGGACGAATGAGCACGTACGTCTACGGCATCGTCCGCGACGACGAGTCGCTCGACCGCCTGAAGCTCACCGGGGTCGGCGAGAGCCCCGCCCCCCTGCGCTTCGTCCGCGCCGGCGGCCTGGCCGCGGCGGCGAGCGACGCACCCGAGGGGCTCCGCGCCAAGCGGCGCGACCTGACGGCCCACCAGGACGTGCTCCAGACCCTGGCCCAGGGGCACGGCGTCCTGCCACTGCGCTTCGGCGCGGTGAGCGCGGACGACGAGGCGGTCGCGGCCGAGCTCGACCGCGGGGCCGACCACTACTCCGAGCTGCTCGCCCGGCTGGCCGAGCGGGTGGAGTTCAACGTCAAGGCCACGCACATCGAGGAGGCGGCGCTGCGGCTGGTGCTCCTCGAAGACGAGTCGCTCCGGGCCAGGAACGAGGCCCTGCGCGCCTCGGGCGGCGGCACGCCCGCCGAGCAGATGGAGTTCGGCGAGCAGGTCTCCCAGGCCCTGGAGGTTCTGAGGCAGCGCGACGCCGAGGCCGTCACCCGGCCCCTGGCCGCGCACGCCGAGCGCGTGGCCATGGGCCCCCTCGTGGGCGGCTGCCTGGCCAACGTCTCGCTCCTGGTCCGGAAGGACCGGACCGAGGACCTCCTCCGCGTCGCGGGTGAGCTCCAGCAGAAGTGGGGGACCCTCCTGGAGATCCGGGTCAACGGCCCGCTTCCCCCCTACAGCTTCGTGACGGCTCCGCCGCGCTGAACCGGGGCACGACCGCCCCGGCCCGAACGAGAGGAGGGCGCATGGGCCTTCTCCGCACGATCCTCACCGCTCCCGCCGTCGCTCCGGTCCGGTTCGCGGACTGGACTGCGCGCCAGGTCCTGGAGGCCGCCGAGCGGGAGGTGTACGACCCTTCGCGGATCCGGCAGCGCCTGGCCGAACTGTCGGAGCGGTTCGACCGGGGCGAGCTGTCCGCGGACGAGTTCGACAGGCTCGAGGACGAGCTGCTGGACGAGCTGGAGGAAGCCGAGAGGTACCAGGGTCTCCGATAGACGACATTGAGGTGTGAACCCGTGAGTGACACGGCGAAAATCGTGGCCGCCGCCGTAGGCGGTTACATCCTCGGCCGGAAGAAGAAGCTGAAGCTCGCCCTGGGGCTCGGCCTCTACCTCGGCGCGAAGAAACTCGACATCAAGCCCCAGATGCTCGCCCAGGGCCTGCTGAAGGAGGTCTCCTCCCTGCCTCTGGTGGGCGAGCTGAGGAACCAGTCGCGGGAGCAGCTGCTCGACGTGGGCAAGGCCGCCGCGGGCAACCTGGCCGGCAAGTGGGCGGGGTCCCTGGCCGACTCCCTCAACGAACGGACCGAGAGCCTCCGGTCCGGCGCCGGGAAGGGCGCGGCGGACACCGTCACCGGCGGGTCGGAGCGGTCCGAGGACGGGGAAGGGGCCCGCGAGGACGACGAGGACACCGGCGCGCCCTCCTCCGAGAAGGACTCCGAGGGGTCCTCCCCCGACAAGGGCGGGCGCAAGGCCAAGGTGAGGAAGACGGCGCCGGGGCGGGCCGCGGCGGGCGCCGCCGGGAAGGCGGGCAGCGGTACGCGCAAGGCCGCCCAGCGCAAGCGCCCGGCACGCAAGGGCGGCGAGGAGGACGGTGATGGGCGTGGCTGAGTCCGAGGGCCCCCTGGCCCGCCTGCGCTCCGCCGCCGACAGGAACGAGGGCACCTCCAGGCTCGCCGACGCGGTCCAGGACTACGTCGGCGCCAAGGCGAGCAGTGTGGTGACCGGCGCCGCCCGCAAGCTCGGCAGCACGGTCGGGCGGTTGTCCGGCGAAGGTGTCGCCGGCGCCCCCGTGGTGGGCGAGGTCGGCCGCAAGCTCGTCCAGGGCAAGGGCCCGGCCAAGGCCGTGGTCACCGGCGGGGCCAAGGGCCTCAAGAACAAGGCCGGGAAGGCCTTCGGCAAGGGGGGCGGGGGCGGCAGGCCCTCGAAGAGCGTCAACATCGTCGAGGACATCGACGTCGGCGTCCCCGTGCGTGTGGCCTACAACCAGTGGACCCGCTTCCCCGACTTCGGCTCCTTCGCCGAGGGCGTGCAGAGCGTGGAGAAGACCGGCGACACCACCTCGCACTGGAAGGGCAAGGTCTTCTGGTCGAGCCGGAGCTGGAAGGCCGCCGTCACCGAGCAGGTGCAGGACCACCGGATCGCCTGGTCGACGGAGGCCGCCAAGGGCACCATGAAGGGGGCGGTGACCTTCCACCCCCTGGGGGAGAACCTCACACGGGTCCTGCTGGTGGTGGAGTACTACCCCAAGGGCCTCTTCGAGCGCACCGGCAACCTCTGGAGGGCCCAGGGCCGACGCCTTCGGCTGGACCTCAAGCACTATCGGCGCCAGGTCATGATGATGGCCCTGTCCGAGGCGGAGGAGATGCAGGGCTGGCGCGGGGAGGTGCGCGAGGGCGAGGTCGTCCTCTCCCACGAGGACGCCCTGGAGCTCGAGGAGGCCGGCCTCTCCGAGGAGCAGTGGGAGGAGCTGGCGCGGCTGGACGAGGACGAGGCCGCCGAACTCGCGGAGCTGGACCCGGAGGAGCGGGAGCGGCTCGCGGAGCTGGACCCCGGCCCCCCGCACGAGGACGACCCCGACGACGGGGACGACCCCGACGACGGTCCGTCCGACGGGGACGGGCCCCGGGGCGAGGCGTCGGAGGAGTTGGAGGAGGACCCGGAGGAGACCGACGAGGAACTCCTCGACGAGGAGCCGGAGGACGAAGAGCCCGAGGACGAGGAGCCCGTTGATGAAGAGCCTGCGGACGAGGATTCTGATGAGGCGGACGAACAGGACCTGGACGACGACGAGGAGTACGTCGACGAGGACGAGCCCCGCGCCGACGAGCGCTCCTGAGCCGGGCGGCCCCGCAGGTCCGGGAGCCGGGGCGCCGAAGCCGACGGGGGCGTGCCCGTGACCCGCACCCGTGCGCCCCGGCCCGGTGCGGAGGAAGGGGGGACCCGTGAGTGAACCGACACCGTGGCGCGGCGAGCCCCGGCAGATCCGCTCCTCCGGAGGCTCCTCGTCCGCCAACCTCGCCGACGTCCTGGAGCGCGTGCTCGACAAGGGCGTGGTCATCGCCGGCGACATCAAGATCAACCTCCTCGACATCGAGCTCCTCACCGTCAAGCTCCGACTCCTCGTCGCCTCGGTGGACAAGGCCAAGGAGATGGGCATCGACTGGTGGGAGCACGACCCCGCGCTGTCCTCTCGCGCGATGAAGCGGGGGGACGAGGAGCTGGAGGAGGAGAACCGGCTCCTGCGCGAGCGCATCGCCGCGCTGGAGGAGGGACGGGCGCCCCAGGTCGCAGCGGACGGGCGGGCGGACGCCTCCCCCGAGGACGCGGCCGGCGCCGCCGCGCTGGGAGGCGGGGCCTCCGGGGCCGGGACCGACGGCGAGGAGGAGCATGGACAGGGCTGAATACGCGAGCTACGTCTACGCCGTGTGCCGTCCCCCCGGGGCCGGTGCGCTCGACGGGGCGACCGGGGTCGGGGGGCATCCGGTGCACCTCGTGGCCGAGGGCGACCTCGCCGCCGTGGTCAGCGCCGTCCCCCTGGACGAGTTCGACGAGGCGGCCCTCCAGGCCAACCTCGAGGACCTGCGCTGGTTGGAGGCGGTGGCCAGGGCGCACCACGGCGTCGTCGACAGGACCGCCCGCCGGACCGTGGCCGTGCCGCTGAGGCTGGCGACGGTCTACCGCGGGGACGGGCGCGTGCGCCAGGTGCTCCGGGAGGAGCACGCGTCCTTCGACGCCGTCCTGCGGCGGCTGGAGGGCTGCGTCGAGCTGGGGGTCAAGGTCTACGCGGAGACCGGCGCGCGCCGTCCCGAGGACGCGCCGCGGGCCGAGGCGGCGCCTCCGGGCGAGAGCCCGGGCAAGGCCTACCTCCGCAGGCGCAGGCAGCAGCGCGAGAGCCGCGACGACGCCTGGCAGCGGGCCGCGCGGCTGTGCGAGGAGGCCGACGAGGTGCTGGGAGCGCTGTCCCGGGCCCGCGAGCACCACCGGCCCCAGGACTCGGCGCTCTCGGAGGCCCCCGGCGAGAACGTCATGAACACCGCCTACCTGGTGGAGGACGCCCGTGTGGAGGCCTTCCTCGACACGGTGCGCGAGCTGGACTCCCGGGCGTCGGCGGGTACGCGGGTCGAGGTCTCCGGGCCGTGGGCGCCCTACTCCTTCGCCTCCCCGGGGGTGGGCGTATGAGTCCGGTGGAGGGCCCGGACGCCCGTGACGGGTCCGCGTCCGGCTCCGCCCCGGGCCCCTACTCGCTCACGCGCATGCTGGACGAGGACCACCCCCTGGCCAACCGCGAGATCTCCCTGGTCGACCTGCTCGACCGCGTCCTGGCCAAGGGGGTGGTGATCACGGGGGACCTGACCGTCTCCATCGCCGACGTCGACCTGGTCCGGGTGTCCCTGCGTGCGCTGGTGTCCTCGATCAACGAGGACGTGCCCTCGCCGTGGGAGCACGGCCATCCCCTGGCCGGATGGATCCGTCAGGACTGACACCCGACCTCACCGAAGGGGGACAGCATGGCAGGAGGGACCGGGGACTCCCGGCAGCACACGGCGGGGGCGGTCGTCCGCGACCTGGACGGGGCCTCCGAAGCCGGTGGAGGGCGCGACCTCCTGGGCGAGCTCCAGAACGCGCTGGACGGCACGGCGCGGGGCGGGGAGGCCGCCCCCGAACCGCGGACGGAGCAGCAGAGGCTGCGCCACAGGATCGAGACCGAACCCGACACGGTGGAACGCGACCTGATCAAACTGGTGCTCACGGTGGTGGAGCTGGTGCGCCAGCTCATGGAGCGGCAGGCCCTGCGCCGGGTGGACCAGGGCGACCTCACCGAGGAGCAGGAGGAGCGCATCGGCATGACCCTGATGCTGCTCGACGAGCGGATGACCGAGCTGCGCGAGCGCTACGGCCTGTCCGCCGCCGACCTCAACCTCGACCTGGGTCCGCTGGGATCCCTGCTCCCCGGCGGAGACGGCTGACCGCCGACCGCCCCGGGGCCCGCCGCAGGCGTCCGCGGACACGCCCCGGGACCGTCCCCCGGGACCGCGACCGCCGGGCCCCGGGGCCCCTCCCACCGCGCCGCCCCGCCCGTGGAACCCGACCGGGCGGGGCGGCGCGCCGTCTGCACGGGAGTCCCGTGCCCCCGCCGTCCGGAGGGCGGCCCCGTGTCCGGGGTCGCGGACGCATCGGGCCTGGCAGAGGCCCCTCCTCCGCGGGACCGGGCGCCCGTCCGACCTGGGGGTGAAGGCCCCATGAACCGCAACTTAAATTGCAGAAGGTCATACTCACGCAATTAAAATTGCTGTAGCGTCACTGTCGTGAACTTCCACGAGCGTGTGAACGAGTACCGCGACCGGCTGACCAGGTCGGACCGCGTCCTCCTCGACGAACTCCTGGCCCACCCGGCGGAGGCCCCGCTGTGGCGGGGCGGGGACGTCGCCCAGCGCGCGGGGGTGCACCCCGCCGCCGCCACCCGCCTGGCGCAGCGCCTGGGGTACCAGGGGTACCTGGAACTGCGGGACGACCTGCGGGAGGACCGCGAGGCCCACCTCAACGGCGCCGGCGACCGGTTCCGCGCGGAGCTCCGGGGAGAGGGCCGCGTCCTGGACACGCTCCTGGCCACCGAGCTCGAATCACTGGCGGCCGTCGGAAGGCACGTGGACCAGTCGCAGATCGACGAGGTCGCCGACCTCCTGGTCGGCGCGCGCGTGGTCCACCTCTTCGCACGGGGCAACGCGGGGATCCTGGCCGAGCTCCTCGACGGACGGCTGCGGCGGTTCGGGATGCACTCGGTCAACCTCGTCGGCCCCGGGCGCGAGGTCGCCGAACGGGTGCTGGCGATGTCGGAGTCCGACGTCGTCGTGTCCTTCGCCTTCCGCCGCGCCCCGCGCAACCTCACGGACCTCTACGCCCGGGCCTCCGCCGTGGGCGCCCGCTCCGTCCTGATCACGGACACCCTCCACACCCTCGACCCCGCCCCGACCACCGTCCTGTCCGCCCCGCGCGGACACCAGGAGGGCTTCTCCTCCCTGAGCGTCCCGATGATGATCGCCAACGCCATCGTGCTCACCGTCGCCCAGCGGCACCCCGACGTCATCCTCCCCGCCCTCGACCGGCTGGACGGCCTGCTCACGGACTTCGGCTGACGCCACCGGCCGCAGTCCCCCGGCGTCCGTGCCCGCCCCCCTCCCCCACCTGCGCGAGAACTGACACAAAGGACCTGTCATGCGCTTTTCGAGAATGCTCTCCGCCTCCGTCGCCCTCCCCCTCGCCGTCTCCCTCGCCGCCTGCGGCGGCGGCGCCCCCCAGACCCCCGCCGCCGACGGGGGCGCGGACCCCCACGAACTCGACGACGCCACCCACGAGGAACTCGTCGAACTGGCCACCGAGGAGGGCGAGGTCACCGTCTACTCCTTCACCTCGCGCATCGCCTCGGTCGAGGAGGCGTTCGAGGCGGAGTACCCCGGCATCGACCTGATCGGCCACGACATCTCCTCCTCCGAGCAGATCACCCGGCTGCGGTCCGAGTCGCAGGCCAGCACCCCGTCGGCCGACGTCGCCTACATCTCCGACGCCCCGGTCGTCATCACCGAGCTCGTCGCGGGCGGCATCCTCCAGAACTACGTCCCGCCGCGGGTCGCGGAGACCGTTCCCGAGGAGTACCGTCAGCCGCTGCTGGCCAACCGCCTCTCGACCAAGGTCCTCATGTACAACGAGGAGGCCCATCCCGACGGCTCCCCGGTCGGGAACCTGTGGCAGCTGACCGAGGAGGAGTGGAACGGCAGGGTCGTCATGGTCGACCCCGCGGTCCGCGGGGACTACCTCGACCTCGTGGCCGAGATCGTGCGGCAGTCCGAGGCGATGGCGCAGGCGCACCTGGACCACTTCGGGACCGAGGTCGTCCTCGACGACGGCGTCGAGAACGCCGGTCAGCAGTTCGTCAAGGACCTGTACGGCAACGGACTGGTCCTGGTCGACGACACCGACAACGTCAACCAGGCGGTGGGCGCGGCGGGCCAGGACGACCCGCCGGTCGGCTTCACCTCCTACTCCGACCGCCGGGACAACGAGGAGGAGGGGTGGGCGCTCCAGGCCTCCCTGGGGACCGCCCCCTCGCCGGGGATCACCTTCCCGGCCTACATCGGCATGGTGCGCGACTCCGACAGCCCGGCCGCCGCCCGGCTGGTCGCGGACTTCCTCATGGGCGACGAATCGGAGACGGGCGGCCCCGCCTTCGACCCCTTCTACGTCCCCGGCGACTACCCGGTGCGCACCGACATGGCGGCCCCCGGGGGCGCGGTCTCCCTCGACGAGCTCGGCGCCTGGGACATCTCCCCCGAGGAGACGGCGCAGATCCGCGACGACGTCGCCGACTTCCTGCTGACCCTGTAGGCCGCGTTCCGCGGACCGTTCCGGGCCTCGCGAGCGCCGAGCCGGCCGGGAGCGTCCGCGGAACACGTCCCGGGGCGCGTCCCCGGGCGCCCCCACTGCGCCGCGCCGCGGAACACGTCCCGGGGCGGTCCCCCCGCCCCTGAGAGAGGATTCCATGAAGAGGGCACCCGCCCCCCGCCGCACGACGGTCGGCAGCACGCTGGCACGTGCGCGGACCGCCCTCGGGCAGCCGACCGCCGTACTGGGCGCCGGCACCCTGCTCGTCCTCGCCGTCCTCGTGGTCGCGCCGCTCCTCGGGCTGGTCAACACGACCCTGACGGCCGGCAACCGCGAGGCGTGGACGGACGTCTTCGCCAGCCCGATGTCGGAGAACCTCCTGTGGAGGCCGATGGGCAACTCGGTCCTCATGGGGGTCGCCACCGCCGCCGGCTCCACGGTGATCGGCGGCTTCCTCGCCTGGGTGGTCGTGATGACCCGGCTCCCGGGGCGCGGGATCCTCGGCCTCCTGGCGACGATCCCGTTCGCCCTGCCGAGCTTCGCCCTGGCACTGGCGTGGGAGTCGGTCTTCCGCAACGACCTGATCGGCGGTTCCACCGGCATCCTCATGAACCTGGGGATCCCCGTCCCCGACTGGCTGGCCTGGGGGCCGGTGCCGATCGCCGCGACCCTGACGGCCCACTACTTCTCGCTGTCGTTCATGCTCGTCGCCGCCGCCCTGGCGAGCGTCAACGGCGACCTCATGGAGGCCGCGGAGCTGACGGGCGCCCCGACGATGCGCGTGGCCCGCGACATCGCGCTGCCCGTCGTGGCCCCGGCGATGGTCTCGGGCGCCCTGCTCGCCTTCGCCGAGGGCGTCTCCAACTTCGTCACACCCGCGCTCCTCGGCCTGCCCGTCCGGTTCCACACGCTCTCGACCCGCCTGTACGGGGCGATCTCCACGGGCGACGTCTCACGCGGATACGTGCTGTCCATCGTGCTCATCCTCGTGGCCGCGATGATCATGTACGCCTCGACGAGGATCACCGGCGGCAGGCGCAGTTTCGCGACGATCACCGGCAAGGGCGGCCGCCGCCGGGGCGTCGACCTGGGGCCGTGGGCGCGGCCGGTGGCCGCGGTCGCGTGGCTGCTGGTCACCTGCACCACCGTCGTCCCCGGCCTGGTGCTCGTGTTCAGCTCGCTGACCCTGCGCACCAACGACTTCTCGTCGGGCCTGACCCTCCACTACTGGATCGGCGGTTCCGACCCCGCCCTCGCCCAGGGGCAGCGGGGCATCCTGAACAACCCGCAGATCCTCCAGGCCACCTGGAACACCGTGCTCCTCGGGGTGTGCGTCGCGGTCTGCGCGGGCGTCCTCGGCCTGCTCGTCTCCTACGTCATCACCCGCTCCGGCGGGCCGAGGTGGCTGAGGGGGACCATGGGCGTCCTCTCGTTCGTGCCGTTCCTCATCCCCGGCATCGCGCTGGGCGCCGCGTTCATCGCGCAGTTCGGTGCGCCCATCGGTCCGATCCCGAGCCTGTACGGGACGTTCGCGATCCTCGTGCTGGCCGGGATCGCGGCGACGATCCCGTTCGCGGTCCGGTCGGGCACCTCGGCGCTGGGCCAGGTGTCCAAGGACGTCGAGGAGTCGGCGGTGATGGCGGGGGCGGGGCTGTTCCGCAGGATCGGCTCCGTCATCGCTCCCCTGACGGCGCGCGGCCTGTTCACGGGAGGGGTGCTCGTGTTCGTCCAGATGGTGCGCGACCTCTCCCTCGTCGTGCTGCTGGCGACCCCCGCGATGCCCGTCCTGGCCGTCCTCACCTACCAGTACTCGTCGGAGAACTTCACGCAGTCGGCCAACGCGGTCACCGTCGTCATCGCGGTGATATCGGTTGCGGCGACCATCATCGCGCGGCGCTTCGAGGGCGCCGCCCAGCCCTGGAACTCGAACTCATGACCTCCACGATCGGCACCGATCGGGCGGAAAGGACCGGCATGCGCTCCGAGGCGTCTTCGGCCTCCCTGACCATCACCGACCTCCGGAAGGACTTCGGCGGCACCGCGGCCGTCGACGGCATCTCGGTCGACGTCCCGGCGGGCTCCTTCCTCGTCCTCCTCGGCCCGTCCGGCTGCGGGAAGACGACGACCCTGCGGATGCTCGCGGGGCTGGAGAACCCCACCGGCGGCGAGATCCGGTTCGGGGACCGCGTCATCGCCCGGGGCGACGGCACCGCGCTCGTGGCGCCCGCCGAGCGGGGGGCCGGGCTGGTCTTCCAGTCCTACGCGCTGTGGCCGCACAAGACGGTGCGGCAGAACATCGAGTGGCCTCTGACCGTCGCGAGGTGGCCGAAGGAGGAGCGCCGCTCCCGGGGCGACCGGGTGCTGTCGATGCTGGCGATCTCCGACCTCGCCGACCGGTACCCGGGGGAGATCAGCGGCGGGCAGCAGCAGCGCGTGGCGATCGCCCGCATGATCGCGCCGCAGCCCGAGGTGCTGCTCTTCGACGAACCGCTGTCCAACCTCGACGCGAGGCTGCGGGTCGAGACCCGCGGGGAGCTCATGCGCGTCCACCGCTCCAGCGGCGCCACGAGCGTCTACGTCACCCACGACCAGGTCGAGGCGATGACCATGGCCACGCACATCGCGCTCATGAAGGACGGCCGGATCGAGCAGTTCGGCACGCCGCGGGAACTGCTGGAGTCGCCGCGCACGGCGTTCGCCGCCACGTTCATCGGCACTCCCCCGGCCAACATCGTCGAGTGCCGGGTCCACGAGGGGAGGCTGCGGGCGTTCGGCGTCGACTGCGGCGCCGCCCCGCCCCCGTCCGGGGGCGGGACCGTCAGGGCGATGTACCGGGCCGGTTCGGTCGGGATCGCCGCCGACGCGTCGGAACCGGGGTGTGTGGAGGCGACGTTCGCCGACCAGGTGCCGATGGCCGACAGGTGGGTCATCGGCGTCGACCTCCCCGACGGGACGCGGATGCACGTCTCCCGCGACACGCCGGTCGGACTGCTGCCCGGTGACGCGCTCGGCGTGCGCCTGCCGTCGGCGCCGGACGCGTACTTCGACGCCTCCGGTGAGCTCCTGGACGCCGAGGTGTCCGGATGATGCGGCTTCTCCTGGTCCGCCACGGCGAGACCGCGTGGAACGAGGAGCGCCGCCTCCAGGGGCAGCGGGACGTCGGGCTGTCCGAGGCCGGGCGGCGGCAGGTCTCCGCCCTGGCGGAGACGGTCGGGTACCTGGCCCCCGGGTACGTCGTCACCTCGGGCCTGCGCCGCACGCGGGAGACCGCGGAGGTGCTCGGCGTCCGTCCGGACGCGCGCGACCCCCGGTTGAACGAGGCGTACCTGGCCGGCTGGGAGGGGCGCTACTCGGCGGAGGTCAGGGCGGAGGACGGCGGCGTGTACGCCGCGTGGCGCGCGGGGCGGTTCCACCCGCCGGGGGCCGAGAGCTTCGGCGAGCTGACCGAGCGGGTGGTCGCCGGGCTCGACGCCGCCGTGCGGCGGGCCGCGGACGGCGGGCACGAGCTGCTCATGGCGGTCACCCACGGCGGGCCGGCGCGGGCCTTCCTGACGGCCGCCGTCGGGCTCGACCCCGCCCGCACGGTCCCGAGCCACCCGGCCAGCCTCAGCATCGTCGACGTCGACCCCGGGGCCGCGTCCCTCCTCGAACCGGGGGCGGCCAGGCTCCGGCTGTTCAACTACTCGCCGGCGATGTCGCCGCTGGACCCGCCGGACTGACGGCCGCGGGACGGGGACCGGTCGGGAGCCCCCCGCCGGGGCGGCCTCCGGTCCGCGCCCCAGGGGCCCGCGGCCCCGACGGCACGGCCGCCGCCGGCGGTGGTGCCGGCCCCGCCTGGCCGGCCCCGCCGCCGTGCCCGGCGGACTCCCCGACAGGCTCCGCGACGGAGAGGTCCTCCCGTCGTGTACGGGGCCCGCCCCGTCGGGCGTGCGCCCCGGAACGGCCCGCGACCCCGGCGGGACGGGGCCGCCTACCCCGCCCGGCGGGCCCTGACCCCGTCCAGCACCAGGTCCAGCACCTGGTCGAAGTAGTCGTTCTCCACGGCGAGGGCGTCCGGCTCCGACACGGCGGCGGCGACCGCCCCGTCGTGCTCGCCCGAGTCCCTGGAGCGCATCGCGCGCACCGCGACCGCGGACGTGGCCGCGCCGAGCATCTGGTTGGACACCGCCCGGATGGCGACCGCCTGCTCCTCCTCGCTCCCCCCGCACTGCTGGAGCGCGGCGATGATCCTCCTCGAGAGCGCGACCGCGTTGGGCCCGACCAGGGGCCGGGCCCCGGCGAACTCCGCGGCCCAGGCGTGCGCGGTCAGAGCCGCGTAGAACCGGTACGCGGTCTCCTTCACCGCGGCGTCCCAGGGGGCGTCGGGCCCCGGCAGGACGGCCGCGGCGTCGGCCAGGATGCCGTCCACCGCCAGGTCGACGAGGTCCTCCCTCCGCTCCACGTACCAGTAGAGGCTCGTCGCGTGCACGCCGAGTTCGGCGGCGACCTTGCGCATCGTCAGCGCCGAGGAGCCCTCCCGGTCCAGCAGCCCGATCGTCGCGGTGACGATGCGCTCCCGGGTGAGCGCCGGCTGGGTGCGGCGGCGGCGCTCGGGGCGGCTGAAGACGCTGTCGAACTGCTGGTCGGATCGTGGTTCTGCCATGTCCGACAGCATACAACGGAACCTACGTTGTATGTCTTTCTCAAACAGTGTATGTTTCTCGGCATGAAGAACGAGCACCTCTCCACGCATCCCCGTCCCTCCGCCCCCACCGCCCCCGCGGTGGACCCGGCGCGGACGACCGTCCTCGCACCGCGCGGCCTCACCGCCTTCCTGGTGATCGCCTTCGCCTTCTCCTGGATCGCCTGGTGGGGAGGCACGCTCCTGCTCGACGGCGCCAACCCGATGCCGGCCGTGCTCGTCGGCAGTTTCGGCCCGATGGCGGCGGCGGTCCTCGTCACCGCCGCGACCGAGGGCAGGTCCGGGGTGGGCGCCCTCTTCCGGCGGTACTCGCCGCTGCGCAGGGGCGGCGTCACGCCCTACGCGATCGCGGTGCTCGCGGTCCTGGCCATCGCGGCCTCGGGCGTGATCGCCGTCCGCCTGCAGGGGGCGACGGTGGACGGGGCCGCGCTCGACGCCGCGCTGATGGCGGTCCCCGTGCAATTCCTGCTCATCGCCCTGGTCGGCGGCGGCAACGAGGAGCTGGGCTGGCGCGGATTCGCGCTGCCGCGGCTCCAGGGCTCGCTGCCCCCGCTCGCGGCGAACGCGGTCCTCGGCGCGGTCTGGGCGGTGTGGCACGCCCCCCTGTTCTCCATGGCCGGCACGGTCCAGGCGCAGATGTACTTCCCCGCCTACGCCCTGCTGTGCGTCGGACTGACGGTCGTCCTCGGCCACGTCTTCAACTCCTCCCGCGGCGGCGTGCTCGCCGCGGTGATCGCCCACACCGCGATCAACGTCGTCTCGGGCCTCAAGGGGGCCGCGGTGGGAGACCCCGCCGGAGCCCCCGAGGTCGCACTGGTCGCCCTCGTCGCGGTGTTCCTCGTGGTGGTCACCCGCGGCCGCCTGGGACTGCGCGGGACCGACGCCCCCCAGCGCTAGAGCCCTCCCGACCGCCCGTGCCGGCGCCCCCGGCCGTCGATCCCGACGGCCGGGGGCGCCCGTGTCCGCCCGGGGGCGGGGTCAGCCGCCGACGTAGTCCGCGAGGTGCTCGCCGGTGAGGGTGGACCGGGCGGCGACGAGGTCGGCGGGGGTGCCCTCGAAGACGATCCGGCCGCCGTCGTGCCCGGCGCCCGGCCCGAGGTCGATGATCCAGTCGGCGTGCGCCATGACCGCCTGGTGGTGCTCGATGACGACGACCGTCTTCCCGGAGTCGACGAGCCGGTCGAGCAGGCCGAGCAGGTGCTCGACGTCGGCGAGGTGGAGCCCCGCGGTCGGCTCGTCGAGGATGTAGACGCCGCCCTTCTCCGCCATGCGCGCGGCCAGCCGGATCCGCTGCCGCTCGCCCCCCGACAGGGTGGTGAGCGGCTGGCCGAGCGTGAGGTAGCCGAGGCCGACGTCGGAGAGGCGTCGCAGGACGGCGTGCGCGGCGGGCGTGCGCGCCTCCCCCGAGCCGAAGAACTCCTCGGCCTCGGCCACCGGCATCGCGAGCACCTGGCCGATGTCGCGTCCGCCGAGGCGGTACTCCAGCACCGAGGCCTGGAACCTCCTGCCCTCGCACTCCTCGCAGACGGTGGCGACGCCGGCCATCATCGCCAGGTCGGTGTAGACCACGCCCGCACCCTTGCAGGCGGGGCAGGCGCCCTCGGAGTTGGCGCTGAACAGCGCCGGCTTCACGCCGTTGGCCTTCGCGAACGCCTTGCGGACCGGGTCGAGCAGCCCGGTGTACGTCGCCGGGTTGCTCCGCCGCGAACCGCGGATCGGACTCTGGTCGACGGACACCACGCCCTCACGGCCGTGGAGCGAGCCGTGCACGAGGGAGCTCTTGCCCGATCCGGCGACGCCGGTGACGACGGTGAGCACCCCGAGCGGGATGTCGGCGTCGACTTCGCGCAGGTTGTTGGCGCTCGCCCCGCGGATCTCCAGCGCGCCGGAGGGCTCGCGCACCGCCTCCTTGAGGGAGGCCCGGTCGTCGAGGTGGCGGCCGGTGAGGGTGCCGCCGGCCCGCAGGCCCCCGACGGTGCCCTCGAAGCAGACGGTCCCGCCCCCCGTCCCGGCGCCCGGGCCGAGGTCCACGACGTGGTCGGCGATCGCGATCGTCTCCGGCTTGTGCTCGACGACGAGGACCGTGTTGCCCTTGTCGCGCAGCCGCAGCAGGAGGTCGTTCATCCTCTGGATGTCGTGGGGGTGCAGGCCGATGGTGGGCTCGTCGAAGACGTAGGTGGTGTCGGTGAGCGAGGAGCCGAGGTGGCGGATCATCTTGACCCGCTGCGCCTCACCCCCCGAGAGCGTGCCCGAGGGCCGGTCGAGCGCGAGGTAGCCGAGCCCGATCTCCACGAACGAGTCGAGGGTCCTGCCCAGGGAGGTGAGCAGGGGGGCCGCCGACGGCTCGTCCAGCCCGCGCACCCACGCGGCGAGGTCGCTGATCTGCATGGCGCACGCGTCGGCGATGTTGATCCCGCCGATCTTCGAGGAGCGCGCCGCCTCGTTGAGGCGCGTGCCCCCGCAGTCGGGGCAGGCGGCGAACGTCACCGCGCGTTCCACGAAGGCGCGGACGTGCGGTTGGAGCGAGTCGACGTCCTTGGACAGGAACGACTTCCGGACCTTGGGGATCAGGCCCTCGTAGGTGAGGTTCACGCCCTCGACCTTCACCTTGACCGGATCCCTGTGGAGGAAGTCCCGCATCTCCCGCTCGGTGAAGTCGCGGATCGGCTTGTGGGGGTCGAGGAAGCCGGACTCGGCGTAGGTCCGCACCGTCCACCAGCTGTCCGACTTCCAGCCGGGGATGGTGAACGCGCCCTCCGCGATCGACCTGGAGTCGTCGTAGAGCTGGGTGAGGTCGATGTCGGAGACCGTGCCCCTGCCCTCGCAGCGGGGGCACATGCCGCCGGTGACGCTGAATTCGCGGCGCTCCTTCACGGTCCGGCCGGCGCGTTCCGTCGTGACCGCTCCCGCCCCGCTGATCGAGGCGACGTTGAAGGAGAACGCCTGGGGGGATCCGATGTGGGGGCGCCCGAGTCTGCTGAAGAGGATGCGCAGCATCGCGCTGGCGTCGGTCGCGGTGCCGACGGTGGAGCGCGGGTCGGCTCCGAGCCTCTGCTGGTCGACGATGATCGCGGTGGTCAGCCCTTCGAGGACGTCGACGTCGGGCCGCGCCAGGGCGGGCATGAACCCCTGCACGAAGGCGCTGTAGGTCTCGTTGATCATCCGCTGCGACTCGGCGGCGATCGTGCCGAACACCAGCGAGCTCTTGCCCGAACCGGAGACGCCGGTGAACACGGTCAGCCGGCGCTTCGGGATCTCGAGGCTGACGTCGCGGAGGTTGTTCACGCGCGCGCCCTGCACGCGGATCAGGTCGTGGCTGTCGGCGGCGTGCTGCGCGGGCGGCTGCGTGCTCGCCCTCGGGGCGGTGGTCATCGTCTCTCCATCGTCGTCCGGACCGCCGGCGCGGTCCTCCTCGGCGTCTTCCGGCACGGTCGGGCCGGTGTTTCACGGCGCGTGCGGCCCTTCGGGCGGCGCGGGGGTGTCGTTCCTGCGCGGGCGCAGGAGCTCGTGGCGCGCGCCCGGCCCTTCGGGGCGGCGCGGGGCGGCCGCCGGTTCAGCGCTGCTGGATGCGGATCAGGTTGCCGGCGGGGTCACGGAAGGCGCAGTCGCGGATGCCGTAGGGCTGGAGGGTGGGTTCCTGGACGACCTCGGTGTCGGTGGCCTGGACCCTGTCGAAGACCTGGTCGAGGTCGGACGCGGCCAGGAGGATCCACCCGTAGGTGCCCTTGGCCATCATCTCGGCGATGGCGGTGCGCTCGGCGTCGGTGATGCCGGGATCGGTGGCGGGCGGTGCGAGCAGGATGCCGGTGTCGGGCTGTCCGGTGGGGCCCACGGTGATCCAGCGCATGCTCCCCTGCCCGACGTCGTTGCGGACCTCGAAGCCCAGGACGTCGCGGTAGAAGGCCAGGGAGGCCTCGGGGTCCTCGTGCGGCAGGACGCTGGTGTGAATGGTGATGTCCATGGCCACCACGCTAGTTCCGGGCCGGTGAAGGGCGCTTCTCGATTCCTGACCGGTCGGGTCACCTGTTTCTCGGGGGCCGGGGGAGGCGTGGCCCCGCTCCGGCTTCCCTGCGGGCGCCGGGGGCGGGCCGGGGAGCCCGGCGCACGGGCCCGTGCGCCGGAGGCACGGGCGTGCCCGTGTTCCGGCCCGCGGGCCGACCGCTTCCGGGCCGGGCGCCGACCGTGCGGTCGGCGCCCGGCCCGGGTCGTGCCCTCACCCCCGCGGGGGACGGGTCACAGGTCCCACGCGGTCCCGTAGCGCTCCGTCAGCTCGCGCACGTCCTCCGCCGAGAGCACGGAGAACCCGCCTCCCCGCAGCGAGACGACGATGCGCGAGGCCTCCTCCAGTTCCACGGCCCCGTCCAGGGCGGCCGCCGGGTCGGCCGCCGCCATGAGCGAACCGTGGTTGGCGAGGAGGGCGGCGCGGAAGGACCCGGGCAGGTCGGCGAGGTTGCGGGCGAGCCGCTCACTGCCCGGAGCCGCGTACGGCACCAGGGGCGCCTGGCCGACACGCATCACCAGGTAGGGCGTGACGGGCGGCAGCGCCGACGAGGCCGACCAGGCGGGCAGGCACGAGGCCGCGGTCGCGTGGGGCGAGTGCAGGTGGACGACGGACCCGGCGCCCTCGACCCGCCGGTACATCGCCAGGTGGAGCGGATACTCCTTGGAGGGAGGCGGGCCGGAGACGTGCTCCCCCTCCGGGCCCAGGACGGACAGGCCGTCGGGGTCCAGGTCCCGGAGGGACACCCCGGTGGGGCTCATCAGGGTGTGGTCCCCGGCGCGCACGGACACGTTGCCCGACGCGCCGGGGCTCAGCCCGAGGTCGACGGCGCGGCGTCCCGCCCGGCACAGCTCCCGCGCGGCCTCGCGTGGTGTGCGGTTCACAGGCCCCCCTCCCAGGCGCGGACGAAGAGGTCCTCGCGGCCGAAGTTCCCGGACTTGAGCATGAGGTGGATGTCCTCGCCGTCCCGGCGCCCGCGCATCCACGCGACGCCGGGGTCGATCTCGGGGCCGAGCGCGAGCGCGCCCACGCCGAGGCGCTGCACGACGGCTCCGCTGGTCTCGCCGCCCGCCACGAGGAGCGCCCGCGTCCCCGCGGCCACCAGGCGCTCGGCGGTCTCGGCCAGCGCCTCCTCGATGAGCGGGGCGTCCGCGGTGTCCACGACGTCCTCGGGGGAGGCGGTCGCGTACACGACGAAGGGGGCGTCCGCGGCCTCCAGCGCGGCGGACACCGCGGCGGACACGGCCGCCTCGAAGTCCTCCCGCAGGTCGGCGGGGCGCAGCTGCCGCCCTCCTCCGGCCGCGAGCGCGTGGCGGACCTGGCCCTGGGTGGCCCGCGAGGCGCTGCCGGAGAGCACGACGCGCGGCCCCCCGGGCAGGGCGACCGGCGTGCGCGCGAGCGTCCGGGGACCCCTGAGCCCCTGGGCGAGGGCGCTGCCGCCGGTCAGCAGGCGCAGGTCCTCCGTCGCCCGGGCGAGGGTGGCGAGGTCCTCGTCGGTGAGTGCGTCGACGACCACGAACCGGGCCCCGGCGCGGCTCGCGCGCGCGATGGCCTCGCGCACCGCCTCGTCGCCCCGGGCGACGGTCGGCCACGGCACCAGGGCGACGTCGTCCTCCCCACCGCTGACCTGGGGTGCGAGCAGGCGCAGCAGGTTCGAGTCGGTCATGGGCGTGAGGGGGTGGTGGCGCATCGGGGACTCGTCGAGGGGCTCGTCCCCCACGAACAGGTGGCCGCGGTAGACGGTGCGCCCGTTGGCAGGGAAGGCCGGCGCGACCACGGTGACGGTCTCGCCGAGGGCTTCGAGGAGGGCCTCGGCCACCGGGCCGATGTTGCCCGCCGGGGTGGAGTCGAAGGTCGAGCAGTACTTGAGGTAGAAGCGCTCGCAGCCCGCCCGCCGCAGCCTCGCGAGGGCGTCCATCGAGGCGGCGACCGCCTCGCCGGCGGGCATGGTGCGCGACTTCAGGGCGACGACGACGGCGTCGGCCCCGTCCGCGGCCCCGTCGCCGTCGGGGGCGTCGGAGCCCAGCACGACGGCGGTCCGGTATCCGGCGGACGTGAGGGCGAGAGCGACGTCGGTCGCTCCGGTGAGGTCGTCGGCGATCGCGCCGAGGGTCGCCATGGGTTCTCCTGTGGTCGGGTCGGATGGGCGGGGCCGGTCCCGGGCCCGCGGCCCGCGGGCCGTGGGCGCGGGGACCGGCCGCGCGTGGGGAGCGAGCGGTCTAGACGACGCCGGTCGCGATCATGATGTTGAGGACGGCGAACCCGGTGAGGCCGGAGATGACCGAGGCCACCCCGATCGAGCGGATCCCCTGGCCCACCGTCATGTTGGACAGCGTCGTGGTCACCCAGAAGCCCGAGGAGTTCGCGTGCTTCATGATCTGGGCCCCGGTCGCGCAGGCCAGGTACACCACGATCGGTTCGAGCCCGAGCGCGGGCAGCAGGGGCTGCATGATGGCCGCCGAGGTCATGACGCCGAGGATGTTGGAACCGGTGATGGTGCACACCGCGGCGGCGATGAGGAACGGGATGATGACCGGGGACATCCCGGTGCTCTCGATGCTCGTCGCGATGTTCTCCGCGACGCCCGTCTCCCGGATGATGGTGGCGAGGGCGCCGCCGACCCCGGTCAGGGCCAGGGGCATGGCGGCGATCCGCAGCCCGGCCTCGAACAGGTCGTTCAGGGTGGACTTGTCGCGCCAGCGCCCGCGGAACAGCGGCAGGGCCAGCAGGCAGGCGAGGAACAGCGCCACCGTCGGCTCGCCGACGAAGAGCACGGTGTCGGTGAACCACGCCCCCTCGGGGAGCGCGGGGCCGGCCAGGGAGGCGAAGACGATGAGGACGATGGGCGCCAGGATGGGCACCAGGGAGCCGAACAGGCCGACCGTGTGCGGCGCGGCCTCCTCGGCGGCTCCGTCCGCGTCCCCTGAGCCGGCGGACGCGGGTGCGTCGGGGCCGCCCACCAGGTGCTCGACGAACTCCGGCTTCGGCGGCACGTGCGTCTTGGTCCGCGACAGGTAGATCGTCGCGGCGACCACGCCGGGGACGCCCACCATCAGTCCGTAGAGGATCGCGTCGCCCATGCCGACGTCGAGCAGTGCCGCGGACGCGAGCGGGCCCGGGCCGGGAGGGACCACCGAGGTCATGACGTAGGCGCCGATGTACAGGATCGGGCCGAGCTTCATCATCGAGATGCCCGTGCGGTAGGCGAGGGCGGAGACGATGGGGATGAGCATGACGACGGCGGTGTCGGCGATGAGGGGGATGCCGAGGACGGTCGAGGCGAGCGCGATCGCCCAGGGCACCTTGTTCCTGGAGAACAGGCTGAGCGCGGATTCGGTGATCTTCAGGGCGGCGCCGCTCAGTTCGAGCATCTTGCCGAGGACGCAGCCGAAGATGATCAGCAGGCCGACGCTGGCGAGGGTGTTCCCGAAGCCGGTCGTGATGAGCTCGACGGTCCCGGTGCCGCCCATGCCCAGGACGAGCCCCAGCGCCACGACCACGATGAACAGCGTGGCCACGGGGTGGACCTTGAACCGCGCGATGAACAGCACGAGGACGACGATGGCGGCGAGGAACGCCAGCAGGGTATAGATGTCCGACATGTCACTGGGTCCTAACGGTCACAGGTGGGTGCGTGTGTGACGCCAGGCGTCCAGGAGGGATTCGGCGGGGTCGGCCAGGTCGCCGAGGCGTACCAGCGCCCCGGCGGCGACGTCCCGGGCCAGAGTGGCGTGGGCGGCCAGGTACAGCGGGGCCACGTCGTCGGGGGCGCTCGCGGCGTCCAGCAGGACGGGGGCCACGCCCCGGACGTCGTGGTGGTGCCCGCCCATGTCGAGGCGGGTCCCCCGGGGGAGGTCCTCCCCGGCCCGGCCCGCGAGGACCGCGTGCGGGGCGGGAGGGCGCGAGGTCACCGCGCGTCGGCGGTCGACCGCGTCGAGCAGGCTCAGGGGCGTCTCGACGCCCATGAGGTGGTAGGGCAGGTAGAGGCAGGCGTAGCGTCCCGAGCGGGAGACCACGTGCCCCTTCTGGGCGAGCAGGTCCCAGGAGACGGGGTCCCCGGTGCGGACGACCACGAACACCCCTCCGGCGAAGGAGGCCTCCTCCGGGAGGCGGAGCACGCTGAAGACGTCCACGGCGCCGGACCGGGAGAGGATGCCCCCGTCCTCGGCGAGGGAGTAGACGTCGGCGAGCTCGGCGACGCGGGCGACCGGGTAGTGCAGTGCCTCCACGTCCGGGACGAGACCGGTGTGGTTGGCGACGACGCCCATCTCGCAGTAGTCGGCGGCGGCCGAGCGCTTGAGCGCCCCGACGGCCCGGGCGCGGGCGGCGAGCGTGGCGGGCACGTCCTCCCCCAGGGTCAGCAGGCCGGCCAGCTCCGGGGCGTCGACCTCCTGGTCGAGCTGGCGGACGCGCCCCGTCGAGGGGTCGAACACCAGGTCGTACTCGCCGGACTTGCCGATCGCGACGACGTCGAGCCCGAGGACGCGTGCGCGCTCGTACCACTCGATGAGGTTCGCGGGCTGGTCCCCGATCCCCGGCGTGTACACGACGCCCTTCGCCCGGGCCTCGTCGGCGAGGGCGACCCCGGCCACCGAGTCGACCTCCTTGGAGACCATGACCACGTGGCGGCCGGTCCCGATGGCGGTCCGCGCGGCCGCCGCACCCGCCTCGGGGCTGCCGGTGGCCTCGACGAGCACGTCGTAGCCGGCCCCCGCGAGGAGGGCCGCGTCGGCGACGACGGCGATCTGCCCGCCGGTCAGCGCGGACACCTCGTCGGGGCCGGTGCACACCTTGAGGTCCTCGGGCGCGTAACCGAGCTCGGCGCACAGCGCGACCGTTCCCTCGGCGTCCAGGTCGCACAGGACCGAGGGGCGCAGGCGGTCCATCCGCAGCGTCTGGGCGAGCAGTGTCCGGGCGAAGCCGCCCCGCGCCCCGGTGAGGGCGTAGCGCACGGGTGGCGGTGTGGCGGTGGCGTCGGTGCCTTGCATGGTTTCTCCTTCTTCCGCCTCTGAGCGGCGCGTATACGACGAAGCCGCGGCGGCGACCCGCCATGTTTAACACTTACGGAACATATGAGTCAACAATTTTCACGCTTGGGATCATCTGGTAACTATCGGTACCATGGTTCCTCTGGGTGACCCCCCGAAGGAGGACGATGATTCCGGCGCAACGGCGTGACATGCTCCTGCGAGAGCTGCGAGGCACGGGAGTGCTGAGCGTGAAGGAGCTGTGCGACATCCTCGACGTCTCGCACATGACGGTGCGCCGCGACATCATGACGCTGGAGGAGGAGGGGCGGGTACGCTCCGTGCCCGGCGGCGTCGAGCTGGCCTCCCAGGTGCGCTCGGAGCCGTCCTACCGCGACAAGTCGCGCGTGGACGTGGACGAGAAGCGGGCGATGGCCCGTGCCGCGGCCTCCCTCGTGAGCGAGGGGCAGACCGTCTACCTGGACGCGGGCACGACCCTGGGGCACCTCGTGCCGTCGCTGTGGAGCGTCACCGGCCTCACCGTCATCACGAACGACATCACCACCGCGGCCTCCCTCACCGACCACCCCGACGTGACGCTCTTCCTCATCGGAGGGCAGGTCGACCGCGAGAACCGCTCCTCCGTCGGTGACATCGCGGCGGCCACCATCGCCGAGTTCAACATCGACGTCGCCTTCGTATCGACGAGCTCCTGGGACCTCGGCAGGGGGTCGACCACACCGTCGCGGGCGAAGGTGGCGGTCAAGCGCGCGGCCATGGCCGCGGCCTCGTCGTCGGTGCTCGTGGCGGGCGCGGACAAGTACGGCGCGTTCGGCACCTTCAAGGTCGCCGCGCTCACGAGTTTCGCGTCGGTGATCACCGACGACCGGCTCTCCGAGGCGTCCGTGCGCGCGATCCGGGACCTGGGGGTCGACCTGGAGGTCGTGACGCCCCGGGGGGAGGCGGTCGGGGACACGGGGCCCGTCCCCGGCGCGGAGGAGGCGCCGGCCCCGACGGCCTCCGCCTGACCTCCCCGGGGGCGGCCGCGGGGGCCGCCCGGGCAGGACGGCCCACCCCGGGCCGGCGGCGCTCCACGCGCCCCGCGCGGCGGCGTGGTCCGGCGCGTCCTCCGGCTCCGCGACCGCGCCCGGACGCACGGAACAGGGCCGCGGGAGCCCCCGCCCGGCTACTCGTACTCCGTGCCGCCCTTGCGCGTGAGGTAGGCCTCGGACACGAACTTCGCGATCGCCCTCCCTCCCAGGACCCCGGACGCGCGTTCGCGCGCCGGACGGACGACGACCCCCTCCCGCATGTGCAGCCCCGAGCCGCTCCAGGTCTCCGCCCCCTGCGCGACCGCCGTGAGCGCGGCCTCGTCGTAGGGGCCGTCGTGGAGCACGGGCACGGCGGGCAGGCCCACCGCGTCCAGGACCCCGGGCAGGTCGACCGCGTCGATCCAGGTGCGGGCGCCGCCGATGTCGAGCGCGATGTCGAACACCGCGTAACCGGGGCGCGCGCTGCGGCCGGACTCGCCGTAGACGAGGTCCTGGACCCCCGCCCCGAAGACCTCTCCGAACACGCCCACCCTGGCCGCGCCGAACCGGTCGGCCACCTCGCGCGCCGCCTCCGGGACCCCGTGGGCGGCCACCGCCCTCCAGTACAGGTTGTCGTCGGCGGGCGCCAGCGCGAAGTTGCGAGACCCGTGGCCCTTGGAGGAGACGAACTCCTCCCCCGTCCCCGCGACCAGGGTGAAGAGGCACGCGGTGCCGTGGATCTTCTCCGTCGCCACGACCCGCTCCCCCGGCTCGAAGGCGTCGGGGTAGCGCTTGGCGTTCTCCACCTCGATCCACCGCATCAGGTCGGGCGCGGCCACGAGCTCCCCGCTCATGTGCAGGGGCACCTCCGGCACCCACTTGGTGATGCCCAGGTCCGCCGCGAAGTCCGTCCCCTCGCCGTGCGCCGAGGCCAGGTCCACGCCGGCCAGCCGTCCGGGCCGGCAGACGATGCCCTGCGACAGCTCCCCCCGCAGGCGGACGGCCTTCACCCTGTTGCGCCCGGAACCCGCGAGCCTGCCCGTGAGCCCCAGTTCACCGATGAGGTCGTCGGGCAGCAGGGCGTTCTCGGGGATGTACACCGCCCAGTCCCCGGTCCGGTACGCCCCCTTCGCGACGACCGCCCGGAACAGGCCGACCTGGGCCAGCTCCAGCGCGTCGGCGTCGGGGTGCGGGTGGATCGTGAGGCGCTCGGCGGTGACCCGCAGGGTGGACATACTGTTCCTCCGTGGTGGTGGGGCGCCCTCGGACGGCGCCCCCGCGACCGGTTCACCATGCCCGGTCCGCCGACGGGCCGACAACGCCTTTTCGGGACGGCCCGGCGGCGCTTGTCACCGCACCGGCCCGTGACCTGGCCCTTCGGCGTCGCAATTGGCAGGAAAAATGATCATTCGCCGCCCACCGGGCCACCTGGAAAAAAAGGACCCTTGTCAGGGGGTGCGGGGGGACTTATATTCTTCACGTCGCACCACCGGCGCGGCTTCCGGGAATCCCAGGGAGGACGACACCATGAAGATGCCCTACTAGGACACGCCTTCTTCCTCCGCGAATACGCGGAATGAGCGACTGCCCGGGCCGGGCGGCATTCCATCTCCGCCGCCCGGCCCCTTTCGGCGCGAAGAGCGCGGTGGAGCGCCCGAGGAACGCGCGGCTCGAAGAGGAATCGGAGGACACCCGTGAAGTCCCTCGTGGCGCGCGCGGTCAAGGGCTCCCCCTACTGGCCCGTGCTCACCCATCCGCTCCTGCGGCGCGTCCTCCCCGGCATCGGCGTGTCCGCGCTCGGCGGCGGGATGAGCTCCCTCGCCGTGAGCTGGCTCGCCATGGAGCTGGCCCCGGCCGACCACCGCGCCGCCTGGGTGGCCGCCGCCGTCGCGGCGTACACCCTGCCCGGAGCCGTGGGCGCCTTCCTCCTCGGCGGTCTGCTGAACGGTCGCAGCGGCGCCCAGCTGGCCGGCTGGGACGCCCTCCTCCGCGCCGGAGCGCTGGCGCTGATCCCGCTGGTCCACGTGCTGGGCTCGCTGGACATCCTGCTCTACGTCGCCCTGCTCGGCCTGTCCTCGGTGCTGAGCGCGTGGGGCAAGGCCGGCCGCTACACGATGCTCTCCGAGCTCCTGGACAAGAAGGACCACCTCGCCGGGAACTCCGTCGTCAACGTGATGCTGGAGCTGTCCACGGTCGTCGGGCCGCTCCTCGCCGCGATCGTCATCGACAGGGGAGGGCCCGAGTACGTCCTGGCCCTCGTCGCGCTCTCCTTCGCCGTCCTCGCCGCGACCTACCGGTTCGCGATCCCCCGGGGCTCCGGGCAGGACGGGGTCAGGGCGGGCGCGTCGCGCTCGGAGGGCTTCAGGGCCATCGGCCGCGACCCCGGCCTCCTCGGCCTGCTGGCGCTCTCGTTCGGCTTCTTCCTCTTCTTCGGCCCGTCGAGCGTGGCGATCCCCCTGTACGTGGTGGAGGACCTCCAGGCCTCGGCGGCCACCCTCGCGGGCTTCTACACGGCCTTCGGCATCGGCGCCGTCACGGGAGCGCTGCTCACCGGCTACCTGCGCGACCTGCCGCTGATGCCGACCACGATCTGCATCGTCCTGGGCTTCGGCCTCGCGCTGGTCCCGCTGGGCCTCGGCCTGCCCGTGGCCGTCTCCTGGATCTCCTTCGGCGTGTGCGGGCTCTTCTGGGGACCGTTCCCCTCGACCACGACGGCGCTCTTCCAGAACTCCGCGCCCGCGGCCGCGCTTCCGCAGGTCCTGGCGGCGCGCGGGGCGGTCACCGGGGTCGCCGTCCCCCTCGGCGCCATGGCGGGGGCCCCGATCGTCCTCGCGGTCGGCGCGCAGGGCACACTGCTCGCCTCCGCGGTGTGCCTGACCGCCCTCGGCGCGGCCGCCCTGCTTTTCCGGTTGGTTCCGCGGCGTTCCGTGAAGCGTTCCCCCGAAGAGGCGGGACAGGATATGCGCCCCTGACCCGGACGTCCGATCGCGCTTTCCGCCGGGCCCGCCCTTTCCCGGCCCGGAAACGCCCCCCGGAAGAGGAGAATTCCATGACCGCAATGATCATTGTCAACGTCCCCGAGGAAATGGTCGGCGACATCGGCAGGATTCCCGTGGAGAAGAGGCGGGCCTTCGGCCTCGGCGCGCAGCGCATGCTGTGGTACGCCGAGGACGGGGACGTCCTGGTCCTGCCCTCGCCGCCGAGCACGGACTTCATGGACTACGTGACCGGGCTGACCGGCACCCGCGCCTCGACCCTGCGGTTCGTCATCCCCCCTCCCGGCCGCTTCGGGCCCGACATCCTCACCGCCGACCGGCTGGTCGACCCGGTCTTCCTCCGGGACCTGGGCAAGGCCCTGGCGGACCGGCCGGTCGACCGGATCACCTGCACCTACAGCGACCTCGCCGTGACGGCCATGGCGTCGGCGGTCGGCGTCGAGGACGCCCTGCCGGGGCACGCCTTCAGCGCCCAGGGCGGGGACGCGCTCGTCAACAGCAAGGCGGTCTTCCGCGCCGTGGCCGCGGGGAACGGGATCCCCATCGCTCCCGGCGTGATCACCGACAGGCCCGACCACGCGGAGGGCACGATCGAGTCCCTGCTGGCCGACGGGGCCGCCGTGATGGTCAAGCAGCAGTTCGCCGGCGGGGGCCTGGGGAACGAGATCCTCAGCCGGGCCGAGGGGGTCCGTGCGGCGGGCGCGGGCAGCGTCGTCGTCCTGGCGGACCGGGACGCCGTCCGGCGCTACGTCAGCGACCGGTGGGAGTGGCTCACGGGACACAAGGGGCACAGCCTGATCATCGAGCGCTACTTCCCCGACTCCACGACGGTGTACGCGGAGTTCGTCGCCGACGACGACGGCTGCGTGCTCCGCGGGGCCGGGGAGATCCTGATGGAGCCCGTGGCCACCGGCGAGGTGATCCCGCCCCAGTCGGTCGGACCCGAGGAGGTCGCGGAACTGGTCGAGACCGGCCGGCGCGCGTGCGAGCCCTTCCGGCTGATGGGGTACCGGGGGACGCTGTGCGCCGACGCCATCCGGACCCCCGGGGGCGATCTCGTCTTCACCGAGGTCAACGGCAGGCTCACGGCCTCCTCCCACCTGCACGTCAACCTGATCGACAGGGTCGTCGGCCGCGACCGCCGCGACGACCGCGTGTTCCTGGAGCGCGGGGGCCGGTGGGCGGTCCCCTCCTTCGCGGAGGCGCTCAGCCGGCTCGCCGGGTCCGGGCTCGGCTACGACCCGCACTCGGGACTGGGGGTGGTCGTCACCGCCGACTACACGCCGGTCACGGGCCGGGTGACCTACTGCGCCGTCGCCGAGAACCTGGACGCCGCGCGCGCCCTGGAGGAGCGCGTCGCGAACCTGTTGAGCGACCCGACGGCCTGAGGACCGCGGAACCGACGCCCTCGCGGTACCGGCCCCGGCGGCCGGGCCCCGCGGACGAGAGCCCCGCCCCCCGGAAGGAACACATGAGCACTGGAACCGCGGACGCGCCGACGGAGCGTCCGGCACCGCCTCCCCCGCCGGCCGGCGGGCCGCGGCCCGCCCTGCCGGCCGTCCACTCGTGGGACGAGTTCACCAGGCTGAGGGAGGTGGTCGTCGGCGACGCGACCCATTCCCGGGTCCCCCCGCTGTCGGACCCGTCGGCCTGGCTCAACTGCTACCCGGAGCTGACCCCCGCCGAGCTGCGCGGCATCGGCGCGGGGCTCTTCCCCCGGCACGTCATCGAGGAGTCGAACGAGGACCTCGCCGTCCTGGCCGACACGCTGCGCGGCCTCGGTGTCACCGTCCACCAGCCGCCCGCGGTCGACCACGGCGTGGAGTACGGAGGGCCGGGCTGGCGGACGACCGGCCGCAGCTCCTACTGCCCGCGGGACCTCACCCTCGTCGTGGGGTCCGCCCTCATCGAGAGCCCCAGCCCCATGCGGGCCCGCTACTTCGAGGCCTTCGGCTGGCGCCCCCTGTTCCAGGACTACCTCCTGCGGGGCGCCCACTGGATCTGCGCCCCGCGGCCCCGGCTCGACGACTCCCTGTTCGGGACCGACGAGGACGGCTTCCCCGTGCTGGGCGAGGCGGAGCCCGCGTTCGAGGCGGCGAACTGCCTCAGGCTCGGCCGCGACGTCTTCTACCAGGTCTCCCGCAGCGGCAACGAACTCGGGCTGCGCTGGCTGGAATCGACCCTGGGGCTGCTCGGCGACGTGCGGGTGCACCCGCTGCGCGGCGTCTACGAGGGCACCCACATCGACAGCACCGTCTGCCTGCTGCGTCCCGGCCTGGTGCTGCTCAACCCCGAGCGCATCGGCCCGGACACCGTGCCCGAGCCCCTGAAGGGGTGGGACGTGCTGTGGTGTCCGCCCATGGCAGGCGGCCCGACCGCGGTCCCGCACACGCTCAGCACCCCCTGGGTCGGCATGAACCTCCTGATGGTGGACGAGGGGACGGCGATCGTGGACGAGGACCAGACCGAGCTCGTCCGCCTCCTGGAGGGACGCGGCATCACGGTGGTCCCGCTCCGCCTCCGGCACTCCCGGGTCCTGGGCGGCGGGTTCCACTGCGTCACCCTCGACACGGTGCGCGAGGGGGGCCCGGAGGACTACCTGGGATGAGCGGCCGTGCGCGGACCCCCCGGGCGGCCGGGGAGGATCCGCGCACCGCCCCCCGCACACCGGGACTCTTGAGGATAGGCTCGCCTAACCCGAACCGAACGGAGTCCCATGTCCCCCGGTGCCGCGCCGCGCGCCCTCGTGTGCGCCTCGCTCTCCCTCGTCCTCCTCTCCGCCTGCGGGGCCGGCAACGGCTCCCCCGAGCCCGAAGCCGCTCCCGCGTCCGACACGGGGGCCTTCCCCGTGACGGTCGACCACGAGTTCGGCTCCACGACCGTCGAGGAGGCGCCCGAGCGGATCGTCACCCTCGGGGTCACCGACGCCGACGCCGTCCTCGCCCTCGGCGTCGTCCCGGTGGGCAACACGGGCTTCTCCTTCTTCGAGACCGGCCTCGGGCCCTGGACCGACGACCTGGTCGGGGACGCCGAGCTGACGCACATCGCGTCCGACTCCGAGCCCAACATCGAGCAGGTCGCGAACCTCGCCCCCGACCTCATCGTCGGCGTCTCCGCGGGGTTCGACCAGGCCGTCTACGAGGACCTGTCGCAGATCGCCCCCGTCGTCGCCCGCCCGGCCGGCGTCGCCGCCTACACCGTGCCCCGGGACGAGGCCACGGAGCTCATCGCCACCGCGCTCGGCCGGCCCGAGGAGGGCGCCGCCCTCAACGAGGCCACCGACGAGCTCCTGGCCGAGACGCGCGCCGCGCACCCGGAGTTCGAGGGACGCGTCGGCGCCGCGGTCCTGCCCTTCGACGGCAAGTACGGCGCCTACCTGCCCGGGGACGCGCGCGGGCAGTTCCTCGCCTCCCTCGGCTTCGACCTCCCGGAGCCCGTGACGGAGCAGGACACGGGTGAGAGCTTCTTCGTCGAGCTCTCCCCGGAACGGGTGGACATGCTCGACGGGGACCTGCTGCTGGTCTTCGGCGACGACGAGTCCTTCGACATCACCGAGGGCTCCACCGCCTTCGACTCGCTCGACGTTGTGCGCGACGACGCGGTCGTCACGACGTCGCTCGACCAGAGGGGGGCGGTCACCTACAACTCGGTCCTGTCCATCCCCTACGCGGTCCGGACCCTGGTCCCGCGCCTCTCGGACGCCCTGGCCTGACGCCCCCGGCCCCGCCGCGGGGCCGGGGCCCCGCGTCCCCCCGGCCCCGTCGGCCCGCGCCGCCCGGCGGCGGGGAGCGCCCCGGCGGGGGCGGGCGCGACCGCAGCGGTTTCTTTCCGTACGGGGACACGAATCGAAACTTCCCTACGGGGTATCTGTTCCTCTGGCATCTCGCAGCCCCCGCTGTGCGAGGAAAGGACCCCCCGTGAAGACCCCCCGCTTCCTGACGACCCTCAAGAGGCTCGGCGCCGCCGTGGCCGCCGGAGCGCTCCTGACCGTGCTCGCCCCGGTCGGCGCCGCGGCCGACGACCTGGCCGTCACCGCCGTCAACCTGCGCACCCCGTTCGACTGCGGCCAGGTCTGGAACGCCAACACCCGCAGCAACCACAACCCCCAGCTGGCCGTGGACTTCCAACGCGGCAACGCCCAGGGGCAGAACGTCCGCTCCAGCGCGTCGGGCACCGTGACCACGGTCGCCGACCGCGGCAGCACCAGCTACGGCAAGTACATCGTGGTCAGCCACGGCAGCGGCATCACCACCCTCTACGCGCACCTGAGCTCCCAGTCGGTCTCGGTCGGCGACAGCGTCGGCACCGGCACCGTGATCGGCCGGGTCGGCAGCACCGGCGGCTCGACCGGCCCGCACCTGCACTACGAGCAGCGGGTCAACGGCACCGTGGTCCGGGCCGTGCTCAACGGTGTGCGCATCGCCTACTACGGCAACACCACCATCACCAGCAGCACCGGCTGCTGACGCCTCCCGGGCGCCCGCCCCGCGCCCTCGCGGTGCGGGCCCGCGGCTCCGCGGGCCCGCACCGCCTCCCCGTCCGCGCCGGCCCTCAGCGGGACGAGCGCTCCCGGAGGGCGCCGGCCGCCGCGCGCAGCGCCCCCGGGCGGGAGCGGGCGGCCGCCACGGCCGCCGCCGTCCCGAGTAGCCCCAGAGCGACCGCCGCGACCAGCAGCGGCGGGGGGCCGGTGAGGTGTCCGTCCGCCCGCACCGCCCCGAGGAAGTCCACCGGCGACACCCCGTTGAGGACCAGGTACCACAGCAGCGGGTAGACCGCCTGGAACGGGCGGCCGACCCGGCTCACCACTCCCAGGGCCAGCGCCAGTCCGGGGACGAACAGCGCCCCGGCGGCCCAGGCCGAGGCCCCGGCGGCGTCCCCGGACGCGACCATGCGGACCAGGGGCCCGGCGCCGACCAGCGCGGCGACGGCCACCCCCGCCGTCCACTCGGCCAGGAAGCGCGCGGCGGCACGGGGGTAGGAGGCGAACAGGACGTCGAGGCCGACCAGCCGGGCCCGGGTCCCCAGGCCCGACCAGACCAGGACGGGCCAGATCCAGGCGAGGAGGAGGACCATGGGCGCCGACCGCGCGGGCAGCAGGAGCGCGGCCGCGGTGATCGCGGCCACACCGCCCCACCACCAGCGGCTCCGGCCGCCGAGCAGCATCCGCAGCTCTCCCGCGACCAGACGCGGGAACACGGCCCACGCGCCGGGGGAGCGGGTCGGACAGGGCAGGGGCTCCAGCCGCGGCGGAGCGGTCGCGGAACCTCCCGCCCCGTCCGGGGAGGCGTCCTCCGGCCCCGGAGGGGTGTGCGGCGCGGCTCCCCGCGGGCGGGGCGCCCCGCCCGCGGCGCCCCGTGCGGGGTCGAAACGGTCGAACCACAGTGCGGGCAGCACGGCCAGCGCGACCGCGGCGGCCAGGATCACCAGGCGCGTCGCCATCAGCTCGCCGGACGGCTCCCACCCCGGCCACTCGATCGCGCGCAGCGGCTCGTCCACGTAGGTCAGGCCGAGGCTGAACTCGCCGGCGGACGCGTCGACGCCCTGGGCGGCGAGAGACGCGCGGAAGGACTCCGCCACGCTCGCCGCCCCCAGTCCGCCGAGCGGGGCCCGGGGCGACAGCCCGCCGAGGAGCAGGGTGAGCGCCGCCACCGACCACACGACGTTGCCCGCCCCGCCGCGCAGCACGGGCGCGGTCTCGAAGACGACCGCCGCGGCGGCGGTGAGGGCCATCAGCGGCAGGGCCAGCACGAGGTAGGGGGTGAGCAGCCGGACCGGGTCCACCCACACGGCCTCGCCCCGGGCGATCTGCATCACCGCGGCCGTCGCGGCGAGCACGCCGAGCATCGACACCAGGACGGTGAGGTTGCCGCCGAACTTGGCCAGCAGGTAGGCGGGGGAACGCAGCCGCGTGGCGGCCAACAGCTCCCCCACCCCGGTCTCCCTGTCCCTGGCGACGGTGTTCCGCACGACGTAGAAGCCCGCCAGGGTCAGCCACAGGGCGCCCGCCAGCGCGGTGACGGTTCCGACGTAGGCGCTGTCGTACACGCCCCGGTGCCCCGCGACGTCCACCACCGTCCAGTGGGAGTCGACGGCCGGGACCGCGACGTAGCCCAGGCCGACGGTGGCCAGCAGGGTCACCAGGTAGACCGGCCGACGGACCCGCTCGCGGACGTCGCCCAGCACGAGGCGCGCGTAGCCCCTCACCACGACGACCCCCGCAGCGCCCCGGCGGGGCCGCCGGAGGTCCCGGCCCGGCCGGGCGGGACGACGAGGAGGTAGAGGTCCTCCAGGTCGGGCCGCACGCCGACGGCGCCGGCCAGCGGGGCGTGCGGGGAGAGGATCCGGACGCGCACCCCGTCCCCGGTGCGCACCATGCGGCTGACGTGGTGGCGCGCCCGCAGGTCCGCCGCGGCGTCGGGGGCGACGACGGCCTCCCACACACGGCCCTCGGCCTCGCCCAGCAGGTCCTCGGGGGCACCGTGCCGCAGGAGCCGGCCGCCCGCCATCACGGCCAGGCTGGAGGCGGCAGACCCGACGTCGGAGACGATGTGCGTGGACAGGACCACGATCCGGTCCCGGGCCAGGTCCGTGAGGAGGTTGCGGAAGCGCGCCCGCTCCTCCGGGTCCAGTCCGGCCGTCGGCTCGTCGGCGATGAGCACCCGGGGATCGGTGAGCAGGGCCTGGGCGATGCCGACGCGGCGCAGCATGCCTCCGGAGTAACCGCCCAGTGGGCGCCGGACGGCGCCCGTGAGGTTGACCAGTTGGAGGAGGTCGTCGATCCGGGCCCGCGCGACGCGCGCGGGGAGCCCCCGGGCCGCGGCGAGGTAGCCGAGGAACTCACGGGACGTCAGGTGGGGGTAGGCGCCGAAGTCCTGGGGGAGGTAGCCCAGGCCCGCCCGCAGCGGCCCGGGGCGTGCCACGGCGTCCGCGCCGTCCAGGAGCATCCGGCCCGAGGTCGGCCGGGTCACGGTCGCCATGATGCGCATCAGGGTGGACTTTCCCGCCCCGTTGGGCCCGAGGAGCCCGATCACGCCGGGGGTCAGCCTCAGGGTGAGGTCCTCGACGGCGGCGTGGCCGCCCCGGTAGACCTTGCCCACGCCGATGAGGTCGAGCACGGGCCCCGCGTCCGGCGCACGGCCCTGCGGCGCGGTCGTGGGGAAGGTTCGGTCGTCACTCATGGGGCGTCTCCCCGGTGCGGCGTGCGTGCTGGGGCCCGGGGCCGGTCCCCGTCGTCGGTCTCGTCATGGCACCAGCCTGGCCGTGCCGGAGCCGCCTTCCCATCCCGCTGCGCCCCCTACCGGGGGTGGGGTGCGCCCCACCCCCGGGAGGGGTCCCGGTGCGTCGACCGGTCGGCCGGGGGCTCCCCGCGCGTGTGGAGGGCCCGCCCGCTACGGGCGCGGGTCCGCGGGGCGCGGCCCTCGGAGCGCCGGGTCCACGGATCGGTGCAGGAGGTCCGCGAGGGCCGCGGTCCGGCGGGCGAACTCCTCGGGGCCCTCGACCGTGAACGGCAGACCGGTGAGGGCGAGCACGACGGCGATCCACTCGAAGGAGTCCACCCGGGCGGTGTAGCGGGCCCGGTCCGCGCCGACCTGCACGAGGTCGCCGTCCACGCGTGTGATCCGTGCGGCGACCTCCCGGGCGGGGGCGTCGAACAGCACCGACACGGCGTGCCCGGCCCCGCCCTCCCGGAAGTCCCGTTCCAGGCGGGCGGCGAGCCCCTCCCCCGGCTCCCCGCCCGGCATCTCCCTCGGGACGAAGGGGGCCCGGGCCGGGACGACCTCGCCGACCCGGTCCAGCCGGAAGGTCCGCCAGCCCTCCGCGTCGCGGTCCCAGGCGTACAGGTACCAGCGCCGCCCCGACATCACCAACCGGTACGGGTCCGCCCTGCGGCGGCGCTCCTCCCCGTCCCGTCCCCGGTGGAGGAACCGCACCCAGTGCCCGGCCGCGACGGCCTCGCCCAGGGCCGCGAGGACGTCCGGCCGGACCCCGGGCCAGGAACGGCGCTCCGGCTCGACCGCCGCCCCCAGTGCCTCGGCCCGGCGCGCCGGCCGGGAGGGCAGGACCTGGCCGAGCTTGGCCAGCGCGCGTTCGGCGCTCTCCTCGACCCCCTCCACACCGCCGGGCCCGCCCGCGACGATCCGCAGGCCGAGGGTCGCGGCGACGACCTCGTCGTCCTCGAGCAGCAGCGGCGGCACCGCCCGCCCCGCGGCGAGGCGGTAGTGTCCGCCGGGTCCCCTGAGGCTCTCCACGGCGTATCCCAGCTCGCGCAGCCTGTCGATGTCGCGGCGCAGCGAGCGGGGGCTCGTGCCGAGGGCTTCGGCGAGGTCCGCCCCGGGCCACGCCCGTCCGGTCCCGAGGAGGGACAGCAGGCGCAGGATCCGCTGACTGGTGTCGGCCATGTCCCCATACTGCCCGCCGCCAGGGAGTTCCCGTGCGGGGGCGGCCACGCCCGGGAGCGCGGACGGCGGCGCCCCGGGGGGCGCGCCCGGACGTCCTGCACGACCCGGGTCCCGGTCCCCGCGGTGTCCGCGTTCCGGCGCGACACGCGCCTCGACCTCGGCGGAAGGGGCTTCGGCCCCGCTGCCGCCGACCGCCTCCGGGTGCACACCGCCGGGCTGCCGGGGACGTCGCGGGGCGGCGGCCCCGAGGCGTCCGCCGACGGCCGGTTCGCGTCCGGCAGGATGGGGGGACCCGGGAGGGCGGTGGACCCGTGCGGAGCGCAGGCGTCGCAGCAGAAAACCGTGCCCCAGGACGACCATCCAGCACTCGATCCCCTTACCAAGGCCTTATCCGTCCTGGGTAAGGGGCCGGGGCAACCTATGAAGTGAGAGAGCGATGTTCGACGACCTGATCGGTTGGTTCAAGGGACTCTTCGGCGGCGCCGCCGAGGAGGTGACCCAGGGGGTGACCGACACCCTGGAGGGCGCGGGCGTGGGCACCGCCGTCGAGTCCGCGCAGGGCTTCGGCGAGGAGGCCTACGGCGGCGCGGTCGAGTCCGCGCAGGCCTTCGGCGAGGAGACCTACGGCGGCGCGGTCGAATCGGCGCAGGCCTTCGGCGAGGAGGCCTACGGCGGCGTGGCGGAGGAGGCCCAGGCCTACGGCCAGGAGGCGCTCGGCGGGGTCACCGAGACCGTCGAGGGGGTCCAGGGACAGGCCGACGCGATCGGCGGCGTCATCGAGGACCCGGGCGCCGCCGCGGCCGACGCCGCCCGCGACCAGTTCTACGGCAACAACGGCTAGCCCCCGTGCCCTCCCGCCCCGGGAGGGCGCACGTACAGGCCACCCGTGTCCCGGGGCCCGATGTCCGGGTCCCGGGACACGGTGCGTGCGCGGTGGCGTGCCGCCGGGCGCCGCCGGTCCGGCTCCGCGCACGCGGGTCCGTCTGCCGGTGGCGGCCGGAGCACCCGCCCGACCGGCGGGCTCCCCGCCCTCCACCGACAGCTCACCGTGACCGGCCGGCGCCCCGAGGCGCGGCCCCGCGCCCGTCCCGTGCTCCGTCCTCCGGGGCCTCCGACGGCCCCCGCCTGCCTCCGGGACGCCTCCGGCCGGTGGCGGCCAGCGCCAGCAGCGCCGCCAGGCACGACCACGCGAAGGCGTCACCGATCCGGGAGTAGAGCGTGGTCACCCCCTCCCGGGGCACGTACGCCACCATGGTCTGCTGCCCGGTGGTGAAGTAGTCGGTCGTGGCCAGTGTCCGGCCCTGGTGGTCGGTCGCGTTCGACCGCCCCCTGCTCGCCTGCCGGAACAGGGACGCCCCGTTCTCCACTGCTCGGAACACGGCGTTGCGGGCGTGCATCTCCTTGATCCCCTCCCAGGTGTTGGCGCCCACGAGGAGGACGTCCGCGTCGGCGGCGCCGGCCTGCCGGACGAGTGCCGGGAAGTCGCCGTCGTAGCAGATGGCGGTGGCCAGCCGACCCGCGGGCGTGTCGGCGACCGGGATGACGCCGTCGCCGGCCTCGTAGGGTTCGAGCACCGGGATGGGACGGCTCTTGTCGTAGGTCCACGCGACGTCGCCCTCGGGGGTGACCATGACCATCTGGTTGCGAAGGTGCGGTGCGTCCTCGGTGTAGACCGACATCCCCGCGTTGACGTACACACCGTGCTCCTCGGCGACCGCGCGCACGCGGTCCACCAGGTGCTCCCTGTCGGCCTCCAGGGTGAAGGCGGCGGACTCCGGCCACAGGACGACTTCCGCGCCGGCCACGGCCTCGCGCTCGGTCCCGGCGAGGAGGTCGTCGTTGACGGGGGCGAAGCGCCCGCGCATCTCCTCGGGATCGGCCGCGACGATCGCCTCCAGCGAGTCGTACTCGCGGAAGGTCGGGACGACCTCCTCCCACGCGTCCTCGGAGGCGGTGATCCCGGCGATCCGCACCGTGTCCGACGAGGGCGGCGCGAACACCAGGCGGGCCCCTCCCGCGGTCGCGACCAGCACGACCGTGCCGACCGCCCCGGCGGCGACCGAGCGGGCCGCCCGGTCGGAGAGGCCCCGCTCCCAGAGCAGCACCGCGGCCGACGCAACCCAGGCGACCAGGAAGCTCACCCCGAAGACGCCGGTCACCGACGCCACCTGGACGAGGGGGAGGTTCGAGGCCTGTGTGGCGCCGAGGACCCCGTGGACGGTCCCGAAGGGGGTGCCGACGGAGACCGCGAACTCCACGGCGACCGTGGCCAGCGGGAAGACCAGGGAGGCCCGCCACTGGCGGTGCTCCCCCAGCCGGGGGGTCAGGAGCCGGTCCAGGGCGAACGGAAGCGCCCCGGCCAACGCGAGCGGAAGCGCGAGCAGGATCAGCGACGGGGAGAGCAGGTCGGCGAGGGCGAGCCAGACGAGGGTTGCGGCGGTGGTGGAGCCCAGCACCCCGAGAAGGGCGGGAAGCGGTCGGCCGGTGCGCGCGAACCTCAACAGCAGCACCGGGTGGACCCATGCCAGCAGGGCGATGTCCCATGCGGCCTGCATGGCGAAGAGGGAGAGGACGGTGCCGGCGAGGAGCCAGGCGGGGCGGAGGAGGGGAGGGCGGGGGTTCACTGGTTCCACCGTTCGGTACGGAGCGACAGGGGTCGGATTGCTGTGGTGGGTCTGCGCCCGGCCGGGGCCCCACGAACGCTACGGAACCGCGGGGCCCCGGCCCATGGGTGGTTCCGCCCGGTCGCCTGGGCGACCCGCCACCCCCGGTCATGCGGTGTCCCGCAGTACCCGCGCGCCCCACCGGCCGCTACTCTCCGAACGGGCTCCCGGCGCTCCGGGCGCCCGTGGAGAACCGCGTTCCCGGACGCGCGGCGCCGCGGTCCGGGGGCGCCGCTCCCGAGGGCCGGATCCGGCGGGGAGAGGGAGGACGGACGTGACCACGGACGACGGGACGCGGCCCGACGGGCACGGCGCCCGGCGGCACGGTTGGGCCCGGGCCCTCGCGGGCGCCGCCGCCGGCACGGCGACGGCCGGGGCCGCCGCGGTCCTCCTCGCCCTCCTCCTCGCGGCCTCCGTCGCTGTCCTGCCGTTCCTCGCGCGGCCCGCGGCCCGGACCCGCTCGGCCGGCGCCCTCGGTGCGGCCGTCCGGCCGCTGGTCGCCCTGGAGCGGCGGCGCCTGGCGGCGCTGTTCGGCGTCGAGATCGTCGGCCGGCCCGGGACGGCCCGATCCCTGGCCTATCTGGCGGCCCGCTGCCCCGTGGGACTCTTCGGCGGACTGGTGCTGGCGTTCCTCCCCGCGGGCCTCTACCTGGCGGCGTCCCCGCTGGAGGTGCTCGACGGGAACGATCCGGGGATCGTGCCCGTCGGCCTGGCGCTCGTCTACCTGAGCGCGCAGGGGACCGTGGGCCTGGTGGGCACGGAGGGCTGGCTGGCACGCCGGCTGCTCGGCCCCAGCCGCCAGGACCTCATGGAGGAGCGGATCGGGGTGCTGGTCGCGACCCGGGCCGGGGTCGTCACGGCCGTGGACGAGGAGCGCCGCCGGATCGAACGCGATCTGCACGACGGCGTCCAGCAGCGGCTGGTCCTTCTGGGCATGGCCCTGGGCCGCGCGCGGCGCGACCCGGGCTCGGAGAAGGGCCGGGCCCTGGTCGAGCAGGCGTACGAGGAGACCCGGAACGCGCTGCGCGACCTGAAGGAGGTCGCCTGGCGGGTCTATCCGGCCGCCCTGGCGGAGGAGGGACTGCGTGCGGCGCTCCACGGCCTGGTGGGACGGTCGGCCCTGCCGATCGACCTGGAGTACCGCCTGTCGGCGGCCCCGCCCCCGGCGGTGGAGACGGCGGCCTACTTCGTGGTCGCCGAGGCGGTGACCAACGCGGTCAAGCACGCCGGGGCGCGGCGCGTGGACATACGGGTGGGGGAGAGGGACGACGGGGGGACGAGGTCTGTGGTGGTGCGGGTGAGGGACGACGGGGCGGGTGGGGCCGACCCCTCGGGGACGGGGCTGACGGGCCTGGCCGGCCGTGTGGAGGCGCTCGACGGCAGGCTGTCCGTGGACAGCCCGGCCGGCGGGCCGACGACGGTCACCGCGGAGGTCCCGTGCGGGTGATCGTGGCCGAGGACTCGGCCCTGCTGCGTGAGGGACTCGTGCGGCTCCTGGAGGACGAGGGGCACCGGGTCATCGCGTCGGTCGGCGACGCGGACTCCCTGCTGGCCGCTGTCGCGGAGGAGGCCCCCGACGTCGCGGTGGTGGACGTGCGCATGCCGCCCACCCATACCGACGAGGGGCTGCGCGCGGCGGTGCGCATCCGGCGGGAACGGCCCGGCGTGGGCGTGCTCGTGCTCTCGCAGTACGTGGAGAAGCGCTACGCCACCCGCCTGTTCAGCGAGAACACCACCGGGGTGGGGTACCTGCTCAAGGACCGGGTGGTGGAGGTGGACGAGTTCCTGGAGGCCCTGGTCAGGGTGGGCGGGGGCGGCGCCGCCTTCGACCCGGAGGTCGTACGGCAGCTGCTGGCGGGAAGCAGCCGACAGGACCCCCAGGGGCGCCTGACCGGCCGTGAGCGGGACGTGATGGACCTGATGGCGCAGGGGCACACCAATCCGGCGATCGCCGCGCGGCTGTTCGTGTCGCAGAGCGCGGTCGAGAAGCACGCGAACGCGATCTTCGACAAGCTGGACCTCGGTGACACCGCGGGGTACAGCCGCCGCGTCCTGGCGGTGCTCCGCTACATCGGCGCTTGAGGCCCCGCGCCGCGGGCCGGACCGCCGGGCGGCCGAGTGCCGGAGGGGCCGCCCGGCGGGGCGCCCGGCCCCGGTCGGAGGCGGGTACGACGGGCCCGGGCGGTCGGGGGTCCCACGGTGGTCGGGCCCCGTCCGGCGCGGGGGACGGCCTCCGGGGACGGCGGCCGCGGGCCGGAGCGCCGGGGGCCGACGGCCCCCGGGCCCCGACCGGCCGCCGCCCCCGGCGCGGGAGCGGTCAGCCGAAGGTGACGTCACTGCACAGGTAGTACACCTGGTCGGCGTGCGAGGCCTTCCAGATCGTGAAGACGACGTGGTCGCCGGTGCGGCCCGACGTGCTGACGTCGATCAGGTAGTCGTTTCCGGGCGGGTAGGACCCGGTCTCCTCCACCAGTTCGAGGTCGTCCCAGGCCAGGGACTGCGTGGCCGGGTCGAAGCCCTGCTCGGTGACGTAGACCTGGAAGTAGTCCGCGCCGTGCGACGCCTGGTCGTACAGGTGGATGGTGAAGTCGTCGGCCACGTCGGTGGTCCGCCACGCCCCGGGGGTGTCCATCGAGTCGTAGCGTCCCCCCTCGGTGTTCCCACCGCTGCACAGGGTCCCGTCCGGGACCTGGCCCTGGTGGTCCCCGCCGACGTTGTCGCGGTAGAGGCCGTTCCAGTTCCACATGGCGTTGGGGTTGTCCTGCCACGCCTGCCAGCACATGGGGTCTTCCTGCTCCATGGCGGGGTTCTGGAAGTCGTCCCCCCAGCGCTCGAAGCAGCCGTAGTTGCGGGAGGCGGGGTCGACGACCGAGCCGTGCGCCGACGCGGGCGCGGCCATCGTGGTCAGTCCGAGCAGGGGGACGGACGCCAGTACGAGTGCGCGTCCGAACCAGCGGGAGTTGCCGTTGGTCTCGTGGGTCTTGCCGTTCATTGCGTTCTCCATCGTTGTCGGCTGGACCAGCCGATCGACGGGAGCGCTCCCAATCGGTGTGTTACCCACCGGGGCAGACCCGAAACGGAGCGCCGGAAAACCTGTGGATCCGAGCTCCGCCCGGGGTTACGGTGGCGCGGAACGAGGCCGCCCGAACGGAAGAGGACACCGATGAGCACCGTCGCCGCGAACCAGGTCCCCGCCCCCGCCCGGAAGACGTACCGCCGGTAGCCCGGGCCGGGCGCAGCCCGGCACGACCGGAACCGCAGGACGTCCCCGCCGGGGGGCAGGCCGGACCACACCGCCGTCCGCCACGCGCCGACCGGCGCGTTCGCCGTGCCCCGGGAGTTCTCCGTGCCCCTGTTCCGCCGTCCCCGCCGTCCCCGCCGCGCCCTCCGACGTTCCCGACCGGGATCCGCCCGGCTCCGGCTCCTCCGCCGGACCCGCCCCGGCCGGTCGCACCCCGCCGGCCCGTTCCGCCGCACCCGAGCGGACCGGCCCCGCCTCGGCCCCGCGTTCACGCGCCTGTGGTGGGCCTCGGCCCTGACCAACCTCGGGGACGGCGCCCTCGCCGCAGCGGGGCCGCTGCTCGTCGCGTCCCTGTCCTCCTCCCCGGTCGCCGTCGCCTCCGCCTCAGCGGCCCAGCTCCTGCCCCACCTCCTCTTCTCACTGGCCTCGGGCGCCCTGGTCGACCGGTGGCCCCGCCGCAGCGTGCTCCTCGCGGCGAACCTCGCCCGCTGCACCGTGCTCGCCCTGCTCGCCGCCGCGCTCCTCTCCGGCGGCACAAGTGTGTGGCCGCTCTACCCGGCCCTGTTCGCCCTGGGTGTCGGCGAGTCCCTCGCCGACACCGCGTACGGCTCCCTGGTGCCGTCCGTGGTCCACCGCGACTCGCTGGGCAGGGCCAACGCGCGGCTCGCCCTGACGTTCTCGCTCAACAACCAGCTGCTCGGCCCGCCCCTGGGCGCGCTGATGTTCGCCATGGCGTGGGCGCTCCCCTTCGGCTTCGACGCCCTCGCCCACCTGCTGGCGGTGGCGGTCCTCCTGCGGATGGCGCCGGTCCGGCCGTCGCCTCCGGACGGGAGCCGCCCCGACTCCCCTCCCCCGCCGCGGACCACGCTGCGGCAGGAGGTCGGCGAGGGCCTGTCGTTCGTCCTCGGCTCACCGGGGCTGCGCGTCCTGTGCGGCTGCATCCTGGTGATGAACCTGGCGGGCGTCGGCGCCTTCGCGGTCTGGGTGCTCTACGCACGGGAGCACCTGGGGCTGTCCGAAGCGGGCTTCGGGCTGTTCGTGGCGGCGGGAGCCGTGGGCGGCATCGCGGGCTCCCGGGTGTACGGGCGACTGGAGCGCCGAGTGGGCCGGACCTCCCTGCTCCGCTGGGGCCTCGCGGTGGAGGCCCTCACCTACCTGGCCCTGGCACTCACTGCGAACCCCCTGGCGGCCGGCGCCGTCATGGTCCTGTTCGGGGTCCACACCGTGGTGTGGGGGACTGCCGCCACGACCGTCCGCCAGCTGCTCACCCCGGACCGCCTGCTGGGCCGCGTGGGAGGCGTGTACCGGCTGGCCGACCTCGGCGGAGCCGCCCTGGGCGCGGTGCTGGGCGGGCTCGTCGCGGAGGGTGTGGGCCTGTTGGCCCCGTTCTGGCTCGCGGCGGCAGCGGTCGGCCTGCTCTGCGTGATCTCCTGGAAACCCCTGGTTATTACTGAACAGTTGTGAACCAGATCACCACCTGGCCATTCACCGAACGGGGACAGCGTCCCAGAAACCCCGTGGACATTTGGTGTTTACATATCACCATTGGAGAGCTACGGTTCTGAAAAGCGTTCCGGAATAGTTACCCCCCGTAACCACATACGGAACGCCCTTCGCACCCCTTGTCCAGACAACGCCACCCACCATTCCCGCTTACGACTGGGAGCGCTCCCACCCCCCTTCCGGTCACCATCCCCCCGTTTCTCCCACCTTTTTCCAGGAGAAACACGGACGATCAACCGCCAGCCTTGCCCCGGATCTCAGGCCCGCCCATGCCCCGCTCACCACCATGAACACCACCTCTCCCCAGCCGCCGGCCCGCCGGGTGCCGTGACGCGCCCGGCGAGCCGCACACTCCTTCTGGTCACCCGCTCCCCATGAGGAAGAAAAACACCATGAGTAATTCCCCCCGCGACAAGCAACGAACTCCGTGGGCACGGCGCGGCCTCGCCACCGCTGCCGGACTGGCACTTACCGCCTCTCTCACGGTCGCCGCCACCAGTGCCTCCTCCGCCGCCGAACGCGTGGACAATCCGTATGAGGGCGCGGATGTGTACGTGAACCCGATCTGGTCGGCCAACGCCGCCGCCGAGCCCGGCGGGGACGCGATCTCCGACCAGCCCACGGGGGTGTGGCTGGACCAGATCAGCGCGATCGAGGGCAACGACAGCCCGACCACCGGATCGATGGGCCTGCGCGAGCACCTGGACGAGGCGGTGGCCCAGG
>NZ_JBHSUF010000024.1:0-124035 GCF_042660575.1 Nocardiopsis tropica
CGCGCCCCACGGCGCGGCCCCGCGCCCGCGCCCGCGCCCCACGGGGCGGCGCGGCCCCGCGCCCGCGCCCCACAGACGCCCTGGGGAGCTCCCACCGTCACCGGTCACCCGGTGGGGCGGGGCGGACAGCTCCTCAGGTGCCTTCCACGAAGGAAGAACGGCAGGCGCCGCGACCAGGCGCAGCAGAGCAGGACCGGCCACACCGAGCCGCGCCGGCCCCAGGGCCGGACGGCACAGCAGGGAGGACACCGTGTCACCGAACGCCGCATCCGCCAACGAGCCCGTGCGCATCGCACCGTCGCCGGGCATCCCCGCCGAGATCGCGATCCCCGCGGTCCCCGAGGACCCGCGCATGTGGGTCCCGCAGGCGCCGAACGTCTGGTTCCGTCCGCTGATGCTCAACACCGTCACGGGCCAGTGGTGCAACCTGCTCAAGGTCACCGCGTCCGGGATCGTGTCCCGGCACCGGCACCCCGGGGCCGTGTTCGGCTACGTCATCGAGGGCAAGTGGCACTACCACGAGCACCCCTGGGTGGCCGAGGCCGGGCACTTCGTGTACGAGCCGCCGGGCGAGATCCACACGCTCGCGGTCCCCGAGGACTGCGACCACATGGTCACGTTCTTCAACATCAGCGGGGCCATGGTCTACGTGGACGACGACGGCGTCCAGACCGGCTACGAGGACGTGTTCACCAAGATCGAGATGGCCCGCGCGCACTACGAGAGCGTGGGACTGGGCAACGTCGTCGACGACCTGATCCGCTGACCGCGCGGCAGGGTCCCCCGCCGCCGCCCGGGGGCGCGGCGGGGGACCTCCGCGGGCGGGGCTACAGGTTGATCATGTGCCCGGAGAGGCCGTGCACGGCCTCCTTGACGGCCTCGCTGAGCGTCGGGTGCGCGTGGATGTTGCGCGACACCTCGTGGACGGTCAGGTCCCACTGCTGGGCCAGGGTCAGCTCGGGCAGCAGCTCGGTGACGTCCGGACCCACCATGTGGGCGCCGATGATCTCCCCGTACTTGGCGTCGGAGAGCACCTTGACGAAGCCGCGGGTGTCGCCGAGCCCGTGCGACTTGCCGTTGGCCATGAACGGGAACTTGGCGACCTGGACGTCGTACCCGGCCTCGCGCGCCTCGTTCTCGGTGTAGCCGAAGCTGGCGATCTGCGGCTGGCAGTAGGTGGCGCGGGGGATGAACTTGTAGTCGATCTCCTGCGTCTCCGCGCCCGCGATGGTCTCGACGGCGACGATGCCCATGGCCTCGGCGGTGTGGGCCAGCATGAGCTTGGCGGTGACGTCGCCGATCGCGAAGATGTGCGGGACGCTGGTGCGGCCCCGGCCGTCGATGGCGACGGCGCCGCGCTCGGTGAGCTCCACGCCGGTCTTGTCGAGGCCGAATCCCTCGACGTTGGGGGCGAAGCCGATGGCCTGGAGGAGCTTGTCGGCCTCCAGGGTCTGCTTCTTGTCGTCGGTGCCGGTGACGTGGACGCGGACTCCCTCGCCGGTGTCCTCGACCGACTCCACGCGGGTGGAGGTCATGACCTTCACGCCGAGCTTCTTGTAGGCGCGGGCGAGCTCCTTGGAGACCTCCTCGTCCTCCAGGGGGACGAGGCGGTCCAGGAACTCCACGATCGTGACGTCCACGCCGTAGTTGGCCAGGACGTACGCGAACTCGACGCCGATGGCGCCCGCGCCCGCGATGACGATGCTCCCGGGCAGGTTCTCGTCGAGGATCTGCTGCTCGTAGGTGACGACCCGCTCGGACAGCTCCGTGCCGGGCAGCAGCTTGGTGGAGGAGCCCGACGCGATCACGGCGTGGTCGAAGGTGACGGTCTCGGTGGAGCCGTCTTCGCCGCGCACCTCGACCGTGTGGTCGTCGGTGAAGGTGCCGCGGCCGTCGATCTCGGTGATCTTGTTCTTCTTCATGAGGAAGTGGACGCCCTTGACGCGCCCGTCGGCCACCTCACGGCTGCGGCTGTGCGCCTTGCCGTAGTCGAACTCGACCTTGCCGTCGACCTTGATGCCGAAGAAGTCGGCCTCGTTGTTGAAGAGGTGGGCCAGTTCGGCGTTGCGCAGGAGCGCCTTGGAGGGGATGCAGCCCACGTTGAGGCAGACGCCGCCCCAGTACTTCTCCTCGATGACGGCGGTCTTGAGGCCGAGCTGGGCGGCGCGGATGGCCGCCACGTAACCACCCGGCCCCGCGCCGAGGACCACCAGATCGAAGTGTCGTTGTCCCATGACGGGATCTCCTTGAGTGTGTTTGTGACGCACCCAGCGCAGACGGCTTGCCCGGGGTGTCCGATTGCCGAACGCCAGCCTAGTCGCGTGAGGCCACCGGGTGTGTGACCAGGTCGGGACCGGTCGGGCGTTCGGGCGTCGCGGCTGGTCACAGGGGTGTCCCCGGGGGGTTTCCGCCCGTCAGGCGCGGGGTGCGGGGCCTTCGGCGCCGGCGAGCTCCCCGCCCGCGGGGGCCGCGGCGGAGCCGTCCTCGGCGCCGGTGGCGGCGGATTCCCCGGACCGCTCCCCGTCGTGGTCCCCGGCGGTCCCGGCGGCCTCGGCCGCCCTCGCGGCCTCCTCGGCCTTGGCCAGGCGCATCTGCTTGACGACCGGGACGAACGCCATCACGAAGACGATCGCGAGCGTGACCCACAGGGCGTACCTGTCCACCGCCAGGACGATGTCCACCCCGGTCTGCCCCGCCGCGTAGCCGACGCCGGCGACCGTGGCCGTCAGGAGCAGCGCGCCGAGGGCGTCCAGCAGCAGGAAGGTCCGCAGGCGCATGCCGGTCCAGCCCGCGACGACGTAGACGAAGAGGGCGGGCACGCCCGGGAGGTAGGAGAGCGGCATCGCGGCCCGGATGATCCAGGGGTTCATGTCCTCGGCGCGGTCCGCGAACCGCTGCGCCTTGTCGCCCTGGGCGATGAGGTTGACGAAGCCCCGGCCCCAGCGCCTGCCCACCCACCAGAAGAGCCAGTCGACCTTGACCTTGCCGACGACGCCCGCGACCACCACCAGCCACAGGGGGATCTCCCCGATGCGGGCGAAGGCCGAGGCCGCGCCGATCGCCGCGTTGCTGCCGGTCACGAACGCGAGGCCGACGGGGTGCTCGGCGATCAGGAAGGGCTTCAGCGGGGTCAGCGCCATGAAGAACAGGGGGATCGCGACGACCGTGAACAGCAGGGCCTTGTCCTGGCGGGTCGCCTTGCCCTTCCAGGGCTTCATGGCCCGCAGGACCTCCATCGCCTCCTCCTGCTTGCGCTCCTTCTCGATCTGCTCGGCGGTTCTGCCGTCGGCCTCGTCGGAACCCGCGCCGGGGGTCGCGTCAGGGGCTCCCGCCGCCGTGCCGGGGGCGGGGCGGTCCGGGTTCCCGGAGGTGTGCTTCTGCGTGGTCGCCATGGACCAAGGATCCCCTGTCATGTGTGCGGCCCGGAAGTCGTAGGAGTCACGGCGTCCGTGTGAGAGCTGCAACCGGTCGCCGATGACAAGTGTCATGTGCGGTACCGGCTCCCGCCGGCGGTCGCGGACACCGCGATGAGTTCCGCCCGTCCGGCGGGTCCGTACCAGCGGTGTCGACGACGGCAGGAGGAGCACATGCCGCAGTCGCCGAGGGTCCGGAACTTCGACGCCCCGGCCGACGGGACCGGCGCCGGCGAGCGCCGGGGACCCGGGCCGGCCACGGGTCGCGGCCCGCGGGCCCGTGGCGGTCGCCCTCAGCGCTCGGGCGGCGTGGGCCACTTCCAGCCGGGAGCCCACGACCAGCTGTCCGAGACACCCGGGGGCATCGGCGGCAGCAGGTGCGCGCCCGGCGGGCGGCGGGAGCCGTCCTGCTCGGACGGGGCCCCGTCCCCGTCCCCGACAGGGTCCGGGGCGGGCGGCGGCGGGTCCGACTCCCACGGACCGGGGTCGAACGCCCCGGACGCCTCCGGGTGGCCGGGAACGGCGGGCGGCGGCGGGTCGGCGGCCCACCCGAACGGCTCGGATCCGTCGCGGGCCCCGGCCGGTTCCGGGCCGTCGGGGGCGCCGTCGTACGAGGAGCCGTTGCGGAACCCGAAGCGGTCGCCCTCGCCCGGCTCGAACCGGCCGGCGGACTCGTCGCGCAGCCCCAGTTCGTCACGGGCCCCGGGCGGGTCCGCGGGCACGCCGCCGCCGAAACCGCCCGTGCGCCCCTGCGGCGCCTCCCACGGGTCGGACGAGGTCGGCGTGCTCGGCGGCGAACCGAACAGCGGGTCGTCGTCCTCCCCGTGGTCGGGTTCCGGGGAGGACGCGCGGCCGTAGTCGTCGCGGAACTCCGGCGGCAGCTCCCACCGGTCCTCCGAAGGGGGAGCGGACGCGGACGACGGGTCCCCGGGCCGGAGCGGGTCCCCGCCCCCGAAGGGGGCCGCGTCCCCGGCAGGGACGTCCGTCCGCGCCGGGCGGTCGTCGGCGTCCCCGCCCGCGGTTCCGGCGGGGTCGGCGGCGCCCGTGGCGAAGGGGTCCTCCCGCAGGCTCTCCGGGTCCAGGGCGGCGAACGCCGCCGACATCGGTCCGGAGTCCACCTCGGCGTAGTGCGCGGCCACCCCGAAGTGGCGCGGGGGCCTGCGGTGCGTGCCGGTGTCCTCGTTCTCGATCGGCGGCGCCAGCGGGTGGCGCACCGACCCCGCGGGGTGCATCCGCGCCCACCAGGCCGCCGCCTCGTCGTGTCGCAGCTCCGCCACGACCTCCAGCGAGCCGGGGATGTGCGGGTGCCTGCGCCCCGCCCTCCACGAGTGCGTGAGCGTCTGGGGCTCCAGGACCAGCACGCGTTCGCCGTCGACCACCGGGATGTCGCCGGGCAGGGCCTCGTTGCCGACCCACTCGCCGTTGCCGCCGACCAGGTCCCACTCGCCGCGCACGACGTCCGCGAGGGGGTCGGCGGGGGTGTCCCGGCACGCGGAGGTCCACCGCGGGTCGGGCCGGGTGCCGGGGACGAGGCGGCCCTCCTTGCCGATGAGGGCGTCCGCGAGGAGGGTGTGCAGCTGGAAGTTGTCGCCGATGCCGTCGAAGCGCACCCGGAAGCCGCGCCACGAGGCGCGGTCGAGCACGAGCACGGTGTCGGCCTCGGCCATCCGCAGGAGTTCGCTCACCTCGGCGAACTCGGTGAGCTGGGTGGAGAGGGCCCGGGTGATCTGGCTGAGCCCGTCCAGGGCGCTGGTGTCGGCGCGCACGGCGGCGCGCACCCCGGGGTCGCCGAGCATGGCCTTGGCCGCCAGGCCGTAGCGGAGGGAGGTCCACCAGCCGACGGTGGCCAGGGGCGCGTTGTCGCCGAGGACCTCCTCGACGCGCTGCTCCTCGGGTTCGGACACGTCGGCGGGGGCGGGGAGGGGGCCGCCGCCGGTCTTGTCCCAGGCGTGCATGAACGCCACCGCGGCCTGACCGTAGCTTCCGAGCTGTCGGAGTACCTCCAGTCCCACCTCTCCCGCGGGGGCGCCGGACTCGACCAGGGCCCCCGCCAGGACGGAGAGGTCGGCGGCGATGCCCGCGACCCGTTCGGAGTCGCCGAGCACGGGGGCGAGCGCCTCCAGTGCGATCGCGAGTTCTTCCTTGGACACCTGCGAGGACAGCCGGAACACGTCGTGCACGGCTGCCGGGAACCCGGGGGCCTGGCTGGCGGCGGTGTCGAGCACCCGTTGGAACGCGGCGCGGAACTCATCAGTCACCCGTGAATCCTTCCATACCCGCACGTTGTGTCCGTGGTCGCCCACGTGCGTGGATAACGGGCTTCCCGGCCCGTCCCCGCTGGTTCGTGCGGCGGTCGCGCGGTGTCCGCCCGGATCGGAGGCGGGGCTCCCCGGCCGGGTCCGTTCGGAGGCCGCAGGGGGGTCGCGCGGAGGGTGTTCGGAGGGTGTCCGAAGGCACTCAGGCCGTCGGGGCGAACCGCACCTCGTGCCCGCCCCGGTCCGCGGCGAGGAACCGCAGCATCCGCAGCCCCTCCTCCTCCACCTCGTCGCGGTCGGCCCCGCTGATCGGGGCGAACGGGACCACCTCGACGGCGGCGTTCCGACCGGTCCGCACGACCTTCCAGGAGGCGCGCACCTCCCCGTCGACCAGCACGGTCGCGGGCGGCATCCCGTTGCGGGAGGTGAGCCGCCCGAGGTCCTCGTCGGAGACGACCCGGCTGCGGTCGGCGTGCCCGCGCAGCAGGTTGTCGAAGTCGTACAGCAGGCGGACCGGCGCGGAGGTGTCCCCGTCGGGGCGCGGGGCGTCGGGGAGGTCGAACAGCTCCTTGCCGTCCTCCCCCCGCAGGACCACGAGCCTGTCGCGCAGGCGGTCGAACACCTCGCCCAGCCGGGTCAGCCCGGACCACGCCTGCGCGTCCATCACCCCGGCGGGTCCGAACGCGGCCAGGTAGCGCAGCACCATCCCCTCCGGGTCCGGCGCGGCGTCCATGGGCAGCCCCGTCCAGGTGTCGGCGGGTGCGAGCACGGCCGGGCCGGAGGCGCCCCACACGCCGCGCGGCGGGATCTGGAGCACGGGCAGGCGGGCCTTGACGACCTGTGCCAGGTGGGCGCCCTCCACATCCGGCCACCGCTCGTTGAGCCGGGCGCCGAGCGCGCGCAGGTCGAGCGGGGCGCGGGTGAGGATCTCGTACCCGGCCGCCGCGACCTCGTCGGGGTCCAGCCCCCGTGCGGCCCGGCCGTGCGTGCTGTGCGCGAGCACCCGGTCGACGCCGGGTTGGACGGTCGGGCGGAGGAACCGGCAGTCCTCTGGGGTGACCAGGTGGAGGGTGCCGCGCATGAGCGTGACGCGGACGAGCGCGCCGTCGGTGAGGAGGCGGCCGACCGTCTCGGGGGCCAGGCCCTCGATCCGGTTCTCCAGCCCGGCGTACCAGGTGTGTGTGGTCTGCGCCTGGAGCCCGGCGAGGCGGGTGACCACGTCGGTGACCGGCAGGTCCACCCGCCGCAGGAGGAGCTGGCGGTCCAGGGTGGCGCGGTTGAGCGCCCGCCGGGAGATGACGGTGCGGGTGGTGGCCATCGCTCGGCTCCTCCGGGGTCCGGTTGGTGGTCGAACACTACAATCCGGCACGGACACACCGGTCGGAGCAGGGGAGGGCGCATGTCGTGGACCGAGAGGTCGAGGGTGCGGCTGGAGAACGGGCACGTGTCGCTCACGCCGGTCGTGGAGGCCGACAGGGCGGGGTGGCGCGAGCAGGCGCTCGACCCCGACATCTGGACGTACTTCGTGACCAGGGTGGACGACGAGGCGGGCTTCGAGGAGTTCTTCGACTCCTACCTGGCCGCGAGCGACGCCGGCAGGCGTACGACGTTCACGGTCACCGACCTGGCGAGCGGGCGCGTGGCGGGCAGCATGAGCTACGGCAACCTCTCGGAGAAGGACCTGCGCCTGGAGGTCGGCAGTTCGTGGCTGGGCCGCGACTTCCGCGGCCGGGGCGTGAACCACTGGGCGAAGTTCCTGCTCATGCGGCACGCGTTCGAGGGGATGGGCGCGGAGCGGGTGGAGTTCAAGACCGACGTGCTCAACGAGCGGGCCCGCCGGGGCCTGCGCGCGGTCGGCGCGACGGAGGAGGGCGTGCTGCGCTCGTACAACGTCATGCCGGGCGGGCGGCGCCGCGACGCCGTGTACTACTCGGTGCTGCGCGCCGAGTGGCCGGACGTGCGGGCCCGCCTGGAGGGGGGACCGCGCACCCGGTAGGCCCTGCGGCCCGCGGCTCCCGCCGACCCCGCGCACGCGGCGGCGGCGCGGACCGCGGTCCGCGCCGCCGCCTTGCGAGGGGTCGGGGAGGGGTCAGCCGCGGCCGGCCTCCACCGGTGGGGCGGCCCTGCCCGCGGCCCGCCGGGCGCGGAGCCGGCCGACGGCCACGACCAGGCCGATCGCCAGGAGCAGCCCGTAGATCCCCAGGGTGATCCCGCCGTCCACGAGCACCGACACGTCACCCTGGCCCACGGCCAGTGCGCGGCGCAGCTCGGTCTCGGCCACCGGTCCCAGGACGACCGCGATCAGCACCGGGGCCAGCGGGATGTCGAAGCGGCGCATCATCAGCGCCACCAGACCCAGGATCAGCATCAGCCACAGATCCACCATGGAGGAGGCGGCCGCGTACACGCCCAGGGACGAGAACACGGCGATACCGGCGTACATGTACGGCTTGGGGACCAGCAGCAGCTTCGCCCACAGCGGTGCGAAGGGCAGGTTCAGGATGAGCAGCATGACGCTGCCGATGAACAGGCTGGCCAGGAGTGCCCACACCAGGTCGGCGTTGCGCTCGAAGAGCAGCGGCCCGGGCTGCATGCCGTACTGCTGGAAGGCGGCGAGCATGATCGCCGCCGTGGCCGAGGTGGGCAGCCCCAGCCCCAGCAGGGTGCCCATGGCGGTTCCGGCGGTCGCGCTCGCGGCGGCCTCCGGGGCGGCCACGCCCTCGATCGCCCCGTTGCCGAACTCGTCCTCGCCGGTGCCGCGCCGGGCGCGCCGCGCGGCGAGCTTGCGCTCGGCGCCGAAGGCCAGGAAGGTCGGGATCTCCGAGCCGCCCGCCGGGATCGACCCGAACGGCAGGCCGAACAGGGTGCCGCGCATCCAGGCCGGGAAGGTGCGCCGCAGGTCGGCGCGGCCCAGCCACGGAGTGCCGGCGCGTCGGAGGGAGCCGCCGACCCCGCCGCCCGCGTGGGCGGTGGCGGCCACGTGGAACACCTCGCCGACGGCCAGCAGCGCCACGGTCACGGTGATGATGCTGAAGCCCTCGAAGAGCTGGGGGACGCCCAGGGTGAAGCGCTCGGCCCCGCTGAGGCTGTCGATGCCCACCATCGAGATGGCCAGGCCGATGCCCAGGGCGATCAGGCCGCGTACGGCCGAGTTCGAGACCACGGCGGACGTGGCGACGAACGCGAAGACCGTGAGCGCGAAGTACTCGGCCGGACCGAATCGGAGCGCCAGCTCCACGATGACCGGGGAGAAGAACGCCACCAGCGCCGTGGACACGATCGCGCCGATGAAGGCTCCGATCGCCGCTGTGGCCAGCGCCTGCGGCGCCCGCCCGCGCCTCGCCATCTTGTGCCCCTCGATGGCGGTGGCGATGGCCGAGGCCTGCCCGGGCGTGTTCATGAGGATGGCGGCGGTCGAGTCGCCGAACAGCCCGCCGTAGTAGACGCCGGCGAACATGATGAACGCGCCGGTGGGGTCGAGGTGGAAGGTGACCGGGAGCAGCAGCGCGACGGCCATGGAGGAGCCCAGGCCGGGCACCACGCCCACGGCGGTGCCGAGGACGACGCCCACCAGGGCCAGGAAGAGGTACTCGGGGCTCAGCGCGTTGGCGAACCCCGCCATGAGGTTGTCGACGACGTCCATCTAGAAGATGCCTCCGAGGATTCCGGCCGGCAGGTTCAGGCCGAGGCCGGCGACGAAGGCGAGCTGGATGAGGGAGGAGAACGTCAGGGACAGCACCGCGTCGAACAGGAGGCGGCGGCTGCCCAGGGCGTAGGCGATCCCGAAGAACAGCAGCGCCGCGGACAGGAGCCAGCCCACCGGCTGGAGGATGGCGATGAACACCGTCATCGTGGCGACGACGATGCCCAGGCAGCGCCAGTCGATGCGCACGGGCGCGTCCTCGCCGGTCTCGGCGGCGTCGGCGCCCGGGGCCTGCTCGGCGGCCTGCGCGGGGCGGGCCGGCCGCAGGACGACCTGCACGGCCAGGGCGAGGCCGACGGCGCCCATGAAGACCGCGACCAGGGTCGGGAAGAAGCGCGGGCCGGGCGGCTCGGTGCCGGTCGGCACGGGGATGGCGGCGGTCTGCACGGCGATGAACCCGGCGATGCCCAGCACCAGGGCGGCGACCAGCAGTTCGGACCTGCCCTGCCACCAGGGCGGCCGGGGCGGGGCGTCGGGCTCCGTGGCCCGTGCGGGGGTGGTGGCGTCGGTACTCAAGACAGGCCCAGTTCTTCGGTGATGGTGTTGATGCGCTCGGTCTCCAGGGCGAGGAACTCCTCGAACTCCGCGCCGGTCTGGAAGGTGTCGTCCCAGCGGTTGCGCTCCAGGGTCTGCGCCCACTCCGGGGTGTCGTGCATCTCGGTGACGATCTCGGTCAGCTCGGCCCGCTCGGCCTCGGTGATGCCGGGAGGGGCCACGAGGCCGCGCCAGTTGGGCAGGACCGCGTCGATGTCCTGCTCGGCCAGCGTCGGGACGTCGATGCCCTCGACGCGCTCGTGCGCGGAGACGCCCAGGGCGCGCACGTTGCCCGCCTCGATCTGGTCGCTGAACTCGTTGAAGCCGCTGATGCCGACGTCGACGCTGCCCGACAGCAGCGAGGTCAGCGCCTCGCCGCCGCCGGAGAAGGCGATGTAGTTGACGTCGCGGGGATCGACGTCGACCTCGGAGGCGACGAGTCCGGCCAGCAGGTGGTCGGTGCCGCCCAGGGAGCCGCCGCCGACCGCCGTGCCGCCCGGGTCCTCGCGCCAGGCCTCGGCCAGGTCGCCCATGTCCTGGTAGGGGGAGTCGGCGGGGACCACGATCACCTCGTAGTCGTCGGCCAGCCGGGCGATGGGGGTGACGTCCCGGAGGTCGTGCGAGGAGTTGTTGACGATGATGCTGCCGATCATGACCGTGCCGGTCACCATCAGCGTGTTGGCGCGGCCCTCCTGGCGGACCGCCTGCGCGAGCCCGATGGTGCCGCCCGCGCCGGGGACGTTGACGACCTGGTTGTTGGCGACGATGCCGCCCTCTCGGAGGGCGTTCTGCCCCTCGCGTCCGACCAGGTCCCAGCCGCCGCCGGGAGCGGCGGGCACGATGGTGGTGAGGCGGCTGCGCACGGCCTCGCCGCCGTCGCCGCCGGTCGACGAGGCGTTGACCGCCGCGGCGCCGATGACGACGGCCGCCGCGACCGCGCCGCCGACGCGCAGGATGCGCTGCATGCTCATGGGTTGGCTCTCTCCGTTGCTACCGGTCCGCGGCGCGTGCGGGCGCTCGCGGGCCGGCGGACCTCCCGAGGCGGGCAGTGGCGGCCGTTACACGTCTACGTGTCGCCGGTCGCATTTCGCTTCGGTTGCGTGAGCATGTCCTACGGATTGCCTGGAAGGATGACTTTTGGTCGTTTTGGACACAGTGGTTTTTTTGTTCGCCCGGTCGGCGCCCACCCGTCGCGGGTGTGGCCCGGGGGCGCGGCGGCGTCCCGGTCGGGGCGGGGCCTCGCCGGGGCGGCGCCCGCGTCAGCCCCAGCCCGCCTCCCCGCCTCCCGTCGTCCGGCCTCCCGGGGCGTCCGTTCCGGGGGCGCGGCCGTTGCCCGCCCTCACCGGCCGCCACCGCTGTCGGAGGCGGGGGACGCCGGCCCGGGAGGCGCGGCTCCCACGGGCCCGGCGGTCCTCGTGGCCTCGGAGGTCCCGGCGACCCTGATGGTCCCGCGTGCCTCCGCGGCCCCGGGGGCGGAGGGGTGGCGCGCTGTGGGGGCTCCGGGGCGGTCCAGCTCGAACCACACGGTGGTCCGTCCGTCCTCGTGCAGCGTGCCCCACCGGTCGGACTGCAACGCGACCAGGCGCAGGCCCCGGCCGCCGACCCGGTCCGGGGCCAGGGGGCGCACGTGCGGGGAGGCGGCGCCCTCGGTGCGCGGTCCCTGGTCGGTGACCCTGACCTGGACCCGGCCCCGGAGCCGGTGCAGGGTGACGACGACCTCGCCGCCCTCGGCGCCGCTCAGCGAGTGGGTGATCGCGTTGTTGAACAGCTCCGAGGCGAGGCACTGGAGCAGTTCGGTGGACCGGGGCGGCAGCGAGGCGAGCGAGGCGAGCCGCCGGCGCAGGATCGAGGCCGTCTCCGGGACCCCCGCGAGGGTGAGGGAGTGGCCGATGCCCACGGGATCCGGTTCCACCAGGATGGCCGCGCGGTCGCGGGGATCGGTGGTCCTCCGGGGGAGGCGCGGAGGGGCGCCGCTCTCCACCTGGTTGTCCCGCCGTTGCTCCATACGGATCACTGATCCCACTTGAATCCCCGTTTCGGGGCCTCCGAAATGCGGGGCCCGAGAGTTCCCGACTGGTGGAGGGCCGGTTGTGAGCTGCCCTGACGTCGGCGGTGCGGATGGGGTCCGGCCCATAGGAAACACAATGGACCGTCCCGGCCGGGAGGGAAAGGGAAACAACCAGGTTGGTGCGTGATCAGGGAATCGGTTGTTGCCGGTTGCAGGTCTACGGCAGTGTGGTCCCACTGGTTTTCCCCTCGGGCGATCGGGCGGACATGGAGAAGAAGCGCGGCAAGGCCAAATGGCGCAAGGTGGGCGGTGAGCTGCGGGCCCTGCGCACGGGTGCGAACCTGCGGCAGAAGGACGTGGCGCCCCACGCCGGGGTGGTTCCCGCCCAGGTGTCGGCGTGGGAGAACGGCATTCGGGGGATGAGCGCGGCGCAGGCGCTCGCCCTCGATCGCGCGCTCAATGCGAACGGCCGCCTCGTCCGGGTGTACGAGAATGCGGAAACGCCTGAAAATCTCCCAAAGTGGTACGAGCAGGTTCCCGAAATCGAACAGCGGGTTTCTGAGCTGAGGGAGTACCAGTGCCAGCTCGTCCCGGGGCTGATCCAGACGGACGCCTATGCCCGGGCTGCCATCAGTGACGCTCTGCCGTGGGCCTCCGACACCGAGGTCAAGCAGATGGTCACATCCCGCACGGGCCGCCGGTCCCTCCTGGCGAAGGACGGCTCCCCACTGGTGACCATCGTGGTCGAGGAGTTCGTCCTGAGTCGTGCGATAGGGGACGAAAGTATTCAGGCTGCCCAGCTGGATCGCGTGCTCGAGCTTGCGGAGAGGGGAAAGATCCGCTTCCAGGTCGTGCCGACGGATGTTCGGAACCACTACGGGACGGCCGGCCCGTTCCGGATCTACACCTTCCCCGACAGGCCGGCCCTGGCCTCGGCCGAGTACACGGCCGGCGAGGTGTTGATCGATGACCTGGATACCGTGCAGAAGTGCATGACCATCTTCGGTTTCCTGCAAGCCGAGGCGCTGCCGATGGCGGCCTCCGTCGAACTGGTCAGGAAGGTCAGGAAGGGCATTGATGATTGAGCATGGCCTCGACAGGCACGTGTGGCACAAGAGCAGCCACAGCTCGGGACAGGGAAGCTGTGTGGAGGTGGCGGAGGGGGAGCGGGTGCTGGTGCGTGACACCCGGAACCGCCCTCTCGGCCACGTCGAGTACACCGCCGGCGCCTGGTCCGACTTCCTCCGAGGTGTGAAGAGCGGGGCCTCCTAGGCCTGGATCACCGCGGCCGACCGGCGAGGCGGTCAACCGCGGTGGTCGTCGGGAGGCCGGTCCCCGGGCGGAGCCGCCCGGGGACCGGCCTCCCGCCTCCCTACAGGGGCGCGTCGTCCACCTGGATGTCCCACTGGACGTCGGTGCCCTCGACCGCGGTCGTCGTGACGGTCACCCCGTAGTTCGTGCCCCCGTCCACGAGGTTGCAGCGGATCTCGGCGCCCACCTCGGCGGGGAGGTCCTGGGAGCAGCTGAAGTCCTCGGGGGCGTGGCCGACCTGCTCGGCCAGCATCTCGCTGGACCTCTGGGCGACCTGGGCGGCGTCGACGGCGCCACCGCTCGCCCCGGCGGCCGGGGTCTCCTCCCCGGCCTCGTCCTCGACGGAGGCGTCGTCGGCCGTCTGCTCGTCGACCTGGACCTCCCACTGGACGTCGGAGCCGTCCACCGCCGTCGTCGTGACGGTCACGCCGACGGTCTCGCCGCCGTTGGTCAGCTCGCAGCGGATCTCGGCCCCCACCTCGGCGGGGAGGTCGTCGGAGCAGGTGAGGTCGTCGGGGGTCTGGCCGACCTGCTCGGCCAGCATCTCGCTGGACCTCTGGGCGACCTCTTCGGCCCCGACGGCGCCGGGGCCGCCGAAGCTGAAGGAGCAGCCGGTGGCCATGAGCAGGGGCAGGGCGCCCAGAACCGCTCCGGTGACGACTCGCTGACGTCTGGTCTGCCGCATCGCGGCCTCCTGAAGGTTGTGGGACCTGACGGGGGAACAGACCGGGTGAAAGCGGCGCCGGTTCCGTCGCGAAGCGCTTCGGTATTCTTCCGTGTCCTCGCGGGGGAGGGGTCGACCCCGGGGACACGATCGCTCACCGGTCGGTGAGCGGTCCGCCGGCAGCGCGCCAGTCCACGAGGCCGCGGCTCATGTTGACAGCGTCGAAACCGTACTCCACCAGCAGGTTCGCCGCTCCGGCCGACCGGATGCCTCCGGTGCAGAAGGTGATGAGCAGGCGGTCCTCGGGGAGTTCCACGGAGCGTTCGGGCAGCTGCTCCAGCGGTATGTGCACGGCCCCCGGGATGTGCGTCCGCCTCCACTCGAACTCGCGGCGCACGTCCACGACGAGCGCGCCCTCCGCGACGAGGCGGACCGCTTCGGCGGCGGTGACGGCCGGGGGACGGCGCAGGTAGTGTCGCAGGCTCACGGGTTCCGGGCCTCCCGTCGCACGTTGACCATGGTGAGCGGGCCGCTCAGCACCGGCACGAGCGCGCCGAGGCGGGTCCGCGTCGCCAGGCCGCCGCCGAGGAGCGCCGTGACGGCGGTGGCCAGGTAGAGCGCGCCGTGGGTCGGGCCGAGGACGCTCGCGACCGCGTCGTGGTGCACGGTGGCGAGGTTCAGCAGGAGCCCGAGGACGCTGACGAGTTCGAGTGCCGAGAGCACGGAGAGCGTGCGCAGCAGCGGGGTCACGAGTAGCTCGATCCGGGGCGCACGATCATGAGCACCACGACGACCACCCACAACAGGTTGAACAGGCCGGTCAGCATGCCCAGGCGTCGCAGGCGGGCGCCGTCGTCGGGGGAGCCGAGCGCCTCCCGCTGGAGCGGCGCGATCCGTAGGGCGAGCAGCGCGCCGGCGACGGCGGTGAGCACCATCGCGACGACGATCCAGATCTCGGTCGTGCGGCCCTGGACGAAGGCGAGGACGAGGCCGACGACCGGGACCGTGAGCGCCAGGACGCCGTAGACGCGGGTGATGCGGTGCAGCAGCCGGGCGGTGTCGGTGCTCCGCTCCGCCCGGTCCGCTCCCGCGGGTGCGGCGGTCACAGGCGCGTACCGGGGGAACAGGCTGGTGGTCACGGCCACGGGGCCGACGAAGAGAATGCCCGCCACGACATGGACGGACAGCAAGAAGGCTTCCATGACCTTCAGGCTACCTGAAGGTCAGTCGGGGTCCGACACCACCCGTGCCATCTGGACGCGCAGCGCCTCGGTCAGCTCGGGGTGCCGCTCGGCGAACTCCGCGTCGAGCCGTGACACCACCTCGGCGGCGCGGGCGAGCAGGGCCTCCCCCTCGGCCGTGACCCGCAGGCTCGACGCGGAGCCGGCGTGCGCGGTCCCGTCGTCGACGAGACCGGCTCGGACGAACGCGGCGACGGCGGAGTGGGCGCTCTGCACGGTGATCCGCGAGCGCCGGGCCAGCTCGCTGAAGGAGATGCCCGGGGTCCCGCGGACGTGTCCCAGGAGCCCGTACTTGCGGGTGGTCAGTCCGAGGGGCTTCAGGGCCTGGTTGAAGGAGGCCTCCCACACGCGGCCGACCGTGAGCAGGGTGACGGTGGGGCTGAAGGGAGGTGGTTCCGGCATGGGGCCAGGCTACCGGCCGGGGGTTCGCGGATCGCGGGCGTCTTTCGCGCGCCGGGCCGCGGGCCTGCGCGGACCTTCCCGGGGCCCTTCGCGCGGACGGGCGGGGCCGCCGCCCGGAGGCGGCGACCCGCGGCCCCGGCGGGGCCCCGGTAGGGCCCTCCGGAACGTGCCCGGAGGATCAGCCGCCGTTCTCGTCCGCGGCGCGGCGGCGGGCCTCGCGACGGGCCGCCTGGCGGTTCCTGCGGTTCTCGGCCCGGTTCATCTCGCCCATCTCCCTCTTGGCTGCACGGCCGTTGGGGCCCAGGCAGCAGGTGATGCCGGCGCTGTGCTCCCACCGGCAGCGCGTGCCGGCGTCCTCCCGGGCCGGAGCGGGAGGCAGGTCGCAGCCGCCGTGGCGGTGATCGTGGACGGGCCTGGGGTCGTGCTCGGCACAGCGGACCCACACCGGCTTCGTCTTGTCCGTACGGGACATGGTTTCCTCACCCGAACCGCCGCCCGTGCTCCCGGTCTCTCCGGGCGGGCGGCTAGGTTGGCAGGCCCATCACGTCACTCTCCTCAGGTCGTCCGCCGGTCTCCGGCGGGGGCGTCGCGCCGGGGTCGGTCCGGCTCCGGGCCGTCCCCGAGGCCCGGGGCGGGGCACGCACGGGGACCGCCCGCGCGCGGCCTCCCAGGCTAGGCAGGTCCGGCGGCGGCGCGCAAGGTCCATCGGCCGGTCCGCCGTCCCGGTGGACGGGCGGCCGGGTTTCCGCCCCGGGCGGGGGTTCTGGGCCGGAGTGGAGTGCGGAAACAGAGCAGCCGTTTACCGCCGTTCAGTGAGTCCGAAAAAAGCTGTTAATTCGGGCGAAAGTCACTAATTCCACCGAAGTGAAAAGGGCGGACTCCGCATGTTCGTCCTGGTGGAACGCGGCAACTCGAAAATCCGAACACATTACCTCCCGGTAATGCACACACCCACCCCACCCATGCCCTAGCATTTATCCCACTCACACAACTCAATCCACACGATGGCCCCGCAACGGTTAGATCCGTTCGGGGCCGTGGCCAGCAACTTCACACCTTTAACCAAAGGAATTGCCAGCATGCGCCAGTATAGCGCTGCCTTCCTCGGCCCTGCCCTGGGCGTCGTGAAGGCCCTCTTCCTCGCACCCCGTGGTCGCCACGCCCGCCGCCGCCACCGCTCGACCCGGGTGCGCCGCTACGCCCCGCTCCCCCAGGCCGTGACGCGCGAGAACGCGTCCCCTCCCCCCGCGCCCGACCCCGTCCGGGTCCCGGCGCCCCGCCTGGCTCCCGCTCCCGCACCGCCTCCGGCCGACGACCCCGTCCTGGTCAGGCCCTACTACACCGCGTGGGAGCACCGGGGCGCCACCGCACGTGAGCGTGCCCGCGAACGCGAACTCGACCGCGTCCGGGCCGCCGCCACCGCCCGTCTCTGCGACTGGGCCCACCGCGAGGTCCCGCCCTGCGGCGACCTCCTGGCCCCCGACCCGACACCCGTGGCGGTCCCCGCCCCGCGGGCGCCGCACCCCGACTGTGAGGACCCCGACGACTGGCGCACCTTCACCCGTCTGACCCGCACCTGGCTCGCCCAGCGGGAACACCACCGCCGGGCCCGGCCCCGGGGCGAGGCGCCGCACCGGAGCACGGGGGTGGCCGCGTGATCTCCCTGACCACCCGCATGCTCACCCGCACCTACACCCGCGCGCTCGCCGACCTGTCCACCGCCCGCCGCGACCTGACCCTCGACCTCGACGCCCTGGCCCCCGGCCTGGACCCCGACCTGGTCGACACCCTGCGCCTGTGCCTGCACGAACTCCACGCCAACGCCTGCAAGTACGGCCACCCGCACGCGCCCGTCGTCCGCCACCTGTCCCGCGCCCACGACGGGACGCTGACCCTGACCGTCCACAACAGGCACGCCCCCGGCGCCGCCCCGCCCGTGCCCAGGGTGCCCGTGGAGCGCACCACCACCGAGTGGGACCGGGCCGAGGGCCAGCGCGGCCTCCTCCTCATCACCCGTCTGGCCGCCACCTGGGGCCACTACTCCTGGCCGCCCCGGTCGGGTCTCGGAACCCTCGTCCAAGCCACCTTCACCGCCTGACCCGCCCGCCGGGCCGGGGAGACCCTCCCCGGCCCTCCACCCCTCCCAGCTCCTCCGATGGCGAAGGAACCACATGCCGAGCCGAGCCCACGAGATCCCCCTGCGGATCATCCAGAACCAGCCCGCGATGGTCCCCGTGCTCCTCAGGGAGTCCCTGGGCATCGACGTCCCCCACCACACGGAGGCCGTCTCCACCAGTTCGGTCCTGACCAACTGCGACCCCAAGGAACTCAACAGCGACGGCGCCACCCTGCTCCGTGACGGCACCCGACACGTCCTCGCCGTGGTGGTGGAGCGCCAGCACGGGCGCGACTCCGGCAAGCGGGCGAGCTGGCCCGCCTACCTGACCACCCTCAACCTTCGCCTCAAGTGCCCGGCCGTACTCGTGGTCCTGTGCCCCGACGAGGCCATGGTGCGCTGGTGCGCCACACCCATCGAGGTCGGGCACCCCGGGTTCGTGCTGACCCCTCTGGTCATCGGCCCCGGCACCACCCCCGTGGTCACCGACCTGGAACAGGCCCGCGCACTGCCCGAGCTGGCCGTGCTCTCCGCCTACGCGCACGGCAACACCCAGCCGGGAACCCTGAAAGCCGTGGTGGAGGCGTTGGAATCCACCGCTCCCGAACACCGCGCGTTCTACTATGACTACGTACTGGCCGGTCTCAACGAGGCCGCCCGTAAGGACCTGGAGGGCTTGATGTCCGTGGACACCTACGAATGGCAGAGCGACTTCGCCCGGAAGTACGTCGGTCTCGGCCGTGAGGAAGGTCGCGAGGAGGGTGTGGCTCGCAGCGTGATCGGTTTCCTGGTCGCGCGCGGTTTCACGGTTTCCGACGAGGTCCGGGAGCGGATCGAGTCCTGCTCCGATCTGGACGTCCTGGAGAGTTGGGTGACCAAGGCCGTCAGCGTCCAGAGCCCCGAGCAGCTCTTCGACTGACGGTCGGGTCACCCGCACCGGCCGTGGGTCCGTGCCCGACTACGTACTGGCCGGTCTCAACGAGGCCGCCCGTAAGGACCTGGAGGGCTTGATGTCCGTGGACACCTACGAATGGCAGAGCGACTTCGCCCGTAAGTACGTCGGTCTCGGCCGCGAGGAAGGCCGTGAGGAGGGGCGTGAGGAGGGTGTCGCCCAGAGCGTGATCGCCGTCCTGGTCGCGCGCCGTTTCTCCGTCTCCGACGAGGTTCGGGAGCGGATCGAGTCCTGCTCCGATCTGGCTGTCCTGGAGAGCTGGGTGTCCAGGGCTGTGGACGTCCAGAGCCCCGAGCAGCTCTTCGACTGACTGTCACGTACACCCCTGCACCGGCCGTGGGCCCGCGCCCACGGCCGCTTCGCCCCGCTTCCCGGTCACCGGCCGCCCGGCACCACCCGGTTACCATGACGCATGGCCAGCGAAACCCCCGCAGCGGCCCGGACCCGCCGCGACCAGCTCCGCGACTTCCTGCGTACCCGCAGGGCCAGGCTCACCCCCGAGGACGTCGGTATGGCGGCCGGGGGGCGACGCCGGACACCCGGCCTGCGGCGCGAGGAGGTCGCCGTCCTCGCCGGGGTCGGGGTCTCCTGGTACACGTGGCTCGAACAGGGCCGCGACATCAACGTCTCCGTCGAGGTGCTCGACGCGATCAGCGGGGCGCTGCGCCTGAACGGCCCCGAGCGCATCCACCTGTACACGCTCGCCGGGGTCAACCCGCCGCGCGACGGCGGGCCCAGGGCCACCTCCGTCACCCCCGAGCTGCGCAACCTCATCGAGGCGTGGATGCCGCGCCCCGCGATGCTGCGGGACCGCTACTGGAACCTGCTCGTCCTCAACGGCACGGCCCGGACGGTGTTCGGCTACGGCGACACCGACCACAACTGCCTCGTCACGTTCTTCACCAACGCCCGGTACCGCGCCATGCACGTCCACTGGGCGTCGGTCGCGCCGGACGTCGTCGCCGCCTTCCGCGCCGACGCGGCCCGGTTCCCCGACGACACGGAGTTCGGCCGGCTCGTGGACGACCTCAGCACCGTGAGCCCCGACTTCGCCGAACTGTGGGCGCGCCACGACGTCGGCGACCACGTCCAGACGGTGAAGGCGGTGCTGCACCCCGAGGCCGGCGACCTGGTCTTCGACAAGACGACCCTGACGGTGGCCGACCGCCCGGACTGGACCCTTGAGCTGTACAACCCGCGTCCGGGTACCGGGACGGAGGGCCGCCTCGCCCTGCTGGCGCACGCGCCCGCCGCCACCTCGGCCTGACCTCCGGCGCCGCCGCCCGCCGGGGACGGGGCTTTCTAGCCGCGGTCCGGGCCCGGCTCGGCGGTGCCGTCGGACGTGTCCGCTCCGGGTTTCGTGTGCAGGACCTCGCGGGCCTGCTCCGCGGCGCGGATGATGTTCTCGCGGACGAAGTCGACGAAGCGGGCGATGTTCTCCAGGCGTGCGGCGGCCGGAGTGCCGGGACCCAGGACGCCGACGCCTTGGCGCGCGACCTCGATGAGGTGTGTGTGCGCCTGGGCGGTGGCGATCATCGACTGGTACCAGACGTCGGCGTCGACGACGTAGCGCTCGCGGCGCTCTTCGCGTTCACGGCGGAGCAGGCCCTGGCCCTCCAGGTACGTGACCGCCTTGGAGACCGAGGCCGGGCTGATCTGGAGGCGCTGGACGAGTTCGGCGGCGGTGAGGCTGCCCGAGTCGGCGGTGTGGAGGCTGACCAGCACCCGGGCCGTCATCTTGGGCAGGCCCGCCTCCATGAAGACGGTGGCGAACGCCTCCTCGTACTCGCGCACCGCCTCGGCGTCGCGCCCGTGGGGCTGCGGGGGCGCCTGCGCCCCCGGGGACGCGGTCCTCCTGCGCCGGTGGGTGCGCTGCTCGGTGGCGCGCTGGGCCAGGTCGGCACGGTAGGCGGTGGGGCCGCCGTTGCGCATCACCTCGCGCGTGACGGTCGAGGTCGGGCGGTCCAGGCCCCTGGCGATCTCCGCGTAGGCCAGGTTCTCGGCCAGCCCCAGGGCGATCTGCCGGCGTTCCTGCTGGGTGAGTCTGCCTCCCGGCATCGCGGGCTCCTCCGTGGTCCGTGGGGGTGCCCACCCTAGCGCCCAGCGCTCATTCGTTGCAACGTGCGTGATGGGGGTGTTGCGCTGACCGTTGACTGAATGCAACGATCCAGTGGAATTGGCCTGTGCAAGCGCCCGCGTATCGCGACGCTGGTGTTTCTCTATATGTGTATGCAACGTAGCCTTTCTGTCAATGGAAACAGAAGGCTGCAAGGGTGACAGCGGGGGGCGCCCATACGCGCCACCCCGCCCCGGGACGCGGGGCCGGGCCGGGGCCCGAGCCTGGTGGTCGCACACCCCGGATAAACGAGCCCTGTTCGCTTCGCACGGGTGCTGGAACGCTCGTACCCATGACGAACCACACTGCACGATTCGACGGCAAGACCGTACTCATCACCGGCGGCACGAGCGGCATGGGCCAGGCGGCGGCGCGCAGGTTCCTGGACGAGGGGGCGCGGGTGGTCATCACCGGGCGCGACCAGGGCCGCCTCGACGCCGCGGTGAAGGACCTCGACGGCGGCGACCGCGTGCTCGCGGTGCGCGGCGACGCGGCGGACCTCGACGACCTCGACACGCTGACCGCCGCCGTCAAGGTCCGGTTCGGGCGCCTGGACGTGGTCTTCGCCAACGCGGGCGTCGGCTCGTTCCTGCCGATCGGCGACATCACCGAGGCCGAGTTCGACCGGGTCGCGGACATCAACTTCAAGGGCGTGTTCTTCACCGTCCAGAAGACCCTGCCCCTGCTCGCGGAGGGAGGGGCGATCGTGATCAACGCGTCGTGGACGCTGCACCGGGGCATGGCCGGCGCCTCCCTGTACGCGGCGACCAAGGCGGCGGTGCACAACCTCTCGCACACCCTCGCCGCGGAGCTGGGCCCGAAGGGCATCCGGGTCAACTCCGTGAGCCCCGGCTACATCGACACCCCGATGTTCCACGAGGCCATCCCCGAGGAGGAGCAGGACGACGTCGTGGCCGCCGTGTCGGCGGGCCGCCTGGGCACCTCGGAGGACGTCGCGAAGACGGTCGCCTTCCTCGCCTCCGAGGACGCGGCCTACGTCAACGGCCAGGACCTCATCATCGACGGCGGACTCGTCGCGGCCATCGCCGAGCCTTCCGCGTAGCCCGGCCCCGAACGCGGGGCGGCTTCCGCCGGGGGTCGCCGCCCCGCCCCTGCCCGTCCGGGCTCAGAGGGCGGTGGCGCCGCCGAACCACGTCTCATGCTGCCTGAGCATCGCCTCGGTGTCGTTGAGGTGGGGGAACGGCCCGTCCGGGACCTCTGTCCCGAGGAACGCGCACAACCGCTCCCACCCCTCCCCGGCCCGGTACACCAGGAGCCGGTCGGCCGGGAGTTCGGCCCTCACCTGTTCCGCGTGCCGCTCGAAGGCCGCGACGGCGACCTCCTCCGAGGGCACCGCACCGCAGGGAACGCCGAAGGACGCCTGCCACATGTGGTCCAACAGGGGCCGGATCCGCCGGAACTCCACGGGGACACGGGCGTCGGCGTCCTCCGCGCAGGCCTTGCGCGTCAGCTCGAAGATGGTGGTGAGCATGCTCGTGTACCACCGGTGCGGGTCGCGGACCGTGAGCACGAACTTCGCGTCGGGGTAGGCCTCCGCCAGTTCGCGCCAGAAGAACGACAGCGGCCAGTCCACCCCGGACGGCCACCCCTCCAGCACGTGCCCCCAGTCGATGCCCCCCGGAACCGGCGGCACGGTGCCGGCCCAGCGCCGGGCCAGGTCCGGTGAGGCCAGTACCTCGAACATGTGGTGGCAGGGGCCGAGGCCGAGCTGCTCCAGTGCCGCCTTCATCGACGTCGTCCCGGTGCGTGGGAGACCCGCCCCGATCACGTGCATCCTCGTCCTCCTCGGTCGTTCCGCGGCCCCGGCGGCCGGACGGGGCGACCCCGGCCATCCCGCGGGCCGGGCGCCTTCCGCGCGCCGGGCTCCCGCGGGCGCGCCGGTCCGGCACGGCGGACGGGCCGCCCGTGCGCCGGGCGCGACGCCGGGGGCGTGCGGGGGCAGGACACCGGACGCGCCACCGCGGCAGGGGGCACACAGCACTGTAGACCACCCGGTGTGTCCATAGGATTCCGTTGGGTGATCATCTGTCGGTGCCTTCGTGCCTTCGTGCCTTCGTGCCTTCGTGCCTTCGTGCCTTCGTGCCTTCGTGTGACGGGCCGTCCCCGTGCCCCGCGCCGGTCGGACGTCCGTCAGTACCGGGGCCAGAACGCGGGCTGGGCCTTGAAGGCCGCGTCGATCCTGATCGAGTACGCCAGCGACCCCAGGAGCCGCCGGGCGCGCGAGAGCGGGTGGTCCGGGAAGTGGGGGTCCCACGCGGGGTCGTCGGCGTGGTTGCGCGGGACTCCGCCCGTGATCCCGTAGGCGTAGGGGTGCTGGGCCCAGGCCGCCATCGCCTCCTCCGGCGAGGCCTGGCCGCCCCTGTACTGCTGGAGGAACCCCGGCAGCACGGACGCCTCCCGCACGCCCGTGGGCTGCCCCTCCAGGCACTGGACCTTCACGACGACACTGGAGCCCACCCTCGGGATCGTGTACGTCCCGAGGTAGGCCGTGCCACGCTCCTGGTGGGGGTGGTCGCCCTTGACCATCTGCCGGATGGCGGCCATCCCGTCCAGCCCGATCACGTCGAGGTCCACCAGGCCCATCCCGGCCTGCGCCGTGTTGGCGCTCGTCCGGGCGCGCAGGGCCGCCACGTCCTCCAGGGGCGCGGGGAGGTTCGGCGCCATGTCGAAGCGGTCGAGGACGACGGCGTCACCTGCGGCGTCGACCCACACGTTCTCCTTGACCTGCTGGAACGGGCGGGTGTCGAACCAGACCGGGGTCCCGGCGAGTCCGGCCGGGGGTGGCGGCCCCTGGTGGTAGCCGTGTTGGTACTGGTGATGAGGGGACCATTGATGCATGGCCGCACCCTATATGCGGCCTTGTCCGGTGATGTTCCATCGGCCTCGCGTCGGCTCCGTGCCGACCCCGCACCGCCCCCACACCCTGCCGCGCACCGCCTGCGCGGGGCCCTCCCGGCCACGGCCGGGCGGTTACCCGTGCCCCACCGGCGCCCGACCGGGGACGGTCGGGCACGGGCGGCACCGGGGTGGCGGGTCGGCCCCCGCCCCAGTAGGGGCCGACCCGCCGGACCGCACTCCGAACGTCCTCCGGGCGGCCGGCACCTCACTGGTCAGGTGGTCGGCCAGGCTGCCCCGTCGGGTGGCGCGGCCCTGTCTCTCATACCGGGCGCTCGTCCACACCGTTCGCGCCGACGCCGCTGCCGAACCGGGCACACCTGCCCCGGGACACCTCGTGGCCGCCCCGGCCCACCGTGGCCCACGCGCCCTTCACGTCCGGAGCCCGGCCGCAGGTGACGGCGGCGCGGAAGGTCTGCCCCTGGCCGATGGGGTCGCCACAGGCGGCCATCCCCAGGTCCGGGGCGTTCGCGTGTGTGTACGTGTCGCAGTCGGGCGCCGCGTCGGACGCCGGTGCGGGGGCGAGCAGCGTGCCCGAGAGGACGGCGGCGACCGCCGACGCCACGCGCCGCGGAGCGGAGGGGGCATGGGGGCTTCCTTCCGAGGAGTGGGGGACCGTGAGTGCCACGGTCATCACTCGACGTGGCCGCCTAGGATGTTTCCTCTCCGGACGCCCCGGAACCCTCGTGCCTCCGCATTTCCGCACCTGGCCGACCAGGTTTCTTCCCTGCGGGAGGCCGGCCCCGCGGGGCCGGCGAGCGGGCCCGAGCCTCCCGGTACCGAAGGGCGGCACCGGAGCAGGGCTTCGGAGCCGGGCGGCGGGCCCTCGCCGGGGCGGGGCCCGCCGCGCGCCGGTCCGTGAGGTGTGGAGCGTTCCGCTCACCCGGGGGCGGGGCGGAAGTCCCGCGGAGGCGCACCGAGAACGCGCGAGAACATCGTCGCGAACGCCGCCGGGCTCGCGTATCCCAGGTCGGAGGCGACCCTGGCGACCGGCACGCCCCGTGCCAGGAGCGGCAGGGCGTGCAGCACGCAGGCGCGCTGCCGCCACCGCGCGAACCCCATCCCCGTCCCGGCGAGGAACATCCGGTGCAGGGTGCGCTCGCTCACGTGCAGCAGTTCCGCCCAGCGGGCGGGCGGCTCGTGGACCACCGGAGCCGCCGCGAACCGCTCGCAGAGCGACCTGAGCCCCGCGTGCTCCGGGAGCGGCAGGTCCAGCGGAAGCGGCACGAGACCCCTGATCTCGTGCAGCAGCAGCGCCGCCAGGGCACCGTCGCGGCCGTGCGGGTCGTACCTCGGCGGCATGTCCACCGCCGACAGGAGCAGTGCCCGGAGCAGCGGCGAGACGTCCACGACCTGGCACGTCCGGGGGAACCACGGCACGGCCTCCGGCTCCACGTACAGGCTCCGGGTGCTGACCCCCGTCATGGAGACCCGGTGCCCGGTCCCCGCGGGGATGAGGACGGCGCGGTGGGGCGGAACCGTCCAGGAGCCGTCCGCCGTCTCCACCCGCATCACCCCCGTCGCCCCGTACAGGAACTGGACACGGCGGTGCCGGTGGAACTCCAGCACGTGGCCGGTGGGGTAGTCGGTGCCCAGGGCCAGGACGGGGCGGTCGATCCCGTCCACCTCGTCCACAGGGGTGTTCCGCACGCGGGCGAGTCTACCCGCGCTGTCCGTTTCGCGAAGGAACACGTCGTTCCGTCGAATGCCGGACAGCGCCCGCGCCCCTAGCGTGGAGCGGGTGATCGACCACGTCCTCCCCCTCCTCGCGTTCGGCGTCCTGACCGGCCTGACCACCGTGCTCTTCGGGTTCGGCGGCGGCTTCGTCACCGTGCCGGTCGTGTACGCGTTCGCCCAGGCGCAGAGCGGGCCGGGCGGCGACCCCATGCACGTCGCCGTCGCCACCTCGACCGCGGTCATGGTCGTGAACTCCCTCGGCGCGACCGTGGCCCAGTACCGGGCGGGCCGCCTCAGACGCGAGTACCTGTGGCCGCTGGTGCTCTACGTGGGCCTCGGGGCGCTCCTCGGCGCGGCCGGGGCCCTCGCCGTCGGCGACACCGTGCAGCGGTTCCTCTTCGCCGCCTACCTCGCCGTGACGATCGTGGACAGCGTGGTCCGGAAGGGCTTCCTCACGGGACCGGGCACCGAGCCGCGCGGCTTGGGGCCGGTCACCACCACGGTCGGCGGGGTCGGCATCGGCGCCGCGGCCGGCTGTCTGGGCGTGGGCGGCAGCGTGCTGACGGTCCCGCTCCTGCGCCGCCGGGGGCTGCCCATGGCCTACGCCACCGCGATGGCCAACCCGCTCAGCCTCCCGGTCGCCGTCGTCGGCACGGCCGTGTACGCCCTGGCGGGCGGCGCGGACGCGGCGGGGGGCGCGTCCGGGCAGGTCGGCTACGTGGACGCGGTGGCCGTCGCAGCGCTCCTGGCCGGGTCGCTGCCGACCATCGCCCTCGCGCGGCGGGTCGTGGGCCGCATCCCCGACCGCGTCCACGCGGTGGCCTACGTCGTGCTCCTGGCAGTGGCCCTGCTCGCGGTGCTCCTCGTCTGACCGCGCCCGCCCCGGTCCCGGCGCCGGTGGGGGGGCCGGCCGGCCCCCGGCCGCGTCGCGCCTCCCGACGGAGGCTCCGCCGCGGCCCGGACCACGCCGTGCGCCGCTCAGGGGGTCCGGTCGGCCGCCCGCCACTCCGGGGCGAGCACGGACCACACCTCCATGTCGTGCCGCTCGCCCCTGTACGGGTAGCTCTCCCGGAGCACGCCGTCCCTCGACATCCCGAGCCGGCGGGCCACGGCGATGCTTGCCGCGTTCCCCGAGGCGGCGTGCCACTCCACGCGGTGGATGCCGCGCTCCTCGATCGCCCAGTCGATGATCACGCGGCAGGCGCGGGTCACCAGCCCACGGCCCGCCGCCGACGGCTCCAGCCAGCAGCCGGCCTCGGCCACGCCGGATCTCGTGTCGAACGTCCGGAAGAGCACCCCGCCGACCAGCTCGCCGCCGGTCCAGATGCCGTAGAGGCGCCCGGTGTCGTTGGCGGCCTTGTGGGCGTATCCCTGGAGGAACCTCCGGCTCGAATCCAGGTCCGTGACGGCGTCCGCCAGCCCGACGAAGCGGCCGATGAACTTCCGGCCCCGGTCCATGTGCTCCAGGAACTCCTCGGCCCGCCACGGCTCCAGCGGGCGCAGTTCCGAGCCCTCGTCGTCCAGGGAAATCGCGTACATCGTCGTCCTCCAGGTTCTCCGTCCGCGCGACGGGTGCGCGCGGAGCCGGGGTGGGATCGGGGCGGGGCGCGGCGGGGTCCGCGCGCGGACCGGGCGGCTCCCACGGGCGCGTCCGCGCATGCGGCGCGCGGGGCCGGGGGCGCTCGTGCCGGGCGGGCCCCGCCGCTCCACCGCGTTCCCCGGGGGCGGGTGCGCGGGTGCGACCCGTACGGCGCTCGGCCCCGGGGCGGGCGGGAGCGGACGCCTCTCAGGCGCCGGGAGCCGCGCCGACCGGGACCGCGTGGCGCAGGTCCGGGCGTTCGACCCCGCCCACGACGTCCTGGGCGCGGACGCTCCGTCCGGCCCTCCCGCCGCGGCTCCCGGGGGGTCCGGCCGGGGCCGTCGGGGGCACACCGTGCCCGGCCGGGCGCAACTCCGGGAGGAGCCCGTCCCATGCCCGCGAGCCCGGCCACGCCCCTGCCGCCAACACGAATTCCGCCATGGCCGGAACATAGCGAGGGGGCCCGACAGTCGGACGTCGGGCCCCCTCGTACGCGCGTCGTCCGCCTACAGGCGGTCGAGCAGCTGGGCGCAGCGGATCAGGCCCAGGTGCGAGTACGCCTGCGGGTGGTTCCCCAGGGCCCTCTCGGTGACCGGGTCGAACTCCTCCGGGATCAGCCCGGTCGGACCGGCGGCGTCCACGAGGTGCTTGAACAGCTCCTCGGCCTCGGCGCGCCGCCCGGTCAGCAGGTAGGCCTCGATGAGCCACGTGGTGCACAGGTGGAAGCCGCCCTCGCCGCCGGGCAGGCCGTCCTCGCGGTGGTACCGGTACACGGTCGGGCCGCTGCGCAGCTCCGCCTCGATCGCCGTCACGGTCGCCTGGAACCGCTCGTCGGCCGGGTCGATCAGCCCCGACAGGCCGATGTGCAGCGACGCCGCGTCGAGGTCGGTGCCGTCGTAGGCGGTCGTGAAGGACTCCGCCTCCTCGTTCCAGCCCTTCTCCAGCACCTCGGCCGCGATCTCGTCGCGCAGCCCGCGCCAGGAGGGGTCCGCCTCGCGGCCGTACGAACCGGCCAGGGAGACGGCGCGGTCCAGCGTCACCCAGCACATCACCTTGGAGTACACGCGCTGGCGGGGCTCGTCCCGCTCCTCCCAGATGCCGTGGTCGGGCTCGAACCAGCGCCGGGCCACCGCCTCGGCCATCGCCCGCACCAGGTTCCAGTCCCGGTCCGCGAGGGTGCCGCGCACCGCCGACAGCCGCGTGATGAGCTCCACGACGGGGCCGAACACGTCCAGCTGCACCTGCCGGTCGGCGAGGTTGCCGATCCGGACCGGCCGCGATCCCGCGTAGCCGGACAGCGACTCGATGACCTCTTCCGGCCCCAGCGAGGTGCCGCGCAGCGAGTACAGGGGCGCGAGCAGTTCGGGGCTGGGCAGCGAGTCCACGACCCCGTGCACCCAGTCCAGGAAGCCCTCCGCCTCGGCGGTCGAGCCCAGGGACACCAGCGCCTGCACGGTCAGCGCGCCGTCGCGCAGCCAGCAGTACCGGTAGTCCCAGTTGCGGACGCCGCCGATCTCCTCCGGCAGCGACGTGGTCGCCGCGGCCATCACGCCGCCGGAGGGCGTGCACAGGCCGCGCAGCGTCAGGGCGGAGCGCGCCGACAGCTGCCGGGCGGTCTCGGGGAGGCTGAGGCCGTCGAGCCACGCGGACCAGTGCTCGCCGGACGTGCGCTGGAGCTCGGACTCGGGCAGCGTGCCCGGCACGAGCGAGTCGGTGCCGCAGCGCAGTTCCAGCACCACGGGGCTCTCCGAGCGGGGGTGCACGACCGCCCGGGCGATGTCGCCCGCGTCGTCCTGGTCGATCTCCCACTCGACGCCGGGGGAGTACAGCGCCATCGGGAAGTCGGCGCCCTCCACGAGGAGGCCGTTCTCCTGGACGGACATGCTCACCGGCGCCCTGCCGAAGTCGGGGCGGGGCGCGAACTCCACGGTGGCCGGGGTGACGCCGCTGATCACCCGGACCAGGTCGGTGCGGCCCCGGGGGGTGCCGTGCGCGAGGTAGTCGGTGACGTCCATCCGCGACCAGCGGGTGCGCACCGTCATGGTTCCGGGCAGGTAGCGCTGGCCGAGCGGGCGTCCGCCGTGGGCGGGCGCGATGGCGAACACACCCGCGGACCGTCCGCCCAGGACCTCGGCGAACAGGGCGTTGGAGTCGGGCTCGGGGTGGCAGAACCACAGCAGGCGCGCGTCCGGGCCGACCAGGGCGACGGAGGCCTGGTTGGACAGCATCGACATGCGCTCGATGGGCGTGGGCCGCTCGCCGAACACCCAGGAGCGGCGCTCGGCCGCGAGCGCGGACAGCAGGGACGCTGCGGCCGGGGTGTCGGCCACCCGGTGGGAGGCCACGGTGGGCTCCGCGCCGACCCGCACGCCCGCGTCGGCGCCGGTCAGCTGCATGAACACGGGCTCCTCGCCCTCGCCGCCCCCGATGTACAGGGTGGCGGTGGCCTCGACCTGCTCGCGGAGCAGGCCGAGGGCGGCGGCCTTGTCGGCCGGAGGGGCGCCGGGGCCGGTCTCCAGGCTGTCGGGCTCGATGGTGAGGTCGGTGTCGAATTCGGTGCCGTAGGCGCCCACCAGGCGGATCTCGGCGGGCAGCCGGGACAGGGCGGCGAGGTCGCGCAGGGGGCGGGCGGAGATGACCGCGCACACCGTGCCGGGCAGGTCGGCGAGGTCGCGCAGCGCGCGGACGGCCTCGGGGACGGGGCGGCGCCTGGCGGCGTCCGCGCCGTCGGAGGGGTCGAACGGGGCCAGGGCGCCGTCGTAGTCGCAGGCGACCAGGAGGCGTGAGGTTCTGGCCAGGGCTGAGACGCGTTGCCGGACGTCCACGGACATGCCTTCGGGGACGATGCCGCCCTCCGGCGTCTCCTGGGCCGTCTCCACCGCCTGGGTGAGCGTCACGCTGCCTCCTCCGTCGGTCCACGATGACCTGGGGAAATGGGTGAAATGTAGTGTTCCGCGAGCATGCTTCCGGTTCACACGTGACTGGTGTGATGAAGGTAGATCCGGGGCTTGTGGCGCGGGATGAACTTCAAGGGTCTTCAGCCGGATTTCAGGAACTTTCAGCCTGTGTGCGGGCAATCTGGTCATGCCAGTCGCAAAGATCCGCCCCTTGGGAAGTCAACGCGAGACTACCTGCGCCCCAAGGGTCTGCGCGCATGACGATTAAGTGGGGCAGGTCACAAATGTGTCACTCTGTCGTGCGGGACACCGCGCGACCGGGTCGCGCGCTCCCCCGATCAGCCGCCGCCACGGAGGAATCCGCCATGACCGACCCCCTCACCTGGGCCGCCGACGTGCACGACGTGCCATGGGACACGTTGGAGGACCTGGACGGGCCCGCGACCGGGATCCCGGGCCTGCTGGTCCAGGCGTTCGACCCCTCCCCGCAGGAGGCCGTCGACGCGGTCGAGGAGATCGCGGACCGCGTCGACACCACGGTGCGGCTGTGGGTCCCCGTCCCCGAACCCGACGTGCTCACCTCGTCCGTCCCCGCGCTGCTGCCCTTCCTCGTCCGGATCGCCTCCGACCGCGACCGCCCGGACGAGGCCCGTGTGGCCGCGCTGAACCTGGTGGCCGACCTGGCCGACCTCGCCCACAGGGTCCGGCCGGAGCACCTGGACGCCGCGTGGCCGGGGGCGTGGGCCGACCAGGGGCCGCGTGTCGAAGCCCTCCTCGGCGACCCCCACCCGTCCGTGCTCCTGCTCGCCGTGGACGCGCTCGCCCGCGAGCCCCGGACGGCGCCCCGCCTGCTCCGGGTGCTGCGCGACCGCTGGGAGGCCGTCGGGGACGGCGGGGACGGCGGGGACGGCGGGCACGGCGCGGACGGCGCACAGGACGCCTCCGGGGGCGCCGGAGCGCCCCCGCGGCGCGACCGCGCGGGTACCGGGGCGGGGGAGGCGGCCGACCGGCGGACCCGCCTCCGGCTGCTGACCCGCGCCGTCCGGCTGCTGGACTCCGTCCCCGGGCCGACCCCGCCGGACGTCAGGTCCTGGCTCCTCGACCGCGGAAAGCGCGGGGACCTGGACGAGCGCATGGTGGTGGCGTTCGCGTCCCCGGCCCTCGTCCCGGAGGACCCACTGCCCCTGGTCCTGGAGGGGATCGCCGGGGAGGGTGCCGGCCCCGCCGCCGGGAGGCCGCTGTGGCTGGAGGTCGCCGCCCTCGCCCCGGCGGGCGACGCCCTCCGGGTCAGGCACGGGCTCCGCCTCGTCGCACGGGCCCTCGCCGGGGACCGGCAGGGCAGGGAGCGGATCGTCGACGCCCTGATCGACCACCCGCGCGCCCCGGTGCGACTCGGCGCCGTGCGGCTCGCACGCGACCTCGTCGCCGAGTACCGCTCGGCCGGGGAGCGGTGGGCGGGGCCGGCGGGCGCGCTGCTCGACGATCCCGACCCCGGCGTCCGCACCTGGAGCCTCCAGCTCCTGGCCGTGGCCGGTGGTGCGGCCGGACCCTGCGCGGACCGCCTGGCCGCGCTCGCCGAGGCGGACGGGGAGGGCTCCGACACGGCGCTGCTCACCCTCGCGCTCGTCGGCGACGCCCGCGCCGCCACGCTGCTCCTGGCGCGCGCCGACCGGACCCGCTTCGGGTTCGGCCGGGGCGGACCCCACCACACCTCCGGGCCCGGCCCGGAGGACGTCCTCGGCCGGCTCCCGGCGCACGCGGACGTCCTGCTGCCGCACCTGCGCGAGCGGCTCCGGGGCGGGGACGCGGACACGGAGGTCCTGCTCCGCTCCCTGGCGGGGTGGGGGCCGGCCGCGGCGCCGCTGGCCGACGACGTGGCCGCCCTCCTCGACGACCGCGCGCTCGCCGGCGCGGCCCTGCGGGTGCTGGCCGGGATCGGTCCGGCCGCCGCCGCCCACGCCGACCGGGTCCGGGCCTCGGGCGGGGTGGAGGCGGCGCACGCCCACCACCGGATCACGGGCGACGCGGGAACCGCCCTCGACCTTCTCGGGCCCCCGAGCCGGCAGCTCGTGCGGGACGAGCGGGTCCAGGTGCTCCTGGACGGGATCGGCCCTCCGGCGGACCGCTTCGCCCCCCACCTGCGCGAACACCTGGAGGACCACCTGGCATCGGGCTGCCTGAGGGAGACGCGCGCCCTGAGCGCACTGTGGAGCACCACCGGGGACACCCCGCTCGTCCTCCGGTGCCTGCTCTCCCCGCGCAACCGTGTCCTGACCACGTGGGCGGCCACCCGCGTCGGTCCTCCGGCGGTGCGGCTGCTGGGCCGGATCGGGCCGGACGCGGCCGAGGCCCTGCCACCGCTGCGCGCGCTCCGGGACTCCGGGCGCAGTGCGCTGCCGAGCTGGACCGACGCGGGCTGGCGCGACGCCCTGAGGGACCGGCGGCTCGTGGACGACGTGCGGGAGGCGATCGGGCGGATCGGGGCCGGGTGACCGGCGCGGGGGTGCGGCGGGACCGCCCCGCCGCACCCCCGGATCCCCGTGCGGCCCCCGCCGGGGGCGCGCGGCGGACCCGGACACGTGAGCGGGCCCGCCGCGGCTGCGGCGGGCCCGGTGGACGGAGCGGTCGGGGAGGGGTCAGCCGGTCTTCCCGGGCTTGCGCAGGTGGTGCACCCACGCGGGCGGGACGTTCGCGAACACCTTGTCGGAACGGATGCCGTACCGGTCGATCCAGTCCTGGACCAGCCAGCTCGTGCGGGCCTGGCGGAGGTAGTCCTCGCGCCGGGCGATGACCGCCTTGACCTCCTTCGTGTACAGGTAGCCGTAGAAGGAGAGGGTGCCGCCCGGTTCGAGGACCTCGAAGTAGTAGTCGAGGATGTCCCGGACCGCGTCCGCCGTGAAGTTGGCGAAGGGCAGGCCCGACACGATCACGTCGTACCTGCGGTCCCTCCCCATGTCGTTGACGAGCTTGGCGTGCACCGTCGCGGAGTCGGCGACCGGCGACATGGCCGGGTCGCTCCTCAGCAGCTCCTCGACATGGGCGGCGAACTCGGGGTTGGACTCGACCAGGTCCAAAGTGTCGCCGGGGATCATCGCGGCCGCGATGCCCCGGCTGATCGCGCCGGTCCCGGCGCCCGCCTCCAGGATGCGCACGGGCTTGTCGGGGACGGGGCGGCTGCGGACGTACTCCGCCATCGAGTGCGCCAGCGCGGCACTGCTGGGAAGGATGGAACCGGTCGCGTGGAACGTGCGTAGCGCTTGGCTGAAGAACAGCCTGGTGTCGCGCAGGCGCTCCTCCAGCCTGAGAGAGGAAAGTGGTCCGGCGGGGCTCTGGATCTCGGACATACCCGAACGCTAACGCCTCCGGCCCCCCGAGGGGGAGGCGACGCGACCGCCTTCCGGTGGAATACCAGGTCAGGGCAGGGTGTGCAGAACCACACCGGGAAATCGGGAACCCCCGGCCTCTCGTCCCGCACGTGCGCGCGCGACCCGGACCGCGCCCCGGCCCCCCGCGCGGCAACGCCCTACCCTGGGGATATGAGCGAACCGGCGAAGTCCCCCGAGCCCCCCGCCCGCACCCGGACCGCCCTGGTGACCGGAGCCTCCACCGGGATCGGGGAGGAGTACGCCCGCAGGCTGGCCGAACGCGGCTACTCGCTCGTCCTGGTGGCCAGGCGCGGGGACGTCCTCGACGCGCTCGCCGGGGAGATCGCCGACCGCTACGGCGTGGACGTCCGGCCGCTCGCCGCCGACCTCGGCACCGACGAGGGGCTCGCCCCCGTCGTCGAGCGGCTCCGGGCCGACGGCAGCGGGGCCGAGCCCCCCGTCGACCTGCTGGTCAACAACGCCGGGCGCGGGGACGGCGGGACCTTCGCCGAGCAGGAGCCCGACGAGATCGACTCCATGCTCGACCTCAACGTGCGCGCCGTCCTCCACCTGGCCCGCGCGGTCCTGCCGGTGCAGATCGCCCGCCGCGAGGCCGGCGACACCCGGACCAGGCTCGGCGTCATCAACGTGTCCTCCCTCGCGGGCGAGATCGCCGCGAACCCCGGCGGCTCCGTCTACGGCGCGGGCAAGAAGTTCGTCACCCTGTGGAGCGAGAGCGTCGCGGCCGAGGTCTCACGGCACGACGTGCACGTCACCGTCGTCCTGCCGGGCTTCGTCCGCACCGACATGACCCTGGGAGTCCAGAAGAGCGGTCTGCCCGCGTTCGCGTTCGTCCCCAAGGACCAGGTCGTCCGCGAGTCGCTCGTCGCCTGGGCGGCGGGCCGTCCCAGCGTGGTCCCCGGCGGGCAGTACAAGGCCGCGAGCGGCATCCTCCGGCTCCTGCCCAGAACGCTCGTACGCGCCACCGCCCGCCGCGTCTGGTGAGGAGGCTGCGGGGCGGGCGGAGGGCGGTGTGGCGAAAACCGCCGCCCACATGCTGAGACATCCCCGGGCCGGTGCGGCGCCGGGCCTCCGGAGCGCCTACCCTGGTACCGCATCTGTCGGTCGAGGAAAGACACCATGAAGACCTTCGAAGAGCTGTTCGCCGAGCTGTCCGAGAAGGCGCGCTCCCGCCCCGAGGGGTCCGGGACCGTCGCCCAGCTCGACGCCGGCGTCCATGCCATCGGCAAGAAGGTCGTCGAGGAGGCCGCAGAGGTCTGGATGGCCGCCGAGTACGAATCGGACGAGCAGGCCGCCGAAGAGATCTCCCAGCTCCTCTACCACCTCCAGGTTCTGATGCTGGCCCGTGGCCTGCGGCTCGAGGACGTCTACAAGCATCTGTAGGTCGGTCCTCGCGCCCGCCGCGGCGCGTACCGGCCCGGACGTCTCCGCACCCGTACGCACAGCCCACAGAAAGCCATGAACATGCCCGACATGTTGAGAATCGCCGTGCCCAACAAGGGCCAGCTCTCCGAACCCGCCGTCGAGATGCTCCGCGAGGCCGGGTACCGGCAGCGCAAGAGCAGCCGCGACCTGGTCATGGTCGACCCGGAGAACGACACCGAGTTCTTCTTCCTGCGCCCCAAGGACATCGCCGTCTACGTCGGCGAGGGCATCCTCCAGGCCGGGATCACCGGCCGCGACATGCTGCTGGACTCCGGCGCGCCCGTGGACGAGGTCCTGGCACTGGGCTTCGGCGGCTCCACGTTCCGGTTCGCCGCCCCCAACGGCGCGGGCATGACGCTGGCCGACCTCAACGGCAAGCGCATCGCGACCTCCTTCGACGAGCTGCTGCGAGCCCACCTCGCGAAGAAGGGCGTCGACGCCCGCGTCATCCACCTGGACGGCGCGGTCGAGAGCTCCGTCCAGCTGGGCGTGGCGGACGCCGTCGCGGACGTGGTCTCCACCGGGACCACCCTGCGCCAGGCCGGCATGGAGACCTTCGGCGAGCCGATCCTGGTGTCCGAGGCGGTCGTCATCCGGCCGACCGGCGCCGGGGACGACCCCAAGATCGAGACGCTGATCCGCCGGCTGAAGGGCGTCCTGGTCGCCCGCGACTACGTGATGATGGACTACGACGTGCACGCCGAGCACCTGGAGGCCGCGGTCGCGCTCACCCCGGGCATGGAGGGGCCGACGGTCTCCCCGCTGCACCGGGAGGGCTGGGTCGCCGTCCGGTCGATGGTGCCGCGCAAGGGCGCCCAGCAGATCATGGACGACCTGTGGACGCTCGGCGCCCGCGCCATCCTGGTCACCGACATATACGCCTGCCGGCTCTGACCCCTCCGGCGGCACACGCCTGACACGGGCCCCGCGACGACCGTCGCGGGGCCCGTTGCGCGGGCCGGACCCCTGAGCGTGGGCGGGGCGCCGCACGGGCGCGACGGTGGAGGCCGCCGAGTCTGCTTGACGGTGGTCTGTGTCAGGATGCCCGAATGATCGAAGACTTCCGCGGTGCCGTCAGCGCCGTGGCCGAAGCCGCCGAGAACCAGCCCTCCCAGCTGCGCGCCGCCGTCAGCGCGGTCTTCCGACTGGCCGACCGGGTTCCCGCCGACGCCCGGGTCGAGGGCCTCGCCGTGCTGACCGGGACCCTGCGCGCCCACCAGTGGTCGGCGGGCGTCGCCGCCGACATCGCCCTGCTCTGCGGGGCGCTGGTGGAGAGCGGCGTCCCCGCCGGGCCCGCCGGGCTCGAGGTCATGCGCCAGCTCGCCGAGTACGGCAAGCTGGCAGGGGTCTTCCTGCACGTGTGGCAGAAGACCGGGGACGACGCCCCGCCCCACCCCAGCGAGGTCGGCGAGGCCTCGGAGGAGCGCGTCACGCCCGAGCTCGAACAGCTGGCGCCCCTCGCCACCACCGGCTGGTGGGTGTCGCACCGCTACGGCCTGGCCGCCAAGACGATGCTGTGCGACCCCGGCGTGCGCGCCGCCCTGCGCGAGGACCCCCGGACGCTGGGGGAACTGGTCGTCATCGCCGGGCAGCTGGGTCCGCACGTCGAGGAGTACGGCGAGATCGCCGAACTGCTGCGCATGGCCGAGGCCGACCGCATGGTGGTCCTCCACCGGCAGTCCGCCCGCGTCTTCCGGGTCCGGTTCGACGGGGTCTCGGACAACTTCCAGCTGCACACCCTGCTCGAGGACGCGCTGATCGGGGACCAGGGGCTCGCCGTCCCCGGGCGCCGCCCGCTCCCGGAGTGGGTGGCCTCCGCCACCGACCTCCGTGACGACCCGCGCACGTCGATCGTCGAGGGCCAGTGGGACCTGGTCGGTGTCGGCGGCACCTGGGTCGACCGCGAGGCGGCCCCGGGCGCGGTCCCCGTCGTGGACGGCGAGCGCGCCGTGGTGCTGGAGCCGATCTCGCTCCCGCACAGCTGGCGGACCGGCCGCCGCCACCCGCACATCGACGGCTGGCTGCGGGTCGAGGAGGAGCTGTCCCCGGAGGAGGGGGCGCAGTGGTGGAAACGGGCCCACCCGCCCGGCGCCGTGGTGCACCCGATGCTCCCCGCCCCGCCGCCCGCGCCCGAACCGGGGCCGGGGGCCCCGCCGGCCCCGGCGGAGCCGTGGGGCGTGCCCCAGGCGTACCGGCACGACTTCGTGCCCCCGCCCCTCCCGGACCACGGGGGGCCCGACCGCGCACCGGGGACCGGGTCCCCGGACACGGCTGCCCCGGCCCGCGTCGCGCGGCACTCGCGGGACGACGGGCGGGGGGAGGCCGCACCGGCGGACGAGCGCACGGTCCCCGCCCCGCACGGGTCCTGGGGGGAGCCGCCGACCGACAGCGGGGGCGCCCCGGGGCACGGGGCCCCCGGCGGCGTGCCCGGTCACCGTGCAGGGGCGCCGGAGCCGTGGGACGCGCCTGTGCCGTCGGAGACCTGGGACGCGCCGGCGGACGAGCGCACGGTTCCCGCCCCGCACGGGTCCTGGGGGGACCCCCGGGGGCCCGGTGAGGACTTCGCGGGGGAGTCCCCGGAGTCCGTTCCGCCGCCTCCGCCGGGCGCGGGACCCGGGGACCGGAGCGCCCGTCCGGTCCCCGCGCACGCGGCGACCACGCCCCCGGGCGCCGTCCACATGGACCCGCTCCCCGAGGGCGTCTCGGACAGCTCCGGCTGGGGTCCCTCCTGGAAGGACTGACCCCGGCGCCCGCGGGCCCTCAGTCCCGCGGGCCGTCGGCCCGGTGAGGGGCCGGCCGTGACTGGAGCGCGGCCCAGATCAACGGGATCTGGAGCGGCACCCGCCCCCAGGCGACCAGCTTGCCGTCGGCGGGGCCGGGCAGCCTGCCCGACCCCGAGTCCAGGGCCATGCGCACGTTGGCGGGCCACACGGCGAGCAGCAGCGCGGCGCTCGCCGGACCGGCCCACCGCCTGCGCGTGAGCAGGCCCGCCCCGCAGACCAGCTCGGCGGCGCCGCTGCCGTACACCCACGCCTCCGGCTTCGGCAGGCTCCGGGGCATGATCGCCCGGAAGGGCCCGGGCGCGGCGAAGTGCAGCACGCCCGACGCCACGAACAGGCCGCCGAGCGCGTACGGGGCGGCTCCGCGCACCTTGGACAGCAGGCCGCCGGTCCGCTTCGAGGGGGTCATGGTCTCTCCTTCTGGGCTGGGGGTCCGCGCCGGTCAGCCTCAAACTACTCGCTGGTAGCCTCCGGGGCCCGCTCCACCCCGGGTCCGCGTGCGACCGGCGGGGCCCGCTCCGCCCCACCGCCCGGATCCCGGCCGCGCCGGTGCGGGTCCCCGACGCCGAGGGCCCCGGAACCCGAAGGGGGTTCCGGGGCCCTCACGGGACCGGCGCCTCAGCAGCAGCGCGCACCGGGGTCGGTGTCGCCCTTGTCCGTGTGGTGGCGCCAGAAGACGCGCTCGGTCATCGGCTCCTCCTCCGGGTGCTCCCGGGCGTGGTGCTCCAGGTAGATCTCGTAGGCCCTCGCGCCCACGACGCCCCGGGCGATCTGCCACGCCTCCCGGAGACCGCGCGCCAGGTTCGCCCCGAACTCCGGGCGTGCCCGCATGCCCTACTCCTTCTTCGCTTCCGGGGACCCGCCCCCGGCTTCCCCGTCCGTCCCCCGCGCGCCCTCGGCGCCCACGGCGGCGAGCCGCTCGGAGAACTCCTTCTCCGCCCTGGTGGGGACGAGACCGGACGGCGCCCAGATCTTCGACTCCTCGTAGGGGGCCTCGGTGAGGGGCAGCGTACCGTCGGGGGCCCGCAGCGCCTTGATCCACACCCGGACCGAGTCGACCAGGATGATGACGATCAGCAGCGCGAACAGGGCCGACAGGACGCCGTCCACGGTCGTGTTCACCACGACCTGGCGCATCGCCTCCTCCCCCTGGATGGCGCCGACGCTCGTCTCCCCGTTGGCGAGGGCGTCGGAGAACTGCTGGCGCTGGGCGAAGAAACCGATCTTCGGGTCGGCCGAGAACACCTTCTGGTAGCTGGCGGTCAGCGTGACCACCGCGTCCCACGCCAGCGGCACCAGCGTCACCCACGCGTACTTGGCGCGGCCCGACTTGATCAGCAGCGTCGTGCACACCGCCAGGGCGACCGCCGCCAGCAGCTGGTTGGCGATGCCGAACAGCGGGAACAGCTGGTTGATGCCGCCGAGCGGGTCGTTGACGCCCGCCCACAGGAAGTAGCCCCACGCGGCCACGATCACCGCGCTGCAGAACCACGCCCCGGGCTTCCAGCTCGGGTCGCGCATGGGCTTGTACACGTTGCCCAGGGTGTCCTGGAGCATGAAGCGGCCCACCCGGGTGCCGGCGTCCACGGTGGTGAGGATGAACAGCGCCTCGAACATGACCGCGAAGTGGTACCAGAACGCCATCATGGCGTCCCCGCCGAACACCTCCGAGAAGATGTACGCGGCGCCGAGGGCGAACGTCGGCGCACCGCCGGTGCGCGCGAGGATCGAGTCCTCCTCGATCAGGTCGGCCGTGTGCTGGAGCGTCGCGGCGTCGATGGTGAAGCCGAGCTGGCTCACCGCCTGCGCGGCGCTCTCCACGCTGTCGCCCAGGGCGGTCGCGGGCATGTTCATCGAGAAGTACACGCCCGGGTCGATGATGCAGGCCGCGATCAGGGCCATGATCGCCACGAACGACTCGGTCAGCATCGAGCCGTAGCCGATCATCCTGACCTGGCCCTCCTTCTCGATGAGCTTCGGGGTGGTCCCCGACGAGATGAGGGCGTGGAAGCCGGACAGGGCTCCGCAGGCGATGGTGATGAACACGAACGGGAACAGCGAACCGGCGAACACCGGGCCCTGGCCGTTGAACGCGAACTCGGTGAACTGCGGGAGCTGGAGCTTCGGCATCGCCACGAGGATCGACACCGCGAGCAGCACGACCACGCCGACCTTCATGAAGGTCGACAGGTAGTCGCGCGGGGCCAGCAGCAGCCACACCGGCAGGACCGAGGCGACGAAGCCGTAGACGATCAGGCCGAAGGTCAGCTCGTTCGGCGTGAACAGGAAGACCTCGCGCAGCACCGCGTGCTCGGCCACCCAGCCGCCGCCGACGATGGCGAGCAGGAGCAGCACCACGCCGATGGCGGAGGTCTCCATGACCTTGCCCGGCCGCAGATAGCGGAGGTACACCCCCATGAACAGGGCGATCGGGATCGTCATGATCAAGGAGAACGAGCCCCACGGGGAGTCCGCGAGCGCGTTGACCACGACCATGGCGAGCACGGCGAGCAGGATGACCATGATCGCCATGACGGCGACCAGCGCGGCGATGCCGCCGACCGGGCCGATCTCCTCGCGGGCCATCTGGCCGAGCGAGCGGCCGTTGCGCCGGGTGGAGAAGAACAGCACCACCATGTCCTGCACGGCGCCGGCGAAGATGACGCCGAGGATGATCCAGATCGTGCCCGGCAGGTAGCCCATCTGGGCGGCCAGGACGGGGCCGACCAGGGGACCGGCGCCCGCGATGGCCGCGAAGTGGTGGCCGAACAGGACCCGGCGGTCGGTCGGGTGGAAGTCCGCCCCGTTGTTGAGGCGCTCCGCGGGGGTGGCCCGGGTGTCGTCGGTCAGCAGCACCTTGTACTGGATGAACCGCGCGTAGAACCGGTACCCGATCGCGTAGGACGAGAGCGCGGCGAAGATCAGCCAGGCGGCCGAGATCTCCTCGCCGCGGTTGATCGCGATGACGCCCCACGCGAGTGCTCCCACCAGGGCGACGGCGACCCAGAGGGCGATGCTCCGGGGTGTCCATTTCGGCTTGGGCGGCTGCGCCGCCTGCCTACTGATCGGAACAGAGGACATCCGATCATTCTCCTCTTCTCGCTGGCAACCACCAGGGAGGATCCGGTGGTCTGGTAGCGACCATCGTGCCCAGGAGAGGCGTTGTAGCCGGCGTCACAAAGACACCGATTGGATCACGGATTCAACACCCGGGGAACTTTCCCGTAACACGTGTTTCCGGGTGTCCGGGGCCTTCGCCGGTGCGGAGGAGTACGGCGGTGCGGGGCGGCACGGGCACAATGTGGAGATGAACCAGCGAATCCCGGACACCGCCCCCTCCACGGACTTCTCCGCACTGGAAGACGGTGCCGTCACCCTCGCGAGGGTGACCGGCGAGACCGGGGGCGACCTCGTGCTCCGCCGCGTGGGGGCCCACTACGAGATCTACAGCAACGGGGTGTTCCTCATGGACACCCGCGACGGCACCTCCGAGAGGGAGATGGTGCGCGCCGGCCTGGCGGCCCTCCCGGACGGCCGCTCCCGTGCCCGCGTCCTCATCGGGGGGCTGGGCGTGGGCTTCTCGGCGAGGGAGGCCCTGGAGAACCCCAAGGTGTCGCTCGTGGACGTCGTCGAACTCGAACCCCAGGTGATCGCCTGGCACGACGGCGAACTGGGGGAGGCCGCCGAGTACGTCCACCGGGACCCCCGGTGCCGCGTGCACAACGCCGACATCGTGGCGTGGCTGGCGGCGGCGTCGGCGAAGGAGAAGCCTCCCCGCTACGACGTGATCTGCCTGGACACCGACAACGGACCCGACTGGACGGTGGTCGAGAACAACAACCGCCTCTACGAGGCGGCGGGACTGGAGCAGCTCGCCCGCCTGATGGCGCCCGGCGGGGTCCTGGCCTTCTGGAGCGCCAACGAGGTGGAGAGCTTCGAGGTCCTGCTGCGCGGGCACTTCGCGGAGGTCGAGGTCATGGAGGTGACGGTCTCGCACAGCGTGCCGGACGTGGTCTACCTGGTCAGCGGGCCCAAGGCCCCGTGACCGGTCCGCCGGGGGCCGACCCGGCCGCGCCGGTCCCCGGCGGTGGGCGTGTTCAGGCCCTGTTTCGCGCCATGTAGCGGGCGAACTCCTCCAGGGAGATGCGGGAGTCGCCGTCGCCGTCCATGGAGCGGACCACCTCGGCGGCCTGCTCCTCGGTGCACTCGTCGCCGAGGTTGTGCATGAGCGACGCCAGCTCCTGGGCGGAGATGCGTCCGTCGCCGTCGGTGTCGACGAGGGCGAACGTGGCCGCGTACTCGGTGGTGGGCATCTGTGGCTCCAGGGGTCGGGGTGTGTTCGGCGAAAGGCTACCGGGGGCCCGGCGCTCCGGGGAAGCGCCGGACGCCCCGGACACGGGAAGGGGCCGCGCACACCGGCGCGGCCCCTGGATCCCTGCTCCCCGGCGTCTTCCTACCGGGAGCCCACGGACGCCCGCGAGCCGATCCACCGCGCGACGATGGTGAACAGCACGACCAGGACGAACAGGCACAGCGCCGCACCCCAGGCGCGGTCGACGCCGGCCTCGAACGGCTGGGCGGCGCCCCGGTACAGCTGCATCGGCACGGCGCCCTGCGGCGAGCCCTGCATGGCCGTGACGATCAGGCCCGAACCGAAGGCCGTCAGCAGCAGCGGAGCCGTCTCACCGATGCCGCGGGCGATCGCCAGCATCGAGCCGGTGGTCAGGCCGGGCGCGGCGGCGGGCAGCACCGTGTGCACGATGGTCTGCCACTTGCGCGCGCCGAGGCCGTAGCTGGCGTTGCGGAGCTCGTTGGGCACCAGGCGGAGCATCTCCTCCGCCGAGCGCGTCACGATCGGCAGCATCATCACCGCGATCGCCACGGCGCCCACGAACGTGCCGAAGCCCATCCCGCCCCAGCCGATCACCAGCAGGCCGTACACGAAGAGGCCGACGAAGATCGAGGGGATGCCCGTCATCACGTCGGTGAAGAAGCGGATCGAGGAGGTCAGCCTGTTCGGGCCGTACTCCACGATGTACACCGCCGTCGCGATGCCGAACGGGATCGACATCAGGACCGCCAGCGCCATGATGTACAGCGTGCCGACGAAACCGGCCGCGTAGCCGCCGCCCTCGCGGCGGGGCGGGGGCTCGGTCTGGGTGAAGAAGTCCAGGTTGACCACGCCGATGCCGCGCCGGGTGACCTCGAAGATGATGAGGACCAGCGGGATCATGGCGAGGACCATCGCGGCGGTCAGGACCACCGTCGCGGAGCGGTTCTTGAACCTGCGGAACCCGGAGCCGGGGGGACGCTGGCTCAGCGGGGCGGGCCGTGCGGCCGGAGGGGTGGTGGTCGTGGTGCTCATACGGCGGCGTCTCCCGTGAACTGTCCCAGGCGCCACACGATGACGCGGGCCAGGATGTTGACGATCATCGTGACGAGGAACAGGGCGACACCGATCGCCATCAGCCCGGTCCTGGTCTCCGGCGAGGACTCGCCGAAGGTCGCGGCGATGTGCGACGCCATGCTGCTGCCGGTGCCGAACAGGCTCGCGCCCCATCCCTGGGACCCGCCGATCAGCATCAGCACGGCGATGGTCTCGCCCAGGGCTCGGCCCAGGCCCAGCATCGCGGCGGCCACGATGCCCGAGAAGCTGGCGGGCAGGACCACCTTGGTGATGACCTCCCACCGGGTCGACCCCAGCGCGTAGGCCGCCATCTGCTGCTCCAGCGGCTGGACGGCGACGACCTCGCGGATGATGGCGGTCATGATCGGCAGGATCATGATGGCGAGGACGATGCCGGCGGGCAGGTAGCCGACGCCGCGCACCGGGCCCTCGAAGAGGAAGAACCAGCCCATCGCGCCTTCGAGCCATTCGAAGAACGGCCGCATGACGTTGGGCAGGAACCAGTGCAGGCCCCACAGGCCGAAGATGACGCTGGGCACCGCGGCGAGCAGCTCGACCGTGTAGGAGAGCGGCTTGGCGATCCGGCGCGGCGCCAGGTGGGTGAGGTAGACGGCGACCATGATCGACAGCGGCAGCGCGATGGCGATCGCGATCACCGACGTGATCAGGGTGCCGTAGATGAACGGCCAGGCGCCGTAGGTGCCGGTGATCTCCGTGCGGGAGCCGCCGGCCGTCCACTCCTCCCCGATGAGGAAGCCGAAGAACCCCTCCTTCGCGAAGACGGGCCAGGCCTCGGTCGTGGTCCGGATGACCATCAGCGCCAGGATGACCAGCACGATGGTGCCGCAGGCCGCGACGACCCACTTGAAGATCGGGTCTGCCAGGCGCCCCTTGCCGGACGTGAGCGTCCCCCGCCGGGGGGCCTCGGGGGCCTGCGGGGCCTCGGGGGCCTCGGTGGACATGTGCTTCTCCTCTGTGGCTTTCGTGGGAGTGGAGAGCGGCCCGCCCCGGCGCCTCGGGACGGAGGGGATGGGGTCGGGGCCGGGGTAACGGGTACCCCGGCCCCGCTGGAGGGTTACTCCGTCGCTTCGGCGTCCTCTTCGGCGCCGGTGTCGGCGTCGGCGTCGCCGCCGCCGTTCTCGGAGTTGGTCTTCTCCAGCTCAGTGATGACGCGCTCGGTCAGCTCCTCGTTGAGCGGGGCGTAGCCCAGCTCGCCGGCCAGGTCCTGGGCGCCCTGGTCGGTCAGGGCCCAGGTCCAGAAGTCGATGATCGCGTCGGCGTTGGCCTGGTCGTAGCCGCAGGTGTAGGTGAAGATCCAGTTGGATCCGGCGATCGGGTAGCCCTCGCCGCCGATGTTGTCGATCGAGAACTGGAAGTTGTCCGGGATCTCGGCCTCGCCGGTGGCGGCGATCGTCGACTCCAGGGTCGGCTCGATCGGGGTGCCGTCCTCGTTGACGATGTGGGCGACGGCCAGGTCGGCCTCCTGGGCGAAGGACTGGTTCACGTAGCCCAGGCCGCCCGGGTTCTGGGTGATGCCCTGCGCGACGCCGTCGTTCTGCTGGCCGCCGACCAGGCCGTCGGCCCAGTCCAGCTCCTTGCCCTCGCCGTACTCGTCCGCCCACGACTCGACCTCGGTGGTCAGGTAGTGCGAGAACACGTAGGTGGTGCCGGAGCTGTCGGAGCGGTGGACCGGGATGATCTCGTCGCTCGGCAGGTCCATGTCCGGGTTGAGCTCGGCGATCGCCGGGTCGTCGAACGTGGTGATCTCGGTGGAGTAGATCCCCGCGAGGGTCTCCGCGTCCAGGACGAGGCCGTCCAGGTCGGGGTTGCTCAGGGCGATGACGACCGCGCCGAACACGACGGGGAACTGCACGGCCTCACAGCCGCGGGCCTCGGCGGCGGCCGCGAGGTCCTCCTCGCCCAGGAACTCCTCGGAGGAGCCGAAGTCGACGGTCTGCTCCAGGAACTGCTCGACGCCCGCACCGGAGCCGACGCTCTGGTAGTTGACGCTGACCCCGGGCTGCACGCCGTTGGAGTACTCGTAGATCCAGTCCTGGAACAGGGGGTCGGGGAAGCTGGCACCGGCGCCGGTCAGCTGCGCGCTGAGATCGCCGCCGCCACCACCGTCTGCACCGTCGCCTGCCGCGTCGCCGCCGCCACCGCACGCCGTGGCGAGCAGGGGGATGGCTGCCAGGACGGCGAGCTTGGAACGCCCGTTGCGCATGTCGTAGTTCTCCTCGTTGAATCACCGCTGTCGGGGCTGACGTAAAACGACAGTAAGCGTGCAGAAAGTCGCGCTGACATCGAAATGGAGGCCGGTTGGTAGAAGGCGGGTGAATGCGAAGTGAATGGGGGTAACCGTTTAATAACGGCGGGGCGTTTTCGTGGTTGTCGACTTCTGTCATGCGCCCGGGACTCACGGTGATGACCTGCGGGTATGCCGACTCCTGTGCGGGTTTCGCCGTGACCGACCGGCAAGGAAGGTGACGTGTCCGGTTGCCCTTCGGTTCACCTTCGCGTGTGTCGATCGGCGAAGTGACGCCTACATGAACAATGGGTCGCTCCGGCGCCTGCTGGAGGACCCTGGATGTTCGTCGGTAGCTTTTTGTATGTGGTCAGCCACCATTCGCGGTATCGAGACGGTAGCCGATTCCGCGCACCGTGTGGATGAACCGGGGCTGGGCCTCGGAGTCGCCCAGCTTGTGTCTCAGGCGGCGGATGTGCACGGCGATCGTGTTGTTCACCGGAGGCAGGGGCTTGTGCCACACCTCGGTCCACAGCTCCTCGCGGCTGACCACCCGCCCGTTGTTGCGCAGCAGGAAGTCCATGATCCCGAACTCACGCAGGGCCAGGTTGACCGGGTTGCCGTCCACGAACAGCCGGTGTCCCAGGGCGTCGAGCTCCAGCGCCCCCGAACGGAGCGCGGACGGCGACGCCCCGCTGTCCGGTCCGCCCCCGTCCGCGCCGGGGAGCGAACCGCGCAGCAGGGCCGCCAGTTCCGGGATCCGGTAGGGGCGGCTCACGCACGCCGTCGCGCCGGCAGCCAACGCCCTCATCGCCCGCTGGGAGTCGCCCGGCCCCACCCCGATGAGTATCGGGATCTCGGTCGCCCGGCGGGTGACCCGCACCAGCGTCTCCAGGTCCACCTCGGGCGGGTTCGCGCTGGTCACCAGCGTGTCCGGACGCATCATCCCCACCCGCAGCAGCGCCTCCGCGCCGTCCACGCACACCGTGATGTCCACGTCGTGGCCGCTCAGCGACAGCACCAGCTGGTGGGACTGCTCCGACTCCGGTTCGACCAGCAGGACCCGAAGCGGGCCCTCCCACCGTTCCGGGCGCTCGACCGGGTCCGCGTCGCCCAGGGCGCCCGGGGTGGGAGAGGGGACGGACGCGGAGGGCGTGAGCGCGGGCATGGGGGTCCACTTCGTCGAAGGTGCGGGAGAGGGGCGGCCCCGTCGCGGCCGATCCGGCCGACCGTCCCGTCGCCGGCCGCCCGGGCCGATCGGCCGAGGCGGCCCGCCATCGCCGGCCGCCCCGGTGGGGCCGCAGAGCTGGGGCTGATCAGCCGAAGCGACCCACCATCGCTGGTCGCCCGGGTGGGGACGGTTGGGGCTGATCAGCCGAAGCGACCCACCATCGTTGGTCGCCCCGGTGGGGCCGCAGAGCTAGGGCTGATCAGCCGAAGCGACCCACCATCGCTGGTCGCCCGGGTGGGGACGGTTGGGGCTGATCAGCCGAAGCGACCCACCATCGCTGGTCGCCCGGGTGGGGACGGTTGGGGCTGATCAGCCGAAGCGACCAGCGATATAGTCCTCGGTCCTCTGGTCGGACGGCTTGCTGAAGATCGTGGTGGTCTCGTCGTACTCGACGAGGCTGCCGTAGCGGTCGCCCGCGTCGTCCACCCCGGCGGTGAAGAACGCGGTCCGGTCGGACACGCGCGCGGCCTGCTGCATGTTGTGGGTCACGATGACGATGGTGTACTCGCTGGCCAGCTGGTACATCAGGTCCTCGATCTTGAGGGTCGCGATGGGGTCGAGCGCGGAGCACGGCTCGTCCATCAGGATCACCTCGGGGTTCACCGCGATCGTGCGCGCGATGCACAGGCGCTGCTGCTGGCCGCCGGAGAGGGCGAACGCGCTCTCCTTGAGCTTGTCCTTGACCTCGTCCCACAGGGCGGCCTTGGTCAGCGTCTCCTCGACCAGGTCGTCCATGTTGCCGCGGGCGCCGTTGATGCGCGGGCCGTAGGCCACGTTGTCGTAGATCGACTTCGGGAACGGGTTGGGCTTCTGGAAGACCATGCCGATCCGGCGGCGCACCTCGATCGGGTCGACCTCCGAGGCGTACAGGTCCTCGCCGTGATAGGTCACCCGCCCCTCGATGCGGGCGCCGGGGATGAGGTCGTTCATCCGGTTGAGGGTCCGCAGGACGGTGCTCTTGCCGCAGCCGGACGGGCCGATCATCGCGGTGATCTGGCGCGGCCCGACCTTGAGGTTCACGTCGCGCACGGCCTTGTTGGACCCGTAGTAGATCGAGAGGCCGGAGACGTCGAAGACGGGGTCTCCGAGGTCGGGGACCTCGCGGTTGTACCGGACGGTGTCGGGTGCGACGCCGCGACCGGACTCGGTGCCGCGAGGGGACGCGGTGTTGCTGACAGACATGGGTCCACTTCCGGGTCGGACGGTGCTTGCGCGGTCATGGGGGGCAGAACCGGCGGAGCGCGGTCGAATACCATGCAAATCCGTCCACATGAAGGCCGAGTGAACGATCCTCGTGGCGAAGGTGAACGTGGGCGGTGAACTCGGAGGCGTTCCGAACGCGGAACGTTGCGCTTCCGTCACCGAAGGAGGGGGCGGACGTGGCGGTCCCGTGCCCGGACATGCGAACGCCCGGCCCTCCCGCCGTCGCGGGAGGGCCGGGCGCGGGGTCTTCCCGGTGCCGCCCGGTTACTCCGGGGCGTCGCCGCCCTGCTCGGTGATCTTCTGGCGCACCTCGTCCATGTCCAGCTCCTTGGCCTGGGTGATCAGGCTCTCCAACGCCTCGGAGGGCAGAGCGCCGGGCTCGTTGTAGATGACGGTGCGCTCGCGCACGATCATCAGCGTCGGGATGGACTGGATCTTGAACTCGAAAGCCAGCTCGCGCTGCGCCTCGGTGTCCACCTTGGCGTGCACGATGTCGGTGTGGGTGTCCGCGGACTTCTCGAAGACCGGGGCGAACTGCCGGCAGGGACCGCACCAGTCCGCCCAGAAGTCGATGAGGACGAAGTCGTTGTCCTTCAGCGTCTCCGCGAAGTTGTCCTTGGTGAGCTCGACCGTGGGCACGTGGTCTCCTGATCTCTTCGTTGGTTGGTGTCGACCGTCGGCCAACCGCCATCTCTCAGTCCTACAGCGGTCGTGCCCACTCGTTTGTTCCGCATGCGTTCCCGGGGCCACGGACCCGTGTCCAGGACAAGAGGTTTCCGACACAACACGTGTTGCATACCTGTTTGGGAGGAAAGGAGCTCGGCGGCTAGGGTCGGTCGGAGGGGCGCGGATTCCTCGTGGGGAACCGTGGCCGGACGGGGACGGAGCGCGCGGAGCGCCAGGTGGACGGGGGTGGCCGTGAAGGACGATGCGGTGCCCGGGGACGGCGCCCGGGAGCGGGACGTCGACTACCGGTTCACCCTCGCGAACGAGCGCACCTTCCTCGCCTGGGTCAGGACGTCCCTGGCCCTCCTCGCCGGAGCCGTCGCGGTGCTGCACCTGCTCCCCCTGGGATGGGCGGAGTGGCCCCGCACCGCGGTCGGTCTGCTGCTCGCGGCGCTCGCCGGGGTCATCACGGTCTACGCGCCGCTGCGCTGGTACCGCGTGCAGAGGATCATGAGCCGGGGCGGGACCCTGCGGCTGAGCCTGCTCCCCCTGGTCACCACGTTCGCGGTGGGGCTGGTGTGCGCCCTCGTCCTGCTGGGCAACCTCCTGTGAACGCGCCCGTCGACCGCGACGACCCCGGGCTGCAGCCCGAACGCACCCTGATGTCGTGGCAGCGGACGCTCATCCTCCTCGCCGTGGTGGGCCTGCTGTTCATGCGCGGCTCGCTCACGAACGACGTCGACAGCGTCCTCCAGGCGTCCCCGCCGGTGCGCGTGGCCACGGCGGCCGCGCTGCTGGCCGTGTGCGCCGTGCTCGCCTTCCACCTGTGGTGGCGCTGGCGCCGGATCGGCTACGGCACCCGGGACCCGGGGACGGGCGGGCCCCCGTCGGCCGTCGCCAGGCCGTGGGCCATGGCGTTCCTGTGCTCGTCGGTGCTCGCGCTGAGCGTGGTCCTGGTGCTGACGGTGCTGGCGGGCTCCTGAGGGGCCGGTTCCGGCGTCCTCTGGCGTCCTGCCCCTATGCCCTGGCCGGGCTGGTCGGCGGGGGTCCGGCGCCGTCACTCCTGTCCCTCCGCGGGCGCGGTGCGCGCCGGGGGTCCGCCGGAGCGGGCGGCCACCCCTCCCGGGCGCGGTGTCCGGGGTCCCTGCGTCGGAGCCGGCTGGGGCGGGGAGGCGCCCCGTGCCGGACCGGCCGGGTTCCTACGCGGGGGCGGGCACGGGCGGTGCCGTGCTCCGGTGCTCCACGATCGACCGGATGATGTCGTTGAGGTCGCGCTCGGGCCGGTAGCCGACCAGGCGCCCGGCCAGGGAGGTGTCGGGGTAGCGGCGCTGCATGTCCTCGTAGCCCTCCCCGTACGCCTCCTCGTAGTCGATGTAGGTGATCGGGCTCGCGGAACCGGTGAGCTCGACGACCCGGTCGGCCAGGCCCTTGATCGAGATCTCCTCGTGGCCCCCCAGGTTGACGGCCTGGTTGTAGGCCTCGGGGGTCTCCATCAGTCTGAGGAGGCCGGGCACCACGTCGAACACCGAGCCGAAGCAGCGGCGCTGCGTCCCGGTGCCGTACACGGTGATCGGCTCCCCGGCCATCGCCTGGTCGACGAACCGGGGGACGACCATGCCGTAGCGGCCGGTCTGCCGGGGGCCGACCACGTTGAAGAAGCGGGCGATGACGCACGGGACGCCGGACTCGGTCCCGTGCACGTAGGCGATCAGCTCGTCCAGCCCCTTGGCCGCGGCGTAGGACCACCGGCTCTTGGTCGCGGACCCGTAGATCCGGTCGTCGCCCTCCTTGAGCCCGTCGGCGTCGTTCTTGCCGTAGACCTCGCTGGTGGACGCGATCATGTACGGCACGCGGTGCGCGACGGCCGCCTCCACCACGTTCTCCGTCCCGTGCAGGTTGATCCGCAGGGAGCGCAGCGGGTTGTCGACGATGTTGTAGACGCCGACGGCCGCGGCGAGGTGGAACACGGTGTCCGCCTCCGCGACCAGCGCGTCGACCAGCTCCCTGTCCAGGACGTCCCCGCGCACGAAGCGGAATCCGGGTGAGCCCTCCACCCGGGAGAGGTTCGCGGCGGAACCGGTCGACAGGTCGTCCAGGACCGTCACCCGGTGTCCCCGCGCGACCAGGTGGTCGCACAGGTGAGAGCCGATGAACCCGGCTCCTCCGGTCACTACAGCCTTCATGGTTTCCCCTCCACTACGAGCGGTGTGCGTTGAGGTGCTTCCAGCGTTGCGCGAGCGGGGCGCGTGTCGGAGAAGTGCGTGGACCGGGGCGGGGCCCGGTCGTTCAGGCCAGGCAGCGGAGCACGTGGAACCCCTCCCCGAGCGCGACCCCGGCCTGCATGCCGCGGAGCACGGCGAGGCTGCGCAGGGTCGGTTCGGAGCGCGTGTGCGGGTGCCTGTGGCTCTGCGAGCCGTACAGCTCCATGGCGTGGAGCTTGTCCGCCAGTTGGGACTCGTCGAGTTCGACGACGAGGTTCGGCGGCGCCACCGGCTCCGACCGCCACTGGTCGGCGGCCTCCTCGTAGGCCAGCACCAGCCGCGGGTGGTGGCGCAGGGCGGTGTCGGAGGGGCGCAGGGCGGTGTGCACGGCCTCGGCGGTGGCCTGGTGGTCCTGGTTGTAGCTGGTGCGGTGCGGCGCGAGCACCACGGTCGGCCGGAGCCGTTCGACCGACAGGGGGCTCTCCCGCTCGATCAGCCGGGTCAGGTCCACCCGGGCGACGGTGTCGAGCCGCAGGTGGTGGGCGTCACCGGGGAGGGCCATGTGCCAGTCGTCCCAGCGGAAGTGGTCGGAGACCTTCTTGATCTCCGCGTAGCGCTCCTCTGCGGTGGAGAAGCCCTTCGGCGACTGGTCGGCGGTGTCCCCGACGGTGAGGAACTGGACGAACACCTCGGCTCCGGCGCTTTTGGCCTTGCTCATGAGGCCGCCGCAGCCGAGCGTCTCGTCGTCCGGGTGGGGGGCGTAGACCAGGATCCGTTCCTGGGACCAGTCCGTCGTCATGCCGGTGTGCCGTCCTTTGCCGAGGTGGGGGCGATCGTGGTTGTCCCGAACCCGTGGAGCGGTCCCGTGCCCGCGGTCGCGGGCGGGGTGCCGACCCGCGTGCCGACACGCGGTCAGCTCCGGGTCCGTGCCTGCCGGAGCACCTGGAGCGCGTCCGGCCCGGCGTTGAGAAGGAGGTCGATCGCCGACAGGCGCGGCACGAAGCCGGCTCCGGCGGGCAGGTGCTGCGGGTAGACCGGATGCCGGAAGTCCTGCCATTCGACGCCGATCCCGTAGCGGCGCAGGGCCCCGGTGTCCAGGTAGTCCCTGGCACCGTCCCCCGAGAGCATGATGTCCGCGCCGGTCTTGGCGCAGATCTGGGCGAGCAGTTCGCTCTTGCGCCCCGGGAAGTCCCCGATCTCGCTGGCGAGCAGCACCGGGGTGTCGATCCCGAAGCAGCGCATCAGCATGCGGGTCGTCTCCGTGGCGAGCTCCGCGAGGCCGTCCCACTCCGTTTCGTACAGATGGGCGATCTCATCGCGGTATTCGCGCCAGTACGGCGCTCTGCGGTAACAGTGTTCCGAGAGTGCCTTGTAGTGCTTGATCCGCCATTGGCGCCCGTTGTCAATGCGCTTGTCCAGTATGCGATCATCGCGGTTGCCCTGGTTGACCGGCACGGTGAGCAGGACGGGCTTGTCACGCCCCGCGACATAGTTCCGGTTCTGCCAACCACGCCGTTCGAACTGCACCGTGTCCAATACGACGAAAAGGTCGGCCCGGTCGATCTTGTCGATGAGGCCCAGCCAGGGCAGGTAGTGCGGCTGGTGGAGTGCCACCCGCATGACCGAGTCGGGTTCCCCGATGTCATTGCTGGTGGCAGTGTTGCTCATGGGCCTGCTGTCCTGCTTGCCGCGGGTCGGATCAGGCGAGGGGGAGGGTAAGCCGCCGATCACGCCGAGCGTTCTCCTTCTCTCCGTGGGGAACCTTTGGTGAGGATTGTCCGAGTTTTCGGGCAGCCTGGTATAAACCGAAGTGCGTACCGCGCCACCCCGGTCCTCCTCACAAATATCTTCTAATGGGTACCACCTGACGCAAGCCCGTGTATACGATTTGCGTGGCCTACATAGGACGCGAACCAGGGTCAACCACTCAGTGCCGTAGGGCGTCAACCTAACGCTGGATGTGCGGGTTCATGTCGGTCCGAAAACCGATATCTTTCGGAGGGGTCCCAGGGCTGTGCGTATCGCTCGTTTCATCGGTGGCCTGTTGACCGGGTTGATCGCCCTGGTCCTCGCTGTCGCACTCTTCGTCTACTGGTTCGCCTTCGCCGCGGACATGGCGGCCGCCGCGGGACTGGGCGCGTTCGGCTACGTGTTCCTGTGGCTGGCGTTCGGCGCCAACCTCCTCCTGTGGACCGCCGCCGGCCTCCTGCGCCTGGGCGAGGACTCGATCCGCGCGGTGGTGCGGCCGCGGGCCCGCCGGGGCCGGGCGGTCGGGGCCGCCCCGCCGGAGCGGGTCCTGGTCGCCGCGGGCGCCTCCGAGGTGGGCGCGTCCGATGCAGGCCCCCCGGGGCCGGGCGGTCGTCCCGTCCGACCGGCGGGGCGTCACGCCTCCGGGCGGCCCGGGGGCGCGCGGGGCGACGACCCCGGTATCTCCCTGGCGGTCGTCATCCCCGCGCACAACGAGGAACCCGTCATCCACGCGGCCATCGGATCGGCGCTGAGCCTGTTCGACCGCTGGGACGTCTACGTGGTCTCGGACTCCTCCAAGGACGCCACGGCGGAGATCGCCGCCAGGACCGGCGTCAACGTGCTCGAACTGCTCACCAACCGCGGCAAGGCCGGCGCCATCGAGGCGGTCATCGAGGAGTTCTCCCTGACCGAGAACTACGGCGGTGTCCTCATCCTGGACGCCGACACCGAACTCGACCCGGGGTACGTGGAGGGGGCCAGGCGCCAGCTGGAGGACCCTTCGGTCGCCGCCGTCGCGGGCTTCGTCGTCTCGGAGTGGAAGCCGCAGGAGCGGACCATCGTCGGCAGGACCATCTCCGCCTACCGGGACCGGCTGTACTTCATGCTCCAGTACCTCATGCGGTTCGGGCAGACCTGGCGGCACGCCAACACGGCGTTCATCGTGCCGGGCTTCGCCAGCGTCTACCGCAGCGAGGCTCTGCGGGAGATCGACGTCAACCCCCCGGGGCTGGTGATCGAGGACTTCAACATGACCTTCGAGGTGCACCACAAGCGCCTCGGGCGCATCTCGATGAACCCCGACACCAAGGCCTACAGCCAGGACCCCTTCACGTTCGGGGACTACTACAAGCAGGTCGGCCGGTGGACGCTCGGCTTCTGGCAGACCATTCGCAGGCACGGGATCTGGCCGAGCGTCTTCTGGGCGTTCCTCGCGCTCTACGTCGTCGAGGTCGTGCTGGTCTCCCTGGTCCTGCTGCTCACCGCGCTGCTCGGGGTGTTCGTGCTCGTGGGAACGCTCGGCGGCGAGCCCTTCGGGACGCTGCCGTTCTTCGGCGGGGCCTTCACGGCGGTGTCGGCGCTCCTGCCGCTGACGGCCATCGCGATCGGCCTGTTCATCCCGGACTACATGCTCACCTGCCTGCTGACCGTGGTCCGGCGGCGTCCGTCCTACCTGCTGTACGGCCTGTTCTTCTTCCCGATCAGGCTGGTGGACGCCTACCTGTCGCTGCGCATGGTCTCCAAGGCGTGGACCACCGACTCCGACGGCCGGTGGAGCAGTCCGGACCGCACGTCCAACAAGAGCTGAACTGCGGCGATGTGAGATTGTCCGGCCTCGTCCACCCCGGGGGGCCGTGGCCGCGGACAGCGTTTAGCCTCGAGGAGGGACCCCGACCCTCCTCGGGGCGGAAGTCTGACGAAGCGTGTGAGGTAGCGGTGGACAAGAGGCGTGTGTCGTTCGGGCTGTACAGGGTGCTCGCGTACGTGACCGGCGTTTTCCTGATCGGGCTGACCTTCGTGGCCATGCCCGCCAAGTACCTGGTCGGTGAGACGGCCCGTTTCTCCCTGATGCCGGCGCCGCAGGGGCTGGAGCACTGGTTCGGCCCCGAGTCGCCGCTGATGCTCTTCATCGCCATGCCGCACGGCTACATCTACATGGTGTACGTCTTCGCGGTGCTGTGGGTCGCGCTGGACCGGCGCTGGAGCGCCGCCCGCACCCTCGGCGTGGCCCTGGCCGGCACCGTCCCCGTGGTCGGGTTCGTCGTCGAGCACCGGATCGTCAGGTCCGAGCAGGCCAAGGAGGCTGCCGCGGGCGAGCGGGCTCAGGAGCCCGCGACCGCGGGCTGACCCTCCTGCTCCTCCCCGTCGGAGGCCCGCTCCCGCCGGGAGCGGGCCTCCGCCAGTTCACGGCGCATGAGGATGATCCAGAAGACCACCGCGGAGACGCCGAACATCGCCCACTGCACCGTGTAGCTGAGGCTGCGCCAGTTGACCTCGACCTCGGTGGGCGGCTCGGGCGGCGGCACCGGGACGAGGGAGTCCGTGGCCGGGTCCTGTCCGGGCAGGGTGACGTAGCCCTCGTAGAGGGGGTGGTCCCACTCCTGGACCAGGACGGACGCCGCGATGCGCTCGACCTGTCCCTCGGACACCTCGACGGGGACGACCCCCTCGGCCCCGACGGGCGGCAGCAGCCAGCCCGTGACGGTGACCTCGCCGCCGGGGGCCTCGGGGACGTCCTGCCCCTCCTCGGCCCAGCCCCGGTTGACGGTGACGGCGCTGCCGTCCGCGGTGACCAGCGGCAGGATGACGTCGTGCCCCAGGACCCCGTCCACGACCCGGGGCACCAGGAGCTGCTCGGCGGTGTCGTAGCGGCCCGTGGCCTCGACCGCCTGGTTCGCGAAGGAGTCGGGGTGCATGTACGCACCGGGTTCCAGCAGGTCCTCGACGGGGCGGGCGGAGGCCAGGTCCTCGACCGGGTTGGTGATCACCTCCCGGTCGGGCTCGAAGGCGCGGACGAACTGCCACGAGGTGCCGGTGGCGCACACCAGGACGACCAGCAGGGCGACCAGGTGGATGCCGAGCCAGCGGGGGCTGAGGAGCGGAGATCTCACCGGTCCAGGCTATGCGCGGCCTCCGGGCGGGCCGTCATGACCCCTGGTTGACGATGTCCCGAAGCCCTTGGGCTGCGGCCTGCCCAGCAATGACGATCACTTTAAGTAGTTTCTCGTGACTGAGGGTTGTTCTTCGAGGTTGGGGTGGGTAGTGTCGTCATCAACGCGGAACGACAGGGTCGATCCGCGGCAGACCTTACAGGCCGCGACTCCCGGGGGGAGGAGTCGCCGGCCGCTTCCCAGGCGAGGGTTGCTTCCGTACTTTGAGGGGGGATGCGGGAGCGACCCTCGCCACCTTTCTTCTGGGGCGGGCCCACCGGTCGGTGGGCCCGCCCCGTCGCGTGTCCGCGGCCGGTCTCAGGGTGTGTTCCGGACGGATCGCTCGCGCAGGTCGGTGAGGTGGTGTGCCGCCGTCGCGAAGTCGTTGTCGTCGTGCAGGACGACAAGACCGTGGTGTGCCGCCGTCGCGGCGATGAGCAGGTCCACCGAGGACAACGCCCGGTGCGCGCCGCCCCGGAGGAGCCGGTACTGCGCGGACTCCACCCACTGCCAGGCGCTCTTCGGCGTGGGCACATCCGGGTGCAGGGTCTCGAACATCTCGTTGAACTGCTCGTACTCGTCGAGATTGCGTGCGGAGCGGCGGAATTCCGTACGTTGGACGGCACAGGACCCCACCGCCCCCTCGACGACGACGTCGCGCCAGGCATCCCTGTGTTTCGGGTCCCTCAGAATCCGCCACAGCGCGGACGAGTCGATCAGGTACCTGATCACTCCCCATCCCCCTTCTCGGCGGAGCGCCTCTTCTGCCAGCTCTCGTAATCCCAGTCCCGTGCGAGTGCGGAGAAGTGTTCCAGGGCGGCTATGCGACGGTGTCTGGCCGCGTATTCCCTGAGGGCGAGGTTGACCGTCTCCTTCTTGGTCGAGGCGCCGGAGAGTCTCATGGCCTCACGAAGGGCCTCGTCGTCGATGTCGACCTGGGTCAGGCTCATGTCGGACTCCGTTTCATGGTGATGTACATGTTGAGCATATGCCATGTACATCACCATGAAACGGCTTGCCGCGTGTCCGCGGCCGGTCCGGGACCGGGGTCAGCCCATGGTCTTCTGGCCGTCCAGGCCCTCGCGGACGATGTCGGCGTGGCCGCAGTGCTGTGCGGTCTCGCGGAGGATGTGCAGCAGCACGTCGCGGGCCGTCCAGGACCCCCCTTCGGGGAACCACGGCGCGCTCGGGAGCGGGTGCGAGACCTCCAGGTCGGGCAGTTCGGCCACCAGCCGCTCCGTCTCCCCGGCCGCCAGCTCGTAGTCCTCCAGGACGCCGGCGAGGGTCTCACCGTCCAGCAGCCGGAAGCTGTCCGCGTGCTCCTGCCAGGTGGACGGGTCGTCGTAGTCCACCTCCGTCGGCGCGGGGCCGTTCCGGATGAAGTCGGCCCAGCTGCGCTCCGTCGACACCACGTGCTTGAGCAGGCCCCCGAGGGTCAGCTCGCTCACCGTGGTGCGCCGCGCCGCCTGCTCGTCGTCCAGCCCCCGGAGGGTGAAGCGCAGGAAGTCGCGCTGCTCCCCCAGGGCGCGCAGGAGGGACGCGCGCTCTGCGTCCAGGACCTTCTCCGTCGTCGTCGCCATCATGACCACCGCTTTCCGTCGCACCGAAGCTCGTGGTCACCACCCTAGGAACCGTGGAGGTCAAGTACTGTCCTCCACTTGGCGCGGTAGGCAGGGGCTTTCCTGGAACCCCCGAGAGGACAACGGATAACCTGGCGTTCTGGCGACCCGGAGGTTCCATGGCCCTGATCCCGCTCCAGTACCGAATCGACGGCCCCAGGCACGCGCCCGTCGTCCTGCTCGTGCCGCCCTTCGGCACGACGATGTCGGTCTGGGAGCCACAGATGCCGGAGCTCACCCGCGACCTCCAGGTCCTGCGGGTCAACCACCGCGGCCACGGCTCCTCACCGGCCCCCGCGGGGCCCTGCACGGTGGCGGACCTCGCCCTGGACCTGCTCGGCGTCCTCGAGGACCGGGGCTTCTCACGGGTGTCGGCCGTCGGCGCGGGGCTGGGGTCCGCACTGCTGGTGTGGATCGCGGCGAACTCGCCCCGGAGCCTGGACCGCCTGGCGCTGCTCGCCGCGGCCCCGCGCACACCCGCCGTGCACAGGTGGGACCGGATCGCCTCGCGGGTGCGGGAGGTCGGCCTGGAGTCGGTGGCCGCCGACGTCGTGCGGCCGTGGTTCACCCCCGACATGGCCGAGGACCGTCCCGAGGTCGTGGCCAGGTTCACCGAGGACTTCGCCCGGCTCGACCCGGGCGGGTACGCCTCGGTGTGCGACGCGGTCGCGAAGCTGGACCAGCGCCACCTGGCCGCCGACGTGCGGGTGCCCACCCTGGTCGTGTCGGCCGCCCACGACCCGCTGCTGCCCCCCGGCCACGGGCGCAGGCTCGCCGACGGGCTCCCCGACGCCCGGTTCGAGGTGGTCCCCGGAGCCGCGCACCTCCTGGGGGTGGAGCGCGCGGACCGGGTCAACGAGCTGCTGCTGGAGCACATCGTCCGCTGAGGGGCGAACCGGGAGCCCCGGGGCACCCGGACCGGAGCCGCACGCCGGTTCCGGCGGCCGTCGTCCCCGGAGGACCGGCGCCCGGCGCAGGGCGCCCGGGGTCAGAGCGCCAGGTCGGGCAGGAGCGGCTGGTTGATCTCCAGCAGGTAGCCGTCGGGGTCGCGGAAGTGCGCCGCGCGGACGCCCCAGGCCGTCCAGTCCCGCGGCTCCATCGCCTGGCGGGCGCCGTCCGCGACCAGCTTGGCGGCGGTCACGTCGACGTCGTCCACCTCGAAGATCACCGCGATCCGGTCCTGGTGGGGGAGTGCGGGGTCGGCGGTGTCGGTCTCCAGGGCCTCGGCCATCACCTCACGCTGGTTGATGGCGAGCCGGGTCCCCGATTCCACGTCGAACTCGGCGTAGCGGCTCGTCTCGTCCCCTCGGAGGACGGGGAGCCTGAGGACCTCGGAGTAGAAGTGGAAACAGGCCTCGTAGTCGTTGACGAGGAGCCTGATGTAGCTGCAGCGCATGGAGCCTCCCACCGGCCGGGGTTGGTCGTCCCCACCATTGTGGCGTTTCCGGGCGGCATGTCACCGGGTATCCGCGCCGGGTTCGCGTGGGCCCGGTCACGGCGCGGCCCCGCCGGGGCGGCGAACGGCTCCGCTCCGACGGCCGGTGCGCGTATCCGGTCCGTCGCCCGCGGGACCCCGGCTCCGGGGCGGCGGCGACACGGAACTCCGAGGGGCGCGGCGGCTACCAGACGTCGGGGCCGGCCCACCCGTAGGCGTCGCGCCGGCGCACCTGGGCCAGCTCGTCCTCGGAGAGCACGCGGGGCTCACCGATCCGGCGGGCCCTGACGTAGGCGGCGCACAGCCAGTCGAGGAGGCGGAGGTTCTCCAGGGCGTGCGCCAGGTCGCGGCCCAGGGCGAGCCCGCCGTGGTCGGCCAGGAGGGCGGCGTCGCGGCCCTTGAGGGCCTTGGCCGCGAGGTCGCCGATTTCGCCGCTGCCGTAGGTCGTGTAGGGGGTCACGGTGACCGCCCCGCCCAGGGCGGCGGCGCGGTGGTGGATCGGCGGCAGTTCGGCGAGCACGGAGGACACGGCGACGGTGTCGGCGGTGAACGCGTTCACGACGGCCGTCACGTCGCGCCCGCCCTCGGCGGCGCGGCGGTGGACGGCGATGTGCAGGGTGGCCTCGGCCGCGGGGTCGCGGCGCCCCTCCAGGACCCGGTCGTCGAGCGACATCACCGGGCAGTCGGCGGGCTGGAGCCGGTCGAGGGGGACTCCGTGGGGGGTGACCACGACGAGGTCGCCGCTGCGGACGCTGACGGTTCCCGCCTCCCCGGGGGCGGTGCCGGGACCGTCCGCGAGGGCGCGGGCGGTCAGGCAGACGTCGCGGCGTTCCTGTTCGAGCAGCATGCTTCCTCACGGGTTGCGCGGTCGGGCGCGGCTCCGGTGCGGGCCGTGTCGTGAGAGCGCCGAAGTGCGGACGAACCCACTTAGGTACACCTCAATGTACGTCAAAGACTGTGGCCGGTATTCCCCAGGTGCGGGTGTTCGTCCCGGGGGCCGCCGTCACTCGGCGTAGTTACTTGCCTGTGTGCGGCGCGAGGCGTGCCGACGGCTGTCCCCGAAGGCCGGGGAGTTCCTCCAGCCCAGTCGGGGTTGTGGGGGCGCTGTGACGTGTGCGTCTTAGAGACGAGGCAGTTTGTGAGTACGCATCTTGGGCAAACCGGACCCGTGAACGAACCCTACGTAACCTTGCCGTCCGTGCCGTACCTGTCCGAACCGGGCTCCGCGACGGCCACCAGCCTGTACATCGACGGCGAGTGGCGCGCGGCGCGGAACGGCCGTGTCCGGGAGATCCTGGACCCGGCGGACGCCTCCGTCCTGACCATCGTCAGCGAGGCGGGCCGCGCCGACGCCGAGGACGCCATCGCCGCCGCGCGGCGCGCCTTCGACACGGGGGAGTGGCGCCGCACCACGGCCGGGGAGCGGGGGCGCGTCCTCGACCGCATCGCCGACCTCCTCCAGCGCGACCGCGCGGAGATCGCGGTCATGGAGTCGCTCGACACCGGCAAGACCATCGAGGAGGGCGGGATCGACGTCGACGACGTCACCGACGTCTTCCGCTACTACGCCGGACTCGCGGACAAGGACGCGGGCCGCCTCGTCTCCGCGCCCGAGGGGGTGCACAGCAAGGTCGTCCACGAGCCCGTCGGCGTCTGCGGCATGATCACCCCCTGGAACTACCCGCTGCTCCAGCTCGCCTGGAAGATGGCCCCCGCCATCGCCGCGGGCAACACCATGGTGGTCAAGCCCAGCGAGATCACCCCCGTCACCACCGCCAAGCTGGTCGAGCTCACGACCGAGGCGGGCATCCCCGCGGGTGTGGTCAACCTGGTCACGGGGAGCGGCCCCGACGCGGGCGCACCGCTCTCCGAGCACCCCGACGTGGACCTGGTCTCCTTCACCGGCGGTCTGGCCACCGGCAGGCGGATCATGGCGGCGGCCTCCCGGACCGTCAAGAAGATCGCCCTGGAACTGGGCGGCAAGAACCCCAACATCGTCTTCCCCGACGTCGACCTCGACACCGCCGTGGACTACGCGCTCAGCGCCGCGTTCTTCCACTCCGGGCAGGTGTGCTCCGCCGGCGCGCGGCTCATCGTGCACAACGCGATCCACGACGCCTTCACCACCGAGCTCGCCCGCCGGGCCGAGGCCATCCGCATCGGCCGGGGGCAGGACGAGGGGGTGCGCTGCGGACCGCTGGTGTCGGCCGAGCACCGCGCCAAGGTCGAGGCCGCCGTCGCGCGCGGTGTCGAGGAGGGCGCCCGCATCATCGCCGGGGGCAGGCGGCCCGAGGACCCCGGGCTCGCCGACGGCTACTTCTACCGGCCCACCGTGTTCGTGGACTGCGACCGGTCCATGGACATCGTCCAGAACGAGGTGTTCGGCCCGGTCGTCACCGTGGAGCGGTTCGAGACGGAGGCCCAGGCGGTCGAGCTCGGCAACGACACCGACTACGGGCTCTCCGGGGGTGTGTGGACCGGTGACACCGCCCGCGGCGAGCGCGTCGCCGCGGCCCTGCGCCACGGCACCGTCTGGATCAACGACTACGGCCCCTACTTCCCCGGAGCGGAGTGGGGCGGTTTCGGCCGCAGCGGCGTCGGCCGGGAGCTGGGGCCGGCCGGCCTGGACGAGTACCGCGAGGCCAAGCACATCTACCGCAACCTGGCGCCCGAACCGCAGCGCTGGTTCGGCTGAGGCCCCTGCCCCGCCCCCACGACCGCGGAGCGCCCCCGCCCCGCATCCGCACGACAGCAGAACCCGCACAGGTCGGTTTCCCCGGCATCCCCCGGGCCAGAGACAACGAGAGGAATCGGACCGTGGCCACAGAGACCACCTACGACTACGTGATCGTCGGCGGAGGCACAGCGGGCTCGGTGATCGCCAACCGCCTCACCGAGGATCCCGGCACCACCGTGTGCCTCATCGAGGGCGGCCCCGACGACCGCGACCTGGAGCACGTGCTCCGGCTCCGCGACTGGCTGAGCGTCCTCGGCGGCGACCTCGACATGCGGTACACGACCGTCGAGCAGCCGCGCGGCAACTCCGACATCCTGCACTCCCGGGCCCGCGTGCTCGGCGGGTGCTCCTCGCACAACACGCTCATCAGCTTCCGGCCCTTCGCCGAGGACCTGGACGACTGGGTCGCGGCGGGCGCCGAGGGCTGGGACAACGCCACCGTGCAGTCCTACGCCGACCGCATCAGGTGCAACATCGTCCCGATCGCCGAGAAGGACCGCAACGCCATGGTCCGGGACTGGGTCGCCTCGGCCGCCGAGGCCGCGGACGTCCCGGTCGTCGAGGACTTCAACGCGCTCACCTCCCACGGCGGCGGCTTCGCCGAGGGCGCCGGGTTCCTGTCCATCGCCTACGACCCCTACACCGGCCACCGCTCGTCGGCGTCGGTGGCCTACCTGCACCCGATCATGGACGTGCGGGAGAACCTCACCGTCATGCTGGAGACCTGGGTCGACCGGCTGCTCCTCGACGGCGACCGCGCCACCGGGGTCCGCGCCACCGCCGCGGACGGCACGCGCCTCACCGTGAACGCCCGCCGCGAGGTCGTCCTGTGCGCCGGGGCGGTCGACACCCCCCGCCTGCTCATGCTCTCCGGGATCGGCAACGCCGAGGAGCTGCGCGCCGTGGGGGTCGAACCCGTCCACGACCTGCCGGGCGTGGGCGAGAACCTCCTCGACCACCCCGAGTCGATCATCATGTGGGAGACCGACCGGCCGGTCCCGCAGAACACGGTGATGCACTCGGACGCGGCCCTGTTCGTGCGGCGCGACGACAGCGACCCGCGTCCGGACCTGATGTTCCACATCTACCAGATCCCCTTCGACGACAACACGAAGCGGCTGGGCTACGAGTCGCCGCCCGAGGGCTGGGCGGTGTGCATGACGCCGAACATCCCCCGCTCCCGCTCGCGCGGCAAGCTCTCCCTCACCAGCGCCGACCCCTCGGTCCCGCCCGCCCTGGACTTCCGGTACTTCACCGACCCCGAGGGGTACGACGAGAAGACCGTCGTGGACGGCCTGAGGATCGCCCGCGAGGTGGCCGCCGCGGAGCCGTTCCGCTCCTGGATCAGACGCGAGGTCGCCCCCGGCCCCGCGGTCACGACCGACGAGGAGCTGTCCGAGTACGGCCGCCGCGCGGCCCACACCGTCTACCACCCCGCGGGAACGTGCCGCATGGGAGCGGCCTCCGACGACACCGCCGTGGTCGACCCGCGCCTGCGCGTCCGGGGGCTGCGCGGACTGCGCGTCGCCGACGCCTCGGTGTTCCCGACCCTCCCCACCCCCAACCCCATGGTCATGGTCCTGGCGCTCGGGGAGCGGGCCGCCGACCTGATCCGGCAGGACGGGCGGGCCGTGGACGGGGAGAGCCGATGAGCACGCGCGCGGAGGGGGAGGCCGTCCCGCAGGAGGGCGCCTCCGACACCACCTTCTCGGTGCGCCACCTGTGGAAGATCTTCGGCAGGAACGCCGACAGCGTCATCGGCACGGACCTGGAGCACGCGGACCGCGACCGCATCAAGGACGAGACCGGCTGCACCGTGGCGGTGCGCGACGTCTCCTTCGACGTGCGGACCGGGGAGACCTTCGTGGTCATGGGCCTGTCCGGCTCCGGCAAGTCCACGCTGATCCGGTGCCTGACCCGGCTGATCGAGCCCACCTCCGGGCAGGTGCTCCTCGACGGCGAGGACATCGGGGAGGCGGGGCCGCAGAGGCTGCGCGAGCTGCGCCGCCACAGGATGGCGATGGTCTTCCAGCACTTCGGGCTGCTGCCCAACCGCAGGATCATCGACAACGTGGCCTACGGCCTGGAGGTGCGGGGCATGCCGCGCCCCGACCGCTACGCGCGGGCCCGCGAGATGATCGACATGGTCGGCCTGGGAGGCTACGAGAACTCCCGGCCCGGCGAACTCTCCGGCGGTATGCAGCAGCGGGTCGGCCTGGCCCGCGCGCTCGCCGTCGACCCGCAGGTCCTGCTGTTCGACGAGCCCTTCAGCGCGCTGGACCCGCTGATCCGCCGGGACATGCAGAACGAGGTCGTGCGGCTCCAGCGGGAGCTGCACAAGACCTCCGTGTTCATCACCCACGACCTCCAGGAGGCGCTCAAGCTGGGCGACCGCATCGCCATCATGCGCGACGGCGAGCTCGTCCAGGTCGGCACCCCGGAGGAGGTGGTGGGGCGCCCCGCCGACGCCTACGTCGCCGACTTCACCTCCGACGTCGCCCGCACCACCGTGCTGACCGCCCGGTGGCTGGTGCGCGAGCCCTTCCCGGGGGAGCGCACGGACGGACCGACCACCGAACCCGGCACGGTCCTGGCGGAGGTCCTGCCGATGCTCGCCGCGAGCACCGCGCCGGTCCGGGTCGTGGAGGGCGGCACCCTCCTGGGCTACGTGGGCCGGGACGACGTGCTGCGCGCCATCGCGGAGGACCAGCTGGAGAACGCCGCGGCGGCCGCCGCCATCGAGGGGGAGACGTCGGAGGAGCTGTCCGACGGGGCCACCGACCCGGCGTCGGCGAGCCACGTCGCGGACCTCGGCGACGACGGTGGGCCCGGCGGGTCCGCCACGGCCGGGAGCGGTGGGTGACATGGCCGCTGTGACCCGACCCGCCGCCGGCTCCGGGAAGGCCGCCCCGGGCGGCGCCGGGGGAGCAGGCCCCTCCCTCCTGCGGAACACGTGGGTGCAGGCCGCTGCGGTCGTCGCCATCCTCGTGGCCGGGTACTGGGCGACCCGCGCGCTGGGCGGTCCCGCGTGGGCGGGCCCCTTCCCGACCGCCGTCGGGGACGCCTTCATGGCGTGGCTCGACGGCGTGTACGGGTGGATCGTCGTCAACCGCAACGACAGCCCGCTGTTCCTGTACTTCTTCAACTACGTGTCCGTGGGACTGGGGTCGGCCGTCGTGCTGATCGACCAGTTCCTCGACTTCCTCACCTGGCCGGGCGTGACCGTCCTCGGGGTGCTCACCGCCTGGCGGGTCGCCGGGTGGCGCGTGGCGCTCCTGGTGCTCGCCGCCTTCGGGGTGTTCGCGCTGACCGGGCTGTGGAACGAGTCGATGACCACCCTGGCGCTGATCATCGCGTCGGTGTTCATCGCCCTGCTGTTCGGCATCCCGTTCGGCATCCTCGCGGGCCGCAGCGACCGGTTCCACCGGGGCGTGCGCCCGGTGCTGGACTTCATGCAGATCATGCCCGCGTTCGCGTACCTGCTGCCGTTCGTGCTGCTGTTCGGCATCGGAAACCCGGCCGCGGCCGTGGTGACCGCCGTGTACGCGTTCCCGCCCGTGGTCCGGATCACGGCGCTGGCGATCCGCGAGGTGCCCGGGGGCGCGGTCGAGGCGGCCACGTCGCTGGGGTCCACGCCGTGGCAGGTCCTCACCAAGGTGCAGCTGCCCCTGGCCAGGCGCACCATCCTGCTCGGCGTCAACCAGACCATCATGCTCGCCGTGTCCATGGTCGTCATCGCTTCGGTCATCGGCGCCGGCGGGCTGGGCGACGCGATCTACCAGGCGCTCTCCAAGGTGAACGTCGGCCAGGCGTTCCAGGCGGGCCTGGCGATCGTCATGCTCGCCATCGCCCTGGACCGTGTGACGGGCGCGGTCGGCCACGGCGCGCGCACCCCGGACGTCCCCGAGCGGCTCCGGCTGCCGCTCCTCGGCGGCGGGCTCGCGCTGACGGTCGCCGTGGTCGCCGTCGCGCGGCTCATGGGCGTGCGCGGGTGGCCGCGCGAGGTCGCGGTCGATCTCGCGGCCCCGGTCAACGCCGCCTACGAGGCCGTCCAGGCGGCGATCGGTCCGACCACGGCCGCGCTGGGCGCATGGACCCTCGACTGGGTCCTGGGGCCGCTGGGCTCGCTCCTGACGGGGTCGCCCTGGTGGCTGGTGACGCTCGCCGCGGCGGCCCTGGCGTGGATCTTCTCCGGCTTCGGGGCGGGCGTCGTGTCCGGGCTGGCGTTCGTGGGGGCGGGACTGCTGGGCGTGTGGGACAACGCCATGGACACGCTCTCGCAGGTGCTGGTGGCGTCCGCCCTGACCATCGCGCTCGGCGTGGTGATCGGCGTGCTGATGTCCCGCAACGACGTGCTCGCCGCGATCCTCAAGCCGGTCCTCGACGCCATGCAGACCCTGCCGCCGTTCGTCTACCTGATCCCGGCGGTGGCGCTGTTCTCGATCGGCCGCGTCCCGGCCCTGGTGGCGGCGGTCGTCTTCGCCCTGCCGCCGGTGATCCGCCTGGTCGACGACGGCATCCGGGGCGTACCCGCCCCGCCCCTGGAGGCGGCCCGCTCCCAGGGGTCCACCAAGTGGCAGCTCCTCACGAAGGTGGAGCTGCCCATGGCGCGCGGCTCGATGCTGCTCGCCGTCAACCAGGGGATCATCCTGGTGCTGTCCATGGTGGTCATGGGCGCCCTCGTCGGGGCCGGCTCGCTCGGCTTCGACGTGGTGTTCGGCCTGGCGCAGAACCAGCTCGGCCTCGGCCTGGCGTCCGGGCTGGCGATCGTCTGCCTGGGCCTGTTCCTGGACCGCCTGACGCAGGGAAGGAGGGCACCCCGTGCCTAGACAGGACCCCCGGGGCCCGTTCCCCGACCGTGTCCGCGCGCTGTTCGGGACGGGGGCCCGCACCGCGCCCCGGTCCGCGCGGCGGGGGCCGGGCGCGCCCCGCCGCGCCTCCCTCCTGGTGAGGGGGATCGCGGTCGGCCTGGCCCTGGCCGCGGTGAGTGCGTGCGCGGTGCGCACCGACCAGATCGCCCGGGACCCGGGCGTCGTCCGCATGGCCCTCAACGGCTGGGTGGGCTACGAGGCCAGCGCCGAGGTGCTGGCGTACATCCTCCGGGAGGAGATGGGTTACGACGTCCAGCTGGTCCGGACGGACGAGCAGCCGTCGTGGCAGGCCCTGGACCAGGGCGTGCTGGACGTGATCGTCGAGAACTGGGGCCACGAGGACCTCATGGACCTCTACGGGCCCGAGGGCAACGGCACCGTGGTCGACGGCGGCCCCAACGGCAACGTCGGCGGCATCGGCTGGTACGTCCCCGGCTACGTGGTGGACGAGTACCCGGAGATCGCCGCCGTCGACGGGCTGAAGGAGCACACGGACCTCTTCCGGACCGCCGAGACCGGGGACCGGGGGGAGTTCCTGGGCGGGGCCCCCGGGTTCGTCACCCAGGACCAGGGGATGATCAACGCCTTCGACCTGGACCTGGAGATCGTCTTCGCGGGGTCGGAGGCCTCGCAGATCACCGAGGTCCGGCGGCGCTACGCCGAGGAGGAGCCCGTGCTCTTCTACTTCTACGACCCGCAGTGGCTCCAGGAGGAGCTGGAACTGGTCCGCGTCGACTTCCCCGCGTGGGAGCCCGGGTGCGACGAGGACCTGGAGTGGGTGCCCTGCGACTACCCGGTCTACGACATGAACAAGATCTTCCGGACCGGGTTCGTGGAGGCGGACGAGCCCTCGTACCAGTTCCTCGACAACTGGACGTGGACCAACGAGCAGCAGAACGAGGTCGCCCGGATGATCGCCGAGGAGGGGCTCGACCCCACCGAGGCCGCCGAGATCTGGGTGGACGGGAACCGCGACGTGTGGGAGCCCTGGCTCCCGGAGGGCCGCGCGGACCGCTGACCGCGGGCTGCTGGCCGCACGGTCCGCCGCCGGGACGGGGGAGGCCCCGCCCCGGCGGTCCGCCGTCACCGGGACGGTTCCCGGCCCGCAGCCCCGCACGGCGGCGCCGCGCGCCCCGGGTCGACCGTCAGGAGCGCGGCCGCTCGTACCTCAGGCGCCGGTCCACCCAGTACACGTTCACGCAGGTGCCGACGAACCCCGCGACCAGCAGGACGACCAGCCACGCGTCGGCGTCCCAGGCCAGGGCCAGGACCAGGCCGACCAGCATCACCAGGGCGCCGAACACGGCCAGGACCAGTCGGAACCCCAGTGCGCTCGCGGGGCGCTCGGGACTGCCGAGCGGTCCCCTCAACCTGCCTCGTCGCATACCGCACCACCTCCCTCCACCAGTCCTACCCCAGGACCGCCCGGTCCCTCCCCCGCCCCGGCCCCTCCGGTCGCGCCGCCGACTTTCGAGAAGCCCGTATACGCACGAGCAGATCTCTTTAGGATTTCCTTAAGAGCCGGTAATCTGAAGGTCGGTGAGTGTCGTTGGGTTCGTGGGAGATTCTCATGACCGGGGAAGTGGAGGAGTTCCTGGATGTTCTCCACACCACGGATCAGAAGACCCACAGGTTGGTCAACCAGGCCATTCTCGTGTTGGAACAGAGCGGTCCTGCTGAAGGAAGACCTCTGGTCGACACGGTGGCGGGGTCGGTTGTCGCCAATCCGAAGGAGCTTCGGCCCGGCTCCTCCTCGGGAACAGAGGTCCGGATCCTGTTCGCCTTCGATCCGTGGCGCTCCGCGATCCTGCTGGTCGCGGGGGACAAATCGGGGCGATGGAAGACCTGGTACCGAGAGGCGATACCTCGGGCGGAGTGTCTCTACGAGTCCTACTTGACGGAGCGGCGGGAAGAGGTGGGGCGATGAGCGGATACCGGCGTTGGCGGGACAGCGGCCATCTGGAGAAGGCCGTGGAGTCCTCGGGGGGGCAGGAGCAGTTCGAGGAGGAGGTCACACGCCTTCGCGATCGGGCGAGGGCCTGGCGCCTGGTCGAGATGCGCAAGCACCGGGAGCTGAGTCAGTCGCAGGTGGCCCAGAGGATGGGGGTGTCCGTTGCGAGAGTGTCGCAGATCGAATCCGGGGACCTCTCCACCCGTGACGTACTCGACCGCTACGTGACCGCGCTCGGCGGGACGCTGCTCATCATCGCGGACTTCGGGGACGAGCAGATGAAGGTCGGCTGAGGCGCGGAGGCGGGGGCGCCCGACAGGCGCCCCCGCCTCCGCGGAACCGTGGCTACACGCCGCTCATCAGGGCGGGCAGCGCCGCCTCGTAGGCCTCGCGGAGCTCGGCCAGCGGGACCTCCACGGCGCCGCCCGGGTGGGTGACCGACAGGGAGTCGCCGCCCACCACGCCGATCTGCTCGACCGGGACGCCGTGCGAGCCGGCGAGCGCCACGAACGCCTCCTCCTCGCCCGGCCGGACCGCGACGACCGCGCGGGCGCCGGACTCGCTGAACAGGGCCGTGAAGACGTCGCCGTCCACGGTCACCCGCACGCCGCAGCCGCCGCGCATCGCCGACTCGGCGAGGGCGACCCCGAGGCCGCCGTCCGACAGGTCGTGCGCGGCGTCGGCCAGCCCGCGCTCGGCGGCGGCGGCCAGCACCTCGCCCAGCGCGGCCTCGGCGGCCAGGTCCACCCGGGGCGGCAGCCCGCCCAGGTGGGAGTGGATCGTGTCGGCCCACGCGGAGCCGCCGAACTCGGGCCTGGTCTCGCCCAGCAGGAACACCCTGGCGCCCTCGGAGCCGAAGGCGGTCCGCAGCCGGGAGCGCACGTCGTCGATCACGCCGAGCACGCCGATGACCGGCGTCGGGTTGATCGCCACGTCGCCCGTCTGGTTGTAGAAGCTCACGTTGCCGCCGGTGACCGGGGTGCCCAGCTGGAGGCAGGCGTCGGCCAGGCCCCGGGTGGACTCGGCGAACTGCCACATCACCCCGGGGTCCTCCGGCGAGCCGAAGTTGAGGCAGTTGGTCACGGCCAGCGGACGGGCACCCGTCGCCGCGACGTTGCGGTACGCCTCCGCGTACGCCAGCTGCGTGCCCGCGTACGGGTCGAGGCGGGTGAAGCGGCCGTTGCCGTCGGTGGACAGGGCCACGCCCCGGTGCGAGTCGTCGGCGATGCGGATCATCCCGGCGTCGTGGGGCGTGGAGACCACCGTGTCGCCGCGCACGTAGCTGTCGTACTGCTGGGTGACCCATGTCGGGTCGCCCACGCCGGGGGCGCCCAGGACGCGCAGCAGCTGATCGCGCAGCTCGGCGTCGGTGCCGGGCCGGGCCAGGCCGGCGGCGTCGTCGGCCTGGAGCGCGTCCTGCGAGGCGGGGCGCGCGTACGGGCGCTCGTAGACGGGGCCCTCGTCGGAGGCGGTCCGGGGCGGCATGTCCACCACGGTCTCGCCGTGCCAGGTCATCACGAGGCGGCCGCCGCGCGCGGCCTCCTCGGCCGTGACGTCGGTGACCTCGCCGATCTCGGTCGCCAGGATCTGCCACTTGTCGCAGACCGCCAGGAACTCCTCCATCTTGGAGGGCTCGACGATCGCCATCATGCGCTCCTGCGACTCACTCATGAGGATCTCCTCGGGAGTGAGCCGGTGGTCGCGCAGCGGCACGCGGTCCAACTGGATGTTCATGCCGCCGGTGCCGCCCGCGGCGAGCTCGGTGGTGGCGCAGGAGACGCCGGCCGCGCCCAGGTCCTGGATGCCGACGACCATGTCCTTCTCGAACAGCTCCAGGCTGCACTCGATGAGGAGCTTCTCCATGAACGGGTCGCCGACCTGGACGCTGGGCCGCTTGGCGTGGGACTCGTCGTCGAACGTGGCGCTGGCCAGCACCGAGGCGCCGCCGATCCCGTCGGGACCGGTCGTGGAGCCGAACAGCACGACCTTGTTGCCCGGGCCCGGCGCCTGCGCCAGCTTGATGTCCTCGTGCTTCATCACGCCCACGCACAGGGCGTTGACCAGCGGGTTGCCGATGTAGCCCGCCCCGAAGCCGATCTCCCCGCCGATGTTGGGCAGGCCCAGGCAGTTGCCGTAGAAGGAGATGCCGGAGACCACGCCGGGCAGGACCCGCTTGGTGTCGTCGGCGTCGGCGGGACCGAACCGCAGCGCGTCCATCACCGCGACGGGGCGGGCGCCCATGGTGAGGATGTCGCGGACGATGCCGCCCACGCCGGTGGCCGCGCCCTGGTGGGGCTCCACGTACGACGGGTGGTTGTGCGACTCGATCTTGAACGTGACCGCGCGGCCGTCGCCGACGTCCACCACGCCCGCGTTCTCGCCCATGCCGACGAGGAGGGCGTCGTTCTCGGGGGCCTTCTCGCCGAACTGGCGCAGGTGCACCTTGGACGACTTGTACGAGCAGTGCTCGCTCCACATGACCGAGTAGATGGCCAGCTCGGCGGAGGTCGGCCTGCGCCCCAGGATCTCCCTGACCCGCTCGTACTCGTCCTTGGCCATGCCCAGCTCGGCGTACGGCTGCGGGGTGTCCGGGTTCTCGTGCGCCACGGCGACGGTGTCGAGACCAGGTACTTCAGACATGCGTGGTTCCGTTCGGGATGTGCGGATGTGGCCCGGGCCGCGGCGTCCGCCGACCGGCGCGGAAGGTCGTGGTCAGGGGGTGGCCGGAGCCTGTTCGGCGTTGCCGAGCATGAGCATCGCGGAGGCGTCGGCCGTGTCGTGGGAGGAGGTGTCGGCCAGCAGGTGGTCACCGTCGGTGAGGAATGCCCGGCCCTCTGGCGCCCCCTGCGGGCTCTGCTCCTCCCACCCGTGTTCGGCGAGGTGGGCGAGGACCGTCTCGACGGACTCGCGGGAGTCCTCGGGCAGTTCGCCGCCCTCGGTCAGGACCATCACGAGGCGGACGCACTCGTTCTGCTCGCAGTACACGTCGGCCTCGGGGTCGGAGACGTAGGACAGGCCCGCCGGGGCCTGTCCGAGCACGTCCACGTCCGGCGGGGCGTCGGGGGCGGGGCCGGTGCCCTGGCCGCCCTGCCCCTCCTGTCCCTGCCCCTGCGGAGGGGCGGCGGGAGCGGTGGGGGCCGAGCCGATCGCGTTGAAGAGGCCGAGCCCCGCCGAGACCACCAGGCCGACGATGACCACGGCGGCGAGGACGAACATCGTGTTTCGGGAGCGCAGCAGCGCCATCATCGCGAGGACCGTCCCCTGTTCGGTGTGCGGGTCAGGCGTTCACCGGCGAACCGGCGGCCATGTGGCTGAGGATCGAGGTGAAGAAGCCGAGTCCCTCGGTGGAGGGGCCGGTGAGGGCCTCGACGGCGTGCTCGGGGTGCGGCATCAGGCCGACGACGTTCCCGTGCTCGTTGGTGATCCCGGCGATGTCCCGGCGGGAGCCGTTCGGGTTGCCGCCGACGTAGCGGACCACGACGCGGCCGGTGGCCTCCAGCTCGTCCAGGGTGGCCTCGTCGGCGACGTAGCTCCCCTCGCCGCTCTTCAGGACGACCAGGATCTCGCGGCCCTCGGTGTAGTCGCCGGTCCACGCGGTGCCGGCGTTCTCGACCCGGAGCACCTGGTCGCGGTTGACGAACCGCAGCGAGGCGTTGCGGGTGAGGGCGCCGGGGAGGAGGTGGCTCTCGCAGAGGATCTGGAAGCCGTTGCAGATGCCCAGGACCGGCAGCGCGCCCGAGCGGGCGGCCGGGACCAGTTCGGACATCAGCGGCGCGAACCGGGCGATGGCGCCGCAGCGCAGGTAGTCGCCGTAGGAGAAGCCGCCGGGCAGGACGACCGCGTCCACGCCCTTGAGGTCGGCGTCCGCGTGCCAGAGCGACACGGGTTCGGCGCCCGCCAGCGCGACGGCGCGCGCGGCGTCCTTGTCGTCGAGGGAGCCGGGGAAGGTGACGACGCCCACACGGGCTGTCATGAGCACACTCCGAGAGGTTGGGATCCGCCCCCCGCGTGCACGGGGAGCGTTCGGCGAGGAGATGCCGGTGCCTGGCCCCGCCAACCGGGGGCGGGGACTTCCGCACTCCGCAGCGTACCCGCTCACCTGTGCTCGGGTACGACGGTCACCCCCTCCGGGCGGCCCGCTCCTGTGTGATCCTCCCAGTGGGGGCCCCGGGGACGGGGGTCCGCGTGTGCGACCCCACAGGAACCGGGCCCCGCGCGGGGACGGTCAGGGGCGTCCGGTCCCGGCCGCGACGCGGGGCGCGGGGGACGGGGCCTCCGCGTGGTGTGCGACACATGTCGCGGATCGGGGAGGCGGCTCCGGACGCACCGGACCCCGCGCGGACGGTGCGCGGGGTTCGGCTGGTTCAGAGCAGGGCGAATCTCGCCTCCGGGACGCGGCCCGCGGCCGACGCCTCCGACGCCTCGTCGCACAGGGCGACCCGCTTGCGCAGCAGGACCGTCGTGCGGGGCTCCCCCTCGAAGGCGACCTCGTCCATCAGGAACCGCATCAGTAGGATGCCCCTTCCGGATTCTGAGTCCAGACCCGGGAGGGGCATGCTGTCCGTGGTGAACCGCTCGGCGACGGCCTCGGGGTCCGGCGCCCTACCGGTATGGGATATCCGCAGTTCGCACCAGCGTCCCCCCAGCTCCGCCTCGACCACGTAGTCGCGGGCGGGGCCGCCGTGGTCGATGGCGTTGGCGCTGGCCTCGGAGACGGCCAGCAGGACGTCGTCGGCGCAGCTCCGGCAGAGACCGGCCCTGTGGAGCAAGGTGCCGAGGACGTCGCGTACCACGGAGACCGTGTACGCCTGCCTTGGCAGGGAGATCGAGAAAACGGTGTCCATCCGTAAACCTCTCGTACTCCGTTGTCGTATGCAGCCCGGCACGGTAAAGAACCTTCCCGAGGGCGGCCGGAGTAAAACGAACAGCCGCGCCCCCTGGGGACGCGACTGGTGGTTTCTGGACACTTCCGACACCCGGGGCACTCGGGGCCTGCTCGGTGCCACCCGTTTTCCGAGGTCCGGGCCGGTCGCCGGCGTGACACCGGTGCCCGGTGTGCCGGATCTCACGGGAGGCCGGCCGGGGGCTCAGGCCTCGACGCGGACCTCGAAGTCCTCGATGACGGTGTTCGCGAGGAGGGTCTCGGCCAGGCGGCGGACGTCCGCGAGCCTGGCGTCGTCCACCTCGCCCTCGACCTCCACCTCGAAGCGCTTGCCCTGGCGGACCTGGCCGATCCCCTCGAAGCCGAGACGGGGGCAGGCCCCGGCGATGGCCTGGCCCTGGGGGTCCAGGATCTCGGGCTTGAGCATGACGTCCACAACGACGCGGGCCACAGGGTCCTCCACAAGGAAACGGTTGTGCCGCATGTGCCTGCGGCTGGCGGGCCACACTCCCCGGACCGGCCGGAGGGGGCGACGCAAGCGTACGGCACGCGGGAACGGGTATGGCTCGGGACCAGGTTCTGACCAGGCGGCACGCCGGGCTTTTACCGCACGCTTAACAGTGCCGGGGACGTTTTCGGTACGTTCGTGACTCGTATCACGTGCATTGATGTCATCATTGAGAGCACGTGGTGGCGTCTAACAGTGTGGAAGTGATCGTCCGGTCGTCACGGAGGGGGAATCTTGACGACTATCGAAATGGACCAGGCCTCCACGACCGGTGGACCCGGGAGCGAGGACCAGACGCTGGACTTCGCCACCGAGGTCACACCGTTCGCCGACCAGCTCTATCCCACGGCCCTGCGGATGACCCGCAACCCGGCGGACGCCGAGGATCTCGTACAGGAGACCTTCGCCAAGGCGTTCGCCAATTTCCACCAGTTCCGTGCGGGTACGAATCTGCGTGCCTGGCTGTACCGGATCTTGACCAACACCTTTATCAACAGCTACCGCAAGAAGCAGCGCGAACCGCGCCAGGACACGACCGACGAGATCAAGGACTGGCAGCTGGCCGCCGCCGAGGCGCACACGTCCTCGGGCATGCGGTCCGCCGAGAACGAGGTCCTGGACCACCTGCCGGACTCCGCCATCAAGCAGGCGCTCGCCCGTCTGCCGGAGGAGTTCCAGGAGGTCATCTACCTCGTCGACATCGAGGGCTACGCCTACAAGGAGGTGGCCGCGCGCATGGGGACCCCGCTGGGGACGGTGATGTCGCGTCTGCACCGGGCCCGCCGCCAGCTCCGCGAGATGCTCTCCGACTACGCCCGCGACCGCGGCATGCGCGTTCCGGCGCAGGCCGCCGACTAGGCCGCGCGCGACACCGGCGAGCCCGGTCGAGGGCGGGCCGGAAACCCGCCCCGAGGCCTTTTCGGTCCCCCGTACCCGTCCCCCGTGGCCGGTCCCGGCCGTGAGCCGCCCGGTCCGAGCCCCGTCGGCGCACACGCCTGCCGGGAGCGCCGTCATCGCCCGGCGGGCCGACCCGCCGCCCGACCGCCGACGAGTCCTCCCCGTCGGCCGGCGAGCCGGGCCCCGACCGGCCCCGGCTCCCGAGGCGACCCCTGGACCACCGCTCCTGCGGACCCGCGCGCCCGTCCCGCCCGCGCGCCTTCTCGCGCTCCGGCGGTCCGCTCCCGACGCGCCTGCGGCCCGCGTACCGGGGGCGACGCCCGCGCCGGCCGCCCGTCGACGGGCCCCCGGCGCCGCTCGCGCCCGGCACGTCCCGGCCGGTCCGTACCGCCTCTTCCGACACGCCCGGACGGGCCCCGGCCGAGGGACCGTCCGGGCGTCGTGCGCTCGGCTCCGACAAGCGTCCACAAAGTTGTTGGAAGACCTTGTACATGCTAGGAAGCCCTGGTAATCGGGTCGGCCGGCCGTCGTGGATCATGGGGGCCACAGCGTAAAAGGTGACGCCGAGGGCTTGCGCTCTCCATAGTGAGGTCTGTCACGATATGGGGAGGGCTGTCCGCCCTCACCCACCACCCCCGGGTGAGGCGGACCGTGAAACGGCCGATCAGCGTTCACCCACGCGAACCCGGCCCCGAGAACCCGAGGAGCGACGTGTCGGACACCACCGCGCACGAGGAACCGGAGCTCATCCAGCTCCTGACACCGGAAGGGGAGCTCACGGGGCACCCCGACTACCCCCTGGACATCGGCGCGGAGGAGATCCGCGCGCTCTACCGAGACCTCGTCCTCGTACGCAGGGTCGACAGCGAGGCCGTCTCCCTCCAGCGCCAGGGAGAACTGGGCCTGTGGGCCTCACTGCTCGGCCAGGAGGCCGCGCAGATCGGCTCCGGCCGGGCGCTGCGCGAACACGACATGGCGTTCCCCTCCTACCGCGAGCACGGCGTCGCCTGGTGCCGCGGCATCGAGCCCAAGGAACTGCTCGGCATGTTCCGCGGCGTCACCAACGGCGGCTGGGACCCCCACGAGCACGGCTTCCACCTGTACACGATCGTCATCGGCAGCCAGGCGCTGCACGCCACCGGCTACGCCATGGGCGTCCAGCGCGACGGCGCCCTCGGCGAGGACGGCACCGCCGTCATCTCCTACTTCGGCGACGGGGCCACCAGCCAGGGCGACACCAACGAGGCGTTCAACTTCGCCTCCGTGAACAACGCCCCGGTCGTGTTCTTCTGCCAGAACAACCAGTGGGCGATCTCCGAGCCCCTGGAGCGCCAGTCCCGCGTGCCGATCTACCGGCGCGCCGCCGGGTTCGGCTTCCCGGGCGTACGCGTGGACGGCAACGACGTCCTCGCGGTCCTCGCCGTCACACGCGCGGCCCTGGACAACGCCCGCGAGGGCAACGGCCCCACCCTGGTCGAGGCGTTCACCTACCGGATGGGCGCGCACACCACCAACGACGACCCCAGCCGGTACCGGGCCTCCGCCGAACTCGACGAGTGGAAGGCCAAGGACCCGATCCTGCGCGTCCGCCGCCACCTCGAGCTCAACGGCCTCGCGGACGAGGAGTTCTTCGCCTCCGTCGACGCCGAGGCCGAGACCATCGGCGAGCAGGTGCGCACCGAGTGCCGTGCGCTTCCCGACCCGGAACCGCTCGACATCTTCCACGAGGTGTACGCCGAGCCCAACGTCCACATCGACCGGCAGCGGTCCGAGTTCGCCGACTACCTGGCCTCCTTCGAGAGCGCCGGCGCGGAAGGGGGCCGCTAGGCCATGGGAACCAGCCTCACGATCGGCAAGGCCATCAACGCGGGCCTGCGCGCGTCCATGGAGCACGACCCCAAGGTCCTCGTCATGGGCGAGGACGTCGGCAGGCTCGGCGGCGTCTTCCGGGTCACCGACGGCCTGTACAAGGACTTCGGCGCCGACCGGGTCATCGACACCCCGCTCGCCGAATCCGGCATCGTCGGCACCGCGATCGGCATGGCCATGCGCGGCTACCGCCCCGTGGTCGAGATCCAGTTCGACGGGTTCTTCTTCCCGGCGGCGAACCAGACCTTCACCCAGCTGGCCAAGATGCGCAGGCGCTCGGCGGGCAAGCTCAGCATGCCCGTGGTCATGCGGATCCCCTACGGCGGCGGCATCGGCGCCGTCGAGCACCACAGCGAGTCCCCGGAGGCGTACTTCACGCACACCTCCGGCCTGCGCGTGGTCACGGTGGCCAACCCCGAGGACGCCTACTGGATGATCCAGCAGGCCGTCCGCTCCGACGACCCGGTCATCTTCCTGGAGCCCAAGCGGCGCTACTACGAGAAGTCCGAGGTCGACACCGGGGCGTCCATCGCCGAGGCCACCCCCATGGGCGCCGCGCGCGTGGCCCGGCCCGGCACCGACGTGACCCTGCTCGCCTACGGCCCGATGGTCAAGACCGCGCTCCAGGCGGCCGAGGCCGACACCGAGCACTCCATCGAGGTCGTCGACCTGCGCTCCCTCTCCCCGGTGGACTACCCGACCGTGGTCGAGTCGGTGCGCCGGACCGGGCGCCTGGTCGTCGCCCACGAGGCGGTCCTCACCGGCGGCCCCGGCGCGGAGATCGCGGCCCGCGTCACCGAGGAGTGCTTCTACCACCTGGAATCGCCGGTCATCCGCGTCGCCGCCTTCGACACCCCCTACCCGCAGTCGCGTCTGGAGGAGTACTACCTCCCGGACCTCGACCGGGTTCTGGACGGGGTCGACCGGGCGTTCGCGTACTAGGGATCGGGGAAACCGAAGCACATGGCGATTCAGAAGAGTGCGCCCGCCGTCGACGGCGTGCAGTCGTTCAGGCTGCCCGACGTCGGCGAGGGCCTGATCGAGGCCGAACTCCTCAGCTGGTACGTCAAGCCGGGTGACGAGATCAAGGTCAACCAGATGATCTGCGAGATCGAGACGGCCAAGGCGGTCGTCGAGCTGCCGAGCCCGTTCGCGGGCACGGTCCGGGAGCTGCTGGCCGAGGAGGGCCAGACGGTGGACGTCGGCGCGGTGATCATCACCGTGGACGACGGCACCGGCGGCTCCGCGTCCGGCGCCGACCCCGGTGCGGAGGACGGCGGGGACACGGAGGTGCGGGAGAAGCCGCTGGTCGGCTACGGCGAGAAGGCGGCCTCTACGCAGCGCCGCGCCCGCCGCCGCCCGGCCCCGTCCGCACCGTCGTCACCGCCCGTCCCGCCGTCGGCGGCGCCTCCGGCGCCCGCCCCCGCCGTGGTCGCGGTACCCGCGGCCCCGGCTCCGGCGTCCGGCCCCGCGGGCCGTCCGCTGGCCAAGCCCCCGGTGCGCAAGCTCGCCAAGGACCTCGGAGTGGACCTCGGGTCGGTCGCGCCCACCGGCGACGGCGGGATCGTCACCCGTGACGACGTCCGCGCCGCGGCCGAGGCCGTCCGGGCCCCGGTACAGGCCGAGCCGCAGCCGGAGTCCGCGCCGGCGGCCCCCGCGGACCGGTCGGCCCGCGAGCGGCGCATCCCCGTCAAGGGGGTGCGCAAGCACACGGCCGCGGCGATGGTCGGCAGCGCGTTCACGGCGCCGCACGTCACCGAGTTCCTCCAGGTGGACGTCACGAAGACGATGAAGGCGGTCGCGCGCCTGCGGGCGCGGCCCGACTTCGCCGACGTGCGCGTGTCGCCGCTGCTGCTGGTCGCCAAGGCGCTCCTCATGGCGGTCCGCCGCCACCCGGAGATCAACGCCACGTGGGACGGCGACAACCAGGAGATCGTGGTCAAGGACTACGTCAACCTGGGGATCGCGGCCGCCACCGAGCGCGGACTGGTGGTGCCCAACGTCAAGGACGCCGACGCCATGACGCTGCCCGAGTTGGCGGCGGGGCTCAAACGGCTGACGGACACGGCGCGGGCGGGGAAGACCAGTCCGGCCGACATGTCCGGCGGCACCATCACCATCACCAACGTCGGCGTGTTCGGCGTGGACGCGGGCACCCCGATCCTCAACCCGGGCGAGGCCGCGATCCTCGCCTTCGGCCAGATCCGGGACATGCCGTGGGTGCACAAGGGTGAGCTCAAGGTCCGCAAGGTGACGACGCTGTCGCTGTCCTTCGACCACCGCCTGGTCGACGGCGAGCTGGGCTCCAAGGTGCTGCGCGACATCGGCACCGCGCTGGAGGACCCCGAGCTGACCGCTCTGGCCTGGGGGTAGGCCCCGTCCCGGTCGGCGCCCGACCCGGCCCCGGCCGGCTCGGGCGCCCGCGGGACCGGGCGGGCAGGGCCGCTCCTCCGGGGCCCGGGGAGCCGTGGCCGGGCGCCCGGCCACGGACGGGAGGGACCGCGGGCACACAGCAGGGATGAGGGGCCGGTGCGCGAGCGCACCGGCCCCTTCCCGCGAGGAGGGCCCGCCCCCCAAGGGGGAGGGGGCGGGCCCGCACCGTCAGTATTCCCCCGGGAGCCCCGCCGACACGCGGGATTCCGTTGTCCGGACCCCGGCCCCGGGGCCCCGTGACCCCGGACGGGTCAGGACAGCCCCCACACGAAGCCGTACTGGGCGCCCACCGCGACGAACACGGCGGCGGCCACCGCGACCAGGGAGAGGTGGACCCGCCCGGCCGCGCTCAGCCGTCCCCGCGCCCATGCGGTCGCGGCCACGGCGGCGGTGGCCAGGGCCAGCGGGACGGCGGCGGCCAGGGGCGCGGTCAGCATGAGGGACCCCCCGAAGACCCACTCCTCCACCTTGTGGGGGGCGACGAACAGCCCGTACGCGAGGATCCCGACGCCGGCGTAGCAGGCCAGGGCGGTCAGCGCCCCCAGCACCCGGGCGACGACGGTGAACCGGTCGCGGGCCCGGCGGAACTGGACGAACGCGGTGAACAGGACCAGCAGGGAGGCCGCCGCGGCGACGCCGTGCGTGAGGGGGCTGGCCAGGAACGAGGTCCGCTCGTAGACCTGCGTGGGGTTGGAGCCGGTGGCGAGGGCGACGACCTCGCCGTCCTCCTCCAGGAAGACCAGCTCGTCCTCGCCGTTCTCCGCGACGAAGCGGCCCTCCCCCGCGGGGAGCCAGCGGTCGTCGAGGGCCATCCCGCCGCCGACCGAGAGCGTCCCGTCCCCGCCGTCCCGCACGACCATGTTGTCGAGGAGGACGGTGAGCTGGGCAGGCCCGCTCCCGGCGCGCCGACTGGTGATGTAGCTGCCGGTGTACGGGCCGAGGTCGGCCCCCGGGTCGGCCTCGCCGGACGGAGGGGCCTGCGGGGCGAACGTCTCGGAGAACGCGGCGGCCACGGCCATGCGCAGGTCCAGCAGCGGGTTGGCCTGTGTCTCCGGCGAGGTGTCGTCGCCGTTGACGGCGACGAACAGGCCCGCGCCGATGGCGGGGACCAGCGTGTAACCGGTGTGCATGCCCACCAGGTCCCCGCCGTGGCCGAGGACGGGGGAGTCCCCGCCGCGCCACTGGTACGTGCCGTAGCCGATCGATGCCAGCTCGGGGTGGACCTCGAACTGCCGGTCCGTCATCAGTGCGGGGACGCTCTCCGGCAGGACCTGTTCGCCGTCGAGCTCACCCCCGCCGAGCAGGGCCAGCATGAACCGGGCCATGTCGTCGGTCGTGGCGAGGGCGGCGCCGGCGGGGGAAGCGGACACGTGCAGGTCCTCGGGGACCGAGCCGTCCGCCAGGTGGAACGCGGGCAGGTCGAGGGTCCCCCGGGCCTCGTGGACCTGGACGAACCCGCTGTCCGCCATGCCGAGAGGTCCGAAGACGGTCTGCTCCACGAACTCGTCGAAGGGGACCCCGCTCACCTCCTGGGCGATGAACCCGGCCAGCCCCGACCCGTGGTTGGAGTACGCGGGGAACCGGCCGGACTCGTTGAGCTGTTCAGGCTCCCTGGTGCGGGCGACCCCGTCCAGGGTGAGGTGCGCGGCGGTGTCGCTCGCGAACGGGATGTCGACCAGCTCGGCGAAGCCGGCGGTGTGGGTGAGCAGGTGGTGCATGGTGATGCCGTCGGTGGCGAGCCGGGCGTCCTCGGGCAGGTAGGCGTTGACGTCCTCGTGGAGGTCGATCTCCCCGCTGTCCACCAGGGTGAGGACCGCCGCGGCCGTCAGGGACTTGGAGACCGAGGCGAGGGGGAAGACCTGGGCGGTGTGGTCGAGCGGGGTCCGCTCGGCCAGGTCGGAGTAGCCGTGGGAGGCGGAGGCCAGCTGCTCCCCGCCGCCGACGACGGTGACGGCCACCCCGGGGGCGCCGTGCTCCTCCAGGAGTTCGGCGACACGGGTGTCGACGAACTCCCGGGCGCTCTCGGCGGTCAGCGGGACGGGCTCGGCCGCGGGGACGGCTCCGACCGCGGCGGCGGGGGCCGCGCCGGGCAGGAGCGCGGCGGCGATCATCAGGGGCGCGGCCAGAAGGGGGAGGGCGCGGGGGACTCGTTGCATGTGTGCTCCCGGGAGGTGGTCTTCCTACCCCTCGAACCTAGGTTTCCGGGCTCCCGGAAACACTGGTGCGTCCGGGCGTCCCCGTACTACAGCCAGCACCACCGAGGAGGCTCAACCGAGCAGGAACGCGACCGTGACCAGGACGGGGACGGTGAGGAAGGTGGACAGCAGCACCACTTCGCGCACCATGTTCTCGCCGACCCCGTACTGGACCGAGTACGTGAACACGTTCTGGGCGGTGGGCAGGGACGCCAGCACCACCACGGCGAAGAGCGACGGCCCGGTCAGCCCGAACGCCAGGGCGCCCAGGGCCCACGCGGTCAGGGGCAGGACCACCGACTTCAGGACGACCCCGAACAGGACCTTCGCCCTGTCGGGTCCCCGGCCCGGCACGCCCCCGCCGTGCAGGGAGATGCCGAACGCCAGCAGCATCGCCGGGACCGCCATGCCGCCGAGGAGCTCGAAGGGCTCCAGCAGGGGCGCGGGCGGCTCCCAGCCGGACAGGGACAGCAGCACGCCCGCGAGGGAGGCGATCACCACCGGGTTCCGGAAGGGGGTGCCCAGCGCGCGGCGGAGCACCGGGCCGAACCCGCGGACCTCGCCCCGGCTCAGGTCCATGACGGTGAGCGCCACCGGGGCCAGGAAGAGGAGCTGCATGAGCAGGATGGGCGCGACCAGCGAGGCGTCGTCGAGGACGTACGCGGCGATGGGGATGCCCAGGTTCCCCGCGTTCACGTAGACGGCGGACAGGGTGCCGACGGTGGTCAGACCGACGCCCCAGCGCCGCACCGCGCCCACGGCGATGAAGAGGACGGAGACCAGGGCGACGCTGAGCGCGCTGACCAGGACCGGACCGGAGGCGAGGAGGGACAGGTCGGTGTCGGCCAGGATGGTGAACATCAGCGCGGGGCCGGCCACGAAGAAGGCCAGCTTGCTGAGGACCTCCTTGGCCCCAGGACCCAGGATGGGCAGACGTCCCAACATGTAGCCGATGACGACGATGCTGGCGATGACGCCGAACCCGATGATGACCCCGGACAAGGGACGGCTCCCAGAGTAGACGCGCGGCTGAAGTCAGCAAACGCTATCCGAGGACGTTCTCGCCCGGTATGCCCCCCGTCACAGGCGGACGGTCGGACGGGGCGGCACGGCGCCGCCGGACCCGCCGCCCCGGCCGGGACGGAGGGGTCAGTCGGCGGCCCCGGGGCTGGGCGAGGGCGACGGTTCGGCCTCCTCCTCCGCCTCCCGCTCCTCCTCCTCGCGCTGCCGCTCCTCCTCTTCCTCCTCCAGGCGTTCGGCCTCCGCCCGGTCCGCGGCGCGGGTCGTGCACACCTCGTCGGAGGGGGCGGACGCGCCGTCCACGGCGACCACGGTGAAGCAGTACTCGACGGCGGTGACGGCCGTGACGACCTGGGCGGACACCACGCCGGGGCCGGTCCTGGCCAGGGTGGCCTGGGGGTGGTCCTGCGGGCCGCCCAACACGAAGAACGAGGCGGTGCCCCCGCTGTTGTCCGTCCAGGCCAGCTCGACGGAGCCGTAGTTGTCGGACAACAGCACCTGTGACGGCGCGGAGACCTCCGGCGGGGCCTCGGGCGCGACGACCTCGTCCGCTGCGGGGTCCCCGGCCGGGGCCTCCGGCTCGGGCTCCTCGGCCGCGGCCGTCACCACGGGCTCCTCGGGGCCGGTCGCGGCGAACACGCCGGAGACGCTGGTGGCGAGCAGGATGCCGCAGACGGTGACGCCGATGTGGAGGTGGCGGCGCCAGCGCGCCTGGCCCCGGTCCCCGTCCTGCGCGGGGGACCACACGGGGACGTCGTCCTTCTCGTCCGGGGTCCGGTCCACGGGGAGGAAGGAGGACTCGGCGGTGCCGGTCCACCCCTCCAGCCGGGACCAGGCGCGCAGCGGGGAGATCTCCTCGCCGCGCATCTTGGCCATCATGATCTCGGCCGTGCCGCCGGCGTCGAGGGCCGGAAGCCTGCTGCCCTCCAGGCCGGTGGGGCGGCGCAGCGGCGCCCGCCGTTCCCGCGGGGTCCGGGGACCGGCCGGGGGGTGGGCGCCGCCCGGAGGCGTGCCGGGCTCGCCCGCGGCCGGCGAGGGGGCGACGGGGAGCGCCGCCGGTCCGTGCTGGGCGGCCGGTGGGTCCTGGGGCCCGGAGGGCGCGTGGTGGGTCGGCGGGTCGGCGGGGGACCAGGGGGCCCCGGGGGGTGTCCGGGGGCCGGTGGGCGCACCGTGGGGGTCCTGCGGGCCGGACGGCGCGTACGCGGGGAACGGGGGCCGCCCGGGGTCGGCCTGCGGCGCCCGGGGACCGGTGGGCGCGGCGTTCGGTGGGGCGTGGGGTCCGGAGGGTGCGCGGTGGGCCGACGGTTCTCCGGAGGGCCACGGGGCCCCGGGAGGGGCCTGGGGTCCGGAGGGCGCACCGTGGGGGACCTGCGGGCCGGACGGCGCCGCCGGGGGCGTCCACGGCCCCGAGGGCACGGAATAGGGGTTCTGCGCTCCGCCGGGCACGGAGAGGGGGGCACGCGGTCCCGTGGCGGGAGCCGGGGGGCCGGACGGCGGCGCCTCGGTTCCCGTGGGCGGGGCCGGGTCCGCCCCGGGGGAGGCGGGGGGCGCCTGCCGCGCGCCGTGGGAACCCTGCGGACCGGTGTACGGGTCGGCGGGGGCGTGCGGAGGGGTGTTCGGCCCGGTGGCCCACGGGGCCACCGGAGCGTGCGAGGCCTGGGGACCGCTGGGGAACCACTGCGCGGCCGGGGACTGCGGTCCCGACAGGGGCGCCTGGGGTCCGGTCGCCGGAGCGAGCGCCCCGCCCACCGGTTCCCGCGTACCCGAGAAGGGGGCCTGGCCGCCGGTGGAACCGGCCGACGGCGCGGCGGACCGGGCCGTGCGCGCCTGCTCGAACGCCGCGGCGAACGCCGACGCGTTCGGGAAGCGCTCCTCGGGGAGCTTGGCCAGGGCCCGGGTGAGCACACCGCGCAGCTTGCGGGAGACGTCCGGCCGGGGGACCGGGCTCGGCTCCTCCGAGAGGACCCGCTCCGCGTACGTCCGGGCGTCGAACGGGCCGCCGTCCGTCGGCGAGAACGGCGCGTGCCCGGCGAGCATCGTCCAGACGGTGGAGGCCAGCTGGTAGACGTCGGTCGCGGGCGTGCGGGCCTCGCCGCGCAGCACTTCCGGCGCCGCGTGCAGGAAGGCCTCCGTGCCGGGGGCGGGCGGGGGCAGGGCCTCACCGGACCTCCGGACCGAGCCGAAACCGGTCAGGACCGGCGTCCGTCCCGCCCGGAGGACGTTCCCCGGGCAGACGTCGTTGTGCAGCAGGCCCCGCCCGTGCATCGACCCCAGCGCCGCCGCCGCGCCACGGGCGACGGCCGCGGCCTCCTGCACCGGCGCGGGCCCCCTGCGGACGAGCATGTCGCCGAAGGAGCCGTCCGCGTAGAACGGCAGGACCACGAACACGTCACCGTCGGCGGTGGTCCCCGCGTCCAGCAGCGGCACCACGCCGGGCACCCCGGCGAGGTCGCGGAGCTGGTTCAGCTCGGCGCGGCCCAGGGCCTCGGGGAGGACCTTGAGGACGACGTCGGCACCGCTGGTGGAGCGCGTCGCCCGGATGATCCGGGCGCGCCGCCCCTGGTGGAGCAGTGCGGACGTGTCGTACCCGGGCGCCCAGGGGGCGTGCTCGGAGCCGGACACGGGAGAGCGACCCCCTTGTGGCGTTCGTGGTGGAGGATCCCCGCCGCCTCTCGGGCGGTGGGGGAGTGGGCCCCGAAGGCACCGGTGTCACGGGTGCTACGGGAACGGGGACACGTCGGTGAGGGGGCTCTGGATCATCTGCTGACGGGTGGTGTTGCCCCACCCGCGTTCCTCGTTGACCTCCTGCTGCCGGCCGAAGGCCCCGATGAGGGCGATGACCCCGCAGATCAGCGCGACCAGGATCAGCCCGCCGATCACCGCGGGCCACACCTGCTGCCTGCGGCGCCAGTAGCGGCTCGACCCGTACAGCAGCGCCGACCGCAGCTGCCGGTGCCGCAGGGCGTCCGCCTGGAGGACGTACTTCTCCTCGTTGGGCGTGTAGTGGAACGCCTCGGGGAGCTGCGGGTCCGGATCGGAGGAGGCAGGCGGGGACGTCGGGGTCGGGGAGGACATCGCCGCTCAGCCTACTAGAACAGACCGTCGAGGTACTTGGTCAGCCGACCGTAGTTGTCCGCGGTGTTGCTGGTGGCCGCGATCACCTTCGCGAAGGCCGAGTTGACCTCGGAGAACTGGGTGTCGAACTCCGACGCCTTGGCCTGGAACTGGGCGCTGCCGGAGCCCTCCCACTGGCTGACCGTCGACTCCGACTGCTCGTTGATCTGGCTCATGATCGCGGAGAAGCGGCCCAGGTGGGCCTGCTGGTCCTCGGCCAGGCCCTGGAGGCCGGCGACGTCGCCGTACACGTCGAACTGGGAACCCATGGGGGAAAGCCTTTCTGGAGGGAGGAGCGGGGAGAGGTGCGGGGGCTCAGACGTTGACCGGGCGGCTGAGGCCGCCGAGGTCGTTCCCGGCCTGCGAGTACTCGGCGCTGGAGTCCGTGTCGGTGACGTTGAACTCCTGCTGGCCCTCGTTGAGCTTGATGCCGTTCTGGCTGCACCAGGTCATGAGCTCGTCGAAGCGCTCGGTCAGCTGTTCGCGGGCCATGCGGAAGTCGGTGAGCGCCTGGCCCTGGAGGGAGTCGGCGTCGTTGACCATGTCCTGGATGAGCTGGTTCATCTGGGTGCGGAGGCCGTCGGACTCCTGCCCGAGCTGCTCACCGCCGGTGGAGAGGCTGTTGACGTTTTCAAGACCGACGTGCGACATCTGGACCTTTCCGGAAAGTCGGGTGGGGGCTCGCCCTCCGGCCCCTGTTCGCACGGGGATGCGTGTGGCCACAGGAGGAAGGGGAGGATACGGACGATAGTAAGGATCCCACCTCTCGGTCAACGGAGGTGCGCGTCTCGTGACCTCGGACGCCGTGCAGGAAGACCGGGTTCTCGCGGGGCCCGGCGGCCCGGATCCGCATCGAGCCACCCCGGACGGGGGTTTCCCGCACTCCCGTCCCGGGCCGCCCGTGGGCGGGGGCGGATGCGGCTGGCCGCTTCCGGCCATGTGCGGGCGGCCGCACCGGGGGCCTCAGGAGGAGGGGGACCCGGAGGGATCGGCGCTGGGATCGTCGGTCGCCGGCTCCGTCGCCCAGCGGACCGCGAGGGGCCACCCGTCCATGGACGCGTCGTGGAAGCGCGGGAAGGCCTCGGCTGTCTCCTCCACGGAGCCGTCCGCGAGGTCCACCCGGAACCAGGCCTCACCGGTCTGGAGCAGGACGGCCTCCCGCCCGGGGGCGGGCGCGTACTGCTCGACCGGACCGTCGGCGTCCTCCAGCAGCCGGGTCGCCCGGTGGCCCTGGCCCTCGACCGTCACCAGGTACGCGCCCGGCGGTGTGTCGGCGCCGCCCACGGCGTCCGGGCGCAGGAGGGCGGTGCCCTCGCCCCACACCGGGGCCCCGTCGAAGGTCTGCCACTGGCCGCCGTCGACGTTGAGCGTCGCGTTCACCACGCTGCCGTCGGTCTGCCGCACCACGAGGCTGCCCCCGTCGGAGGCGTTCATCTGCTGGGTCTGCACGCTGTTGCGGATGTGCAGCGCCCCCTCGGGGGTGAGGGTCCAGTCGCTGGGCCGCTGGGCCTCGCCCAGGGCGAGGCTCCCCTCCTGGTTGGGGGTGCCGGTGGGGGCGTCCAGCGGCACCGACAGCACCTGGGGCGGAGCCCCGTCCTGCTCGTTGTCGGACACGAACCAGAGCCGGTCGCCGTGGATGACCGGCTGTGACAGGACCTCGCCGGCGGCCGGGGTGACGGTCTCGACCGGCTGGTAGGAGACCTCCTCCACGTCGGCCTGCCCGGCGTCCTCCGGGTCGGTGAGCACGGCGACGTTCACGGCGTTGGGCTCCGTGGTCGCGTACGCGAAGAACGCCCAGTCCTCGGAGAACTGCGCGTGCACGGGGACCGACGGGGCCATGGGGTCGACCGCCCCGTCGGGGAGCGCGATCCGGTGCGTCGGCTGCCCCGTCGCGGGGTCGTGGAACACGAGGACCTGGTCGGTCTCCGGGTCGCCGCCCTCGAACCCCCGGTGCAGCAGGGCCAGCCCGGTCAGCCCCTCCTCGGCCAGGCCTTCGACCGTCTCGGCGGGTCCGTCGGAGCCGCCGGACGTGTCCGTGCAGGCGGTGAGGGCGGCGAGGGCGAGCAGGCACACGGCCGGGGTCAGGGCGGGGGAACGCCGCATGGAGCTGCCTTTCGGGGAAGGTCGGTGACGGGAGCCGGGGGAGGGTGCACGGGGGCGGGGACAGAAGGGTGGGATCACTCCGAGGGTGTCATGGTTCGTTCCCCGACAGCGCACCCAGGACCGGGTTCGCCCGGGACACGGGCACCGGGGCGGCAGCGCCCGTCAGGGAGGCCACCGTCCCTGCTGTCGGCGTCATTGGGGCGCGGTCCATGCCGTTCTCCTCCCGGGTGCGGCGCAGCGGACCGCCGGACGTGCGCGGGCGCGCGCTTCCGGCGCGGTCACGTCAGCCCCGCCACACGGGGGACCGGCTCCCCGCGCGTGTGCTCGCGCACGAGCACGGCGCCGGGGACCTCCTGGAAGGTCCCCGGGCCCAGGGCCTCCTCGACCTCCCAGACGTTGTCGATCCCGCCGAGGTCGACCTCCACGGGAAGCGCGATCGTCTCCTCGGGGCCTTCCGCGTCCCAGTCGAAGACGGCGACCTCCATGTTGTCCTCCTCCTCGGACCACCTCGGCTTGAGCAGGGAGTCCTTGAGCGGGAGCTGGCCGGAGACGGTGCTTCCCACGCTGTTCTCGTCGGTGACGACCGTGTCCTTCACCGAGCCCGAGAAGTCCCGGACCTCGAAGCGGTCCTCCCACTGCCCGTTCTCCAGGCGCTCCGAGCGGACCGCCAGGTAGCCGTGGGGCAGGACGCGCAGCACGGTGTCCTCCGGACCGGAGGGGAGCGCTTCGGACAGCACCTCCCCGCGTACCGTGTCGATCACGACGGTGCCGCGCATGAGCGCCATGTTCTGGAGCACGGCCACGTCGCCCGCGGCGGCGAACGTCTCCTCGTCGAGCTGTTCGGGGTGCTCGGCCGCGTCGTCGAAGTCCTGCCCCCGCACCAGGCTCCACTGCTCCTCCCCGGTGGCGGTGTCGAGGCTCGTCAGGCGCAGGTCGGAGCCGCCGCACGCGTGGACCACCACGACGCCGCTGGGGGTGAGGAAGCCGTCCTCGACCCGCGGGTCCCCTATGCCGCCGGGGCACCGCAGGCGCTCGCCGCGCCACCCCGGTTCGTCGTCCCACGGGGAGAAGGAGACGGCGACTCCGCCCCCGTCGCCGGGCCCGGCCGTCACCAGGCCGTCGTCGGTCACGAGGCCGGCGTGCTGGACCGACAGCCGGTCCGTTCCGGCGCTGCCGTGTTCGAGCACGAGCGTCTCCACCCCGGTGCCGGAGTCCAGGAGCACGAGGGAGCCGCTTGCGCTCACGGCCACGAACGTCCCGTCGGGGGAGACCGCGGCCTCGGCCTCGGAGCCCAGGAGGCGGTAGCTCCACACCTCTTTCCCCGTCCTGGTGTCCAGGCCCACCACACCGTCGTTCAGGTGCAGAACCGCGCCGGTGGGCACGGGGTGGACCCCCACGAGTTCCCCGTCCCGAGGGCCCTCCCAGACCCACGACGCCTCGGAGACCGTGGTCGGCACCGCGAGCTCCTCGAGGTCGTCCCCGGACATCTCGTGGACGACCTCGTGTCCGGCCAGCTCCCGGACCTGTTGGCCGGAGCCGGAGAGGATCCCGCATCCGGGCGTCCCGAGGAGGAGCACGGCGGTCGCCGCCGTAGAGCTCAGGATCATGGGGAATCGATTCATGTCTCTCTCATCCGACTCTGCCGCACGCTGTCCGAACCCGGGCAGTCGCGCTCGCGCATGGCGAAGGCCCATCGAATTGCTGAGAGCTGTCGGGCGAGGCTTCTCCTCATATCCCTTTGCCCGAACCGCTCCATGCTCAGGTCAGACCGACGACCCGGGTAATCGGACCCGTCTGCGGATACTCGCGGACGAGCACAGCGCCCGGCGCTGCCTCGAAGCTACCGGGGCCCACGGCGGAGTCCAGTTCGGAGAGACTGGCCAGTTCCAACACGTCCATGTCCACCGGAAGCTCGATCAGGTGTTCAGCCTCGGATCCCTCCCAGTCGACGACGGAGATCCGCGTCGAGTCACCTCCCTCGGCGAGCGTGAGTTTCAGGAACGAGTCCTCGAGGGGCAGGAAGCCGGTGGTAGTTCCCGAGACCCGGTTCCGATCGATGCCGGTCGACCCCCTCACGTCTCCCGAGAAGTCGCGGATCTCGTAGTCGAGTCGGTCTCCCCGCTCACGCACTCCCAGGTAGCCGTCCGGTAGGACGCGCAACAGGTCGTTGCCGAGTTCGTCGGGGAGCTCCTCGGAGATGACCCTGCCGTTTTCCACGTCGATGGCCACAGTGCCGCGGAGCGCACCGATGGTCTCCAGGACCGCTACGTCACCGGTCAACCCGAAACTGTGGGACGACGAGTGTTCGAAGTCCTCCTCCGCGGTCAGCCGCCAGACTTCCTCGCCTGTCGCCGTGTCCACACCGGTCATCACTGTGTCCGACCCCCCGCACTGCTGGACGAGCACGATGCGTGTGTTCGTGGGCATGGCCTGGACGATATCGGTGGCACTTCCTCCGCCGGGGCAGCTGAGCGGCTGACCGGTCCACCCGCCCTGAGAACCCTCCCAGGGCTCCAGAGTGAGGGCGGCCGTCGCGCTGTCCTCGGTCGAGAGGGAAACCAGTCCGCCATCGGTCACGAGGCCCGCGCCGTGGATCGAGAGCGCCCCTTCGTCATCGTGTCCGTGCTCGAAAACCTGCCGTTCCTCTCCGGTCACGCTGTCCAGGACGGCAGCCCAACCCTCGGCGCTCACGACAGTATGGGAGCCGTCGGGGGAAATGGAGACCTGCGCGACGGAATCGGCGATGTGGTAGTTCCACAGGGTCGCACCTGTGGCGGTGTCGATGCCGGCGGCACCGTTGCTGAGATGTGCCACAGCCCCGGTCGGAACGGGAAGGACGCGTTCCACACGGCTGTTCTCAGGGGCTTCCCATGTCCAGGCAACCTCGGAGACGGTTGCGGGGACAGGGAGCTCCGACGGTGTTCCGCCCGTGGTCTCGTGGGTGACCTCGAAGCCCGCGAAACGCTCCGCCTGGTCTGAGCTGGGTTGTGTGCAACCGCTGACGATGAGGGCGGATACGGACATCAGGATGACGGTCGCCTGAAAGGTTCTGAGTTTCATGTGCGTCTATCGCTAGAAAGGGAGAAGAAAAGTTTTTACCCTGGGCGATCACTCGTTGATCTTGCCTCGGGCGGTGTTGTAAGCGGAGACATACTCCTCGACCGCATCATCGGGATCGCCTCCTCCGGTGATGGTGCCGTTCGCTGAGGCTACTTGCCAGGCGTTTCGCAGGGTATCCGAATATTCATTCGGCGAGACCTCCCACTGGAGTCTGCTGGCAGGAATGTAATATTCTCCGTTCGCGTCTGTTTGTACGAGTCCGGGGATGCTCGCGTTCAGGGTCTCCATCACGGCCGGGTCGTTCATCGCGATTTCCTGGACCATCCGGAGTTTCACGGTCTCCTGGATCTCCCACTCTCCGGTGTTGTTGTCGACCCGCTGTTCTGCTGCGTAGGCCTCGACGTTGAACTCCTCCTTGCTGGCGATCTTGAAGGCTTCCGCCGCAGTGGCGCTTCCAGGAACAGGGACCTCCGAGAGCATGGCCCCGAACATGTCGACGGCGTAGCCGGTGACCTTGTTCTGGTAGTTCGCCGCAGCATCGCTGTTTTCCTCTCGTCGCTCGGCTTCCGCCTCTAGTGCCACGTCGACGAGCCCTCGGAGTACTCCGGACTGCGCAGCGCTGTCAGTGGGAATGAAGCCGTCCTCACCGGGGGCGCCGGTGTAGGAACCCAGAGACTCGTGTCCGTAGACCAGGGTCTCTGTGTAGACCCGGGAAGCCGCGTCGCCGTCACCCATGATCTGCTGTACGAAGTTCGTCCGGGCGTCAGGATTCAGCATCAGACCGTGTTCCGGGTCCCAATAGGTTGTGTCATTACCGCTTCCCTGGTCGGCGAGGGGAGTTCCGTATTCGCTGGCGAAACCGTCGATATGTGTGGAGAACAGCTCTGACCACTCCCAGGCGAGTTTCGAGTTGAGGTGTCCCGCAGAAGCGTCTTCCCAGGCCATGTCCACCGTTCTGCCGTTCGCATCTACGATTTGCCCTTCAACCGGATATCCGGTCCCTGAGAGCGCGTTGACGAAGTGTGGATCGGCGAACAGGTCGACCAGCCCGGCCATGGCTTCCCCAGCCCGTTCTTGCTCATGGGGTGCACCGTCCGACTGTTCCCAGATCCAGTTCGTCAACTCGGAGGCGGTGGCTCCGTCGTCTGGCCAGTTGTAGGTGTAGAGCGCCCGGACCGTCATGGCGGAGTCCAGCCCGTGGACCGGGTGCTCGTAGGGGCCCTCACCTGTGAGAATGGCGTGGTTAGCGTCCTCGTTCCGGGTGGAAACGCCGATCAGGATCTCCGCGTCATTGTTGAAGAAGAGGGGGTTGCCGCGGTTGTCGTCCTCGTCGTCCGGGTCGGGGTTTCTGACGTCCAGTTCGTTCGCGACGGTCTGGGTCAGGTTCACGGAGAACTGCTCACCGCCGCGGAGCTCCGCATTCGCGTGTTCCATCAGGTGCGTGAGAGGTTCCATCTGGGGATACCAGGCGAGCCGGTCGTAGGAGCCCTCCGGATCCGGGCCCTCCACGACATTGCGAACACTCTCGGGTAGCTTGTCGTAGCCGCCGAGGAGGCTTTCGTCCGACAGGACCAGGAGACCTCCCCCCAGGGCTCCGAGAAGGTCCTCTGCCTGCTCCGACGGGATCCCGTTGTGCTCCGCGATGCTGTGTGAGACCCCGAGCACCCCAGGATGTTCTCCGGCGGTGCCCCCGGCTTCCTCCAACGCGTCGTAGAAGTCGGTCAGGAACGCGAGCTCCTCGCTTGTCAGCGTGCCGCCGTTGTTCTGCCGGTCCACCGCGACGTATCCGAAGTTGTTGAGCAGCGCGACGATTTCGTTGATGTCGCCGTCATAACCTTCTGGGTCAGCGAGGTACTCCACCACCTCATCGGCCATCTCGTCAGGATCGGCGTCGATGGGCATGGTCTCGACGTCGCCGCCCAGGTTGAAGTACGACCAGGTGACGTAGCCGCTCTCAATGAGGCGCTGAACGGCCTCGGGAGTGGGGCCGTCCTTCAGGTCATTCATAATCTCGGTGGATCTGGATTCGAGTTCGCCGTACGCGGTGGCCTCCTCCGACTCCAGTTCCTCCTTGAGGGCGGACAACGCCTCCCCCGCCTTCTCAGCCGGGGTCTTCTGGCCTACGAATTGGAAGACGGCCTCAGTGTCCTCCAGGTCCGCCTCGTGAGCCGGAGCCTCATCGTTCCACCTATTGATGATCCTGAGGCGCTCACGCTTGTACGTGCTCACGTGGTCGGCCCACTCCTCGGTGACCGCCGCACAGAAGCGGAGACTCGACGCCACCTCCATCCAGGTGGCGAGGTCCGAGGCGCTCACCGTCGAGATGTCCCACTTGACGACTTCGGTGAATTCCTTGGCCGCGCTGTCGAAGTCCTCGTCCATTCCCTCGGCACGCCCGAGCAGCCTCCGTTCCAGCATGTTGATGTCCTCGGCCCCGGCCCTGATCTCGGACACCTTCATGGGCGGGTCGTAGTGCATTTCCAGGGTGTAGGAACCCACCATCACGGCTTCGGTGGTGGCGCCGCTGTAGGTCACGCCTCTGGCGGACATGGAGAGTCTTCCTGTGTCGGTGTGGTGAGGGGTCAGCGCGGAGGGGCGTCGCCGGGGAAGTTGACCTGGGGCATGTCGACCCACGCCCCGCTGAACTCCTCGCCGCCGTCGTAGTCGTTCTGGGCGATCTCCGAGGCGCCCGCCTGGATGTTGTTCGCCAGGACGATCCCGTTCTGCTGCACCTGGTGCACTTCCGGCTGGAGGTCGTCCCTGAAGGCGATGTAGCCCGAGGAGACCCAGCCCGTGTAGCTCGCCAGATCGTCCATGAGCATGGTGAAGGTCTCCTCCAGGCCGACCATCGCCTCGGCCATCGCTTCGGCCTGGGCTCCCTGCTCCATCGCCGCCCAGGTGTTCGCTCCGGCTTCACCACTGCTCATGGGGTGCCACTCCTCAAGTCTGTTGTTCGGGGGTCGGTCCCTCTGGGGACCGGGTACCGGGTCCGGATGCACACGGTTCCGGGGACGAGGGACATTGAACCGGACGAATGTCACGACAGGTGCGCGGCCGGGCACGCCGGGTCGGCGAAGTCGCAGGTGGGCGGCGGGTCTGTGACGGTGGCCGCATCCGGCCACGCACGCCCGGGCCGCACACGGGCCGCCCCTGGCCGCCCGCGGGCCGTACACGGCGGACCCCGGGCCCGCGCATCCCCGGGACCTCAGGGGGTGCACGGGCCCCCGGGTCTACGCCGGGGAGTCGCTCCAGCCGACCTGCACCAGGTCGGGGCGCTGCCCCCGACGCGCCAGCTGGGCGCGGCCGACCGGGAGCTGCTTGGACGCCGTGCCGTTGGCCAGGCGCCCCTCCATCCGGTCGCCGGAGAACAGCATGCCGGGCGTGGCCATGTCGGTCAGCGCCTGGAGCACCGGCTCGAACATCGCCCGAGCCGAACCGCCCGTGCGCCGGGCCGCGATGACGTGCAGGCCCAGGTCCGCGCCCTGCGGGATGAACGGTGCCAGCGGTGCGAGCGGGTTCGACCGCGCTCCCAGCATGTCCATGTCGTCCACCACGATGAACAGGTCCAGGCCCTTCCACCAGCTGCGCTCGCGCAGCTGCTTCGGGGTGACGTCCGGTCCCGGCATCCGCTCCTTGAGGGACCCGGCCAGGTTCGCCGCGACCGCCTTGGTCTGCTCCGCGCTCGTGCAGTACGCCAGCAGGTGCTCCTCGGGGACCAGCTCCAGGTGGCTGCGGCGGAAGTCCACCATGACCACGCCGACCTGGTCGGCCGGCCGGCGCACGATCTGCTTGACCAGTCCGCGCAGCAGGGCGGTCTTGCCGGTCTGCGGGTCCCCGTACACGACCAGGTGGGGGTCCCGGTCCAGGTTCGTGGCCACGGGGGCGAGCGTGCTCTCGGCCATGCCCAGCACCAGTTCGGTGTCGCGGCGGCCCCGCGGGGTGCGGCGCCCCTTGAGCAGGTCGTCCAGCTCGACCTTGGCGGGCAGGGTCTTGACGCCCTGGACGGCCTTCTGCGGCCACCGCTCGCCGACCCGCTTGACCAGGTCCCGGATGCCGTCGGTGACGTCCTCGTCCGAGGCGACCCCGTCCACCCGGGGCAGCGCCACGTGCGTGTGGTGCTCCGCCGAGGTCAGGCCGCGCCCGGGGGTGTCCTTGGGGATCTCGTCGGCGACCTTGCGGCCGATCCCCGAGTCCATCGGGTCGCTCAGCCGCAGCTCGAACCGGCCGCCGAACAGGGCCTGGAGCCGGGAGCGGACCTGCGAGGTCGCCGCGCCGGTCAGCACCGTGTGCACGCCGAGGGAGGGACCCCGGGTCGCGATGTCCATCAGGACCTCGTCGGCCTCGTCGAAGGTGTCGCGCACCGAGGACCAGCCGTCGATCATCAGGAACAGGTCGCCGACCACGTTCCCGGCCACCTTCCCGTCCGCGCGCGCCTGGCGCAGCGCGGCGGGGGAGTCCAGCTTGTACTTGCGGAACACCCGCTGGCGCCGGTCGAGCTGGGCGCGCACGTCCACCAGGACCCGCTGCACCTTCTCGGGGTCGGCCCGCCCGGCCACACCCGCCACGTGGGGCAGGTCCTCCATGGCCTGGAGCGCGCCGCCGCCGAAGTCGATGGCGTACACGCCCACCCGGCCCGGCGGGTACCGCCACGCCAGGCTCGCGATGAGGGTGCGGAGCATCGTGGACTTGCCGGACTGGGGGCCGCCCAGGACGATGACGTTGCCCTCGGCCCCGGTGAAGTCCATCTCGGCGGGGACGACCCGCTGCTCGCGGGGGATGTCGGTCAGGCCGAGGACCGCGCGCATCTCCGCGGCGGGGGGCTCGGTCCCGGGGCCCTCCAGGTCGTCGCCCTCGCCCAGGTCGGCGAGCACGGTGTCCAGGGTGAGCAGTTCGGGCAGCGGCTCCAGCCAGATCGGCCGCACCTTCTCCGCTCCCGACGCCACCAGCCGGTCCACGGTCACCTGAAGGGTGGTGCGCTTGTCCTTCCTGGGCCTGGACTCCTCGCCCTTGGCGCGGACCGACGCCATGAGCGACTCCACCAGCGAGCCCTCGCCGGTCACCTTGCTGAGGCCGTTGTAGGACAGCAGGGGGAGGACGGGCTCGTGCTCCTCCTTCTCCTCCTCGGCCGGGGGCTCGTAGGGCTGGGAGACCATGGCGGCCTTGAACCGCTCGAAGACGGAGGTGTCCACCTTGAGGTAGCCCGATCCGGGCTCGGGCGGCAGGTGGTAGGCGTCGCCGACGCCGATGGCCTCGCGGCTCTCCGCCTCGGAGAACGTGCGCAGGCCCACCCGGTAGGACAGGTGCGACTCCAGGCCCTTGAGCTTGCCCGACTCCAGCCGCTGCGTGGCCAGGAGCAGGTGCACGCCGATGGACCGGCCGATCCGGCCGATGGCCACGAACAGCTCGGCGAAGTCCGGGTGGGCGGTGAGCAGCTCGGAGAACTCGTCGATGATGATCAGCAGGTGCGGCAGCGGCTCCATGCCCGGGTCCTCCTCCCGGGCCGCCTCGTAGGCGTGCAGGTTGGGCAGGTTGCCCGCGTCCTTGAGGATCTGCTGGCGCCGTGTCAGCTCGCCGAAGGTGGCCTCCCGGAACCGCATCACCAGGGAGTCGTCGTCGGCCAGGTTGGTGATCAGCCCCGTGCTGTGCGGCAGCCGGTCGGTGTCGGCGAAGGTCGCGCCGCCCTTGAAGTCGACCAGCAGCAGCGCCAGCGACTCGGGGGAGTGGTTGATGACCAGCGACGCCACCATGGTCCGCAGCATCTCCGACTTGCCGGAGCCGGTCGCGCCGACCACCAGGCCGTGCGGCCCCATGCCGCCGAACGCCGACTCCTTCAGGTCCAGCAGCACCGCGTTGCCGTTGGGGCCCACACCGATGGGGACGCGCAGGTAGTCGCCGGTGCTGCGCTTGCGCCAGGTGCGGCGGGTGTCCAGCTGGGCGACGTCGGACACGCCCAGGATCTCGGGGAGGCCCACGGTGGCGTGCATGGCGTCGTCGCCGTCGGAGGCGGCGATGCCGTACGGGGCCAGGATGCGGGCCAGGCTCGTCAGGTGGGCGACGTCCGACCGGTCGGCGGTCCCCCGGAGCGGCGTGCGGTCGGGGTTGTCGCCGGCGCCCGGGAGCTCGGTGTCCTCGGTGAGGGTGCCGTCGGCGTCGACGTTCAGGCGCAGGTCCACCGACTCCGGTTCCTCGCGCCGGTCCGCCACCAGCGCGATGATGTGGATGCCCAGGTCGGAGAGGGAGGCGACGGGGGGTTCGGCGTGCAGGCCGGACAGGGTCGACTGGTGCTCGCCGTCGAGGACCACGACGAGCCGCTGCGTCCCGGGCCCCGGGGGCTTGCCGCGCCGCCGCTGGAGGTCGACGGTGCGCCGCTCGATCTCGTCGGCGAGCAGTTCGCCGGCCTGCACGGTGTTGGCGGACACGAACCTGGCGGGCATCGGCCCGTCCTGGGCGTCGTCGAACGTGTTGTGGGGCAGCCACTTGAGCCATTCCCACCGGTCGCGGAGCTTGGTGTCCCGGACCACGCCGATCCGCAGGTCGTGCGGGGAGTGGAAGGCGGCCATCTGGGCGATCATGCTGCGGACCAGCCCGCGTCCCGCCTCGCGGTCCCCGACGACCGACACCACTCCGTGCTCCCGCAGCGGGACGACGAGCGGCATCTCGGGGACGTCCGCGTACAGCTCGATGAGCTGGTCGGCGGCGCCCTGGCAGACGGGGTCGTACTCGATGAGCGGGGAGGAGGTGTCGACCTTGAGCCTGAGCCGCCGGGAGAGGGGGCGCGTGCCCGTGCCCGCGCGCACGTCGAGGAAGTCGGGGTCGGCGGGACGCCGCTCCCACCTCCTCGTCCGCGAGCGGGCGGGCTCGGTGAGGAGTGAGGGGTCGGGGTGGCGGAACGCGTTGTCCGCGCGCTGGGTGGAGGCGACGTCCCGCACGATCTCGCGGAGCTGGTCGAGGTAGTCGACGTAGCGCTCGCGCTGCTCCCGCATGCGCTTGCGGGGGCCGTTGTGCTGGGCCACGAACATGATGATGCCGACGACCACGCTGGCCATCATGATCATGACGCCGGCGACGGCCATCAGGGGGCGGTGACCCATGGTGATGGACATCAGGAGCGAACCCGAACCGGTGATGATCGGCATGATGATCATCGCCCCCGAGCTGGACGCCGGCGCGTTCTCGGGCAGCTGCGGCGGGGCAGCGATGACCAGGGGAGTGTTCCCGGGAGCAGGAGGGACACTGCGGGCAGGGCGGGGCACAGGTCTCGTCGCCACAGCGATCTCTTTCCGTCCACCTACGGGGGTTGGTGTCTGGGTGACTACGCTAGGAATGATCTCGCGAACCCCGCGAATCACCTAATTCGCGTCCGTCCTCCCCCTTCGCGGCGAATGCCGCCCACGACGACGACAGAAGGAACCATTGGTGTGAGTGGATACTGCCGGGTCACCGTCACCGGACCGGAGCGCTGGGCCGATCTGGCACTTCCCGGCACCGTTCCCGTGGCGACCCTGATGCCGCGCATCATCGAGGTCTGCGCGCCCGACGAGGAGCGGACGGAGCCCGCCGCCTGGTCTCTGACCACGGTGGACGGGTCGCCCGTGCACCCGGACGAACCCCTGGAGAGCGCCGGGGTCTACGACGGCGACGTCCTGCTGCTGGACCGCCGCACCGCCCCGAGCCGCCCCTCCCACGTGGACGACGTCCGCGGCGCCGTCGAGGACAGGGTCGACGACACCGCGCGCATCTGGAACCCCGCGACGACGCTGTCCTTCGGCCTTCTCGTGGCCAGTATCGGCCCCCTGGTCCTCCTGGGGCTGATGATGCGGCTCCTCCCCTCGGCGGGACACCTGGGCGTCGCCGCGGTGGGGACCCTGTTCACGGTCGCCGTCATGCTGCTCGCCGCACGCAGGCCCCTGCCCGCCGTCGCGCACGTGCTGTTCGCGGCGGCCTGCGTGTGGGGCGCGGTCACCGCGGTGCTCGCCGCCGCCCTGGTGACGAGCACGAACCCGCTGGTGACGGCGGCCTTCGCGCTCTCCGGGGCGCTCCTGGTCGCGGTGATCGGCTGGGCCATGCACGAGACGGGTCTGGCGTACATCGCCGGGCTCGGGGTCGTCGCGGTGGCCGCGGCCGTCCTCGTCGTGGTGGGGATCTTCACCGAGCCGGTCCAGGGCGTGCGTTCCATGGGCATCGCCCTGGCGCTGTGCGTGGGGGCCCTGCCGCGCGTCGCCATGGTGATGGGCGGCCTGTCCGGCCTCGACTACGAGGTGGGGCGCTCGGGCCAGGTGCCCACGGAGCGGTTCGAGGACACGTACGGCAACACCGACCGCCTGCTGCTGGGGATCGTGCTGGGCGCGGCGGTGAGCGGCGGCGCCGTCACCGTGCTCCTCGCCGTCCTGGCCCAGGGGCTGCCCGACCTGCTGCTGGGCGGGCTGCTCTCGGTCCTGCTGGTCCTGCGCTCGCGGCTGTTCGACCGGATCCGCCACGTGCTGCCGCTGCGGCTGGCCGGGGTGCTGGGCGTGGGGGCCACGGGTGTCGCGGTCGTGGGCGAGTACCCGTTCATGGGCCCCTGGCTGCCGCTGATCGTGCTCCTGGCCGGGATCGTGCTCGGGGTGCTGAGCTGGGTGCGGCTGACCGACGTGCCCCGCGCCTCGCTGCGCCGCCTCCTGAACTGGACCGAGGTCCTGGTCATCATCGGCATGTCCGCGGTGTTCGCGTGGGCGATGGGGCTGTTCGCCTTCGTCGCCCGCATGACCGGCTAGGCGGCGTTCCGCGGACGCCGACCGCCGCCCGTCGGGGCGGGCGTCCGCGGGACCCCGCCCCGGGGCGGGCCAACGGCCGGGACCGGAGCTCGGGGACGGTGCGTGACGGTTCGTGTGCGCCGGACGCTAGGGTGTCCGCCGACCCGACAGTCCCGAGAGGATCTCCCGTGCCCGAACCGAAGAAGTGCGTCCCGGCCGCCGCAGCAGGTCTCGTCCTCACGCTCCTGCTGGGTGCCTGCGGAAGCGCCGCCGAGGAGGAGCCGCAGGCCCCGGACGCCGCCGGAGCCCAGGACGAGCCCGCTGACGTCCGGGAAGAGCCCGCCGAGGCGGAGATCGAGCTGCGCGACCCGATGGAGATGGCCCCCGACGACCTGTGCACGGTGCTCCCGGAGGAGGTCCTGGAGGAGCTCCTCGGCGCGGAGGACATGCGCGACGACTCACCGAGCACGACCGGGCGGCCCGACCCCGGGACGCTCGAGAGCGACCAGCGCCTGAGGATGAACTGCATGCTGCTCTCGCTGAGCGGCTTCACCCTCCGGTACGACATGGAGATCCACGAGGGGCCCTACGCCGACAGCGCCGCGCCGGACCTCACGGCGGAGGAGGCGGACCCGGACCTCGGAGTCGGCGACCTCGCCGTGGCCGGTTCCGAGAACGACGCGGGGAGTGCGCAGGTCACGGCGGTCGAGGGGCAGGTCTTCGTGGACGTGCACTACTCGCGCATGGGATCGGGCGACGCGGACGCGATGCTCGACGGCGCGCTCCTGGCGGCGGAGGAACTGCTCGCCGCGGTGAACGGCTCCTGACGAGGGGCCGGGCGGGGGAGATGGCCGGAACCGGTCAGGCGTTCCGCTCCTCCCCGGCCGCGGAGCCCTCGGAGACGGAGACCTCGGCCGGGGGCGCGGCGGCGGGCTCGCAGCGCGCGCGGAGGCTGCGGCGCCGGCGCGCCTCGCGCAGCGAGACCCCGACGATGCGCGCGGCGGTGAGGCCGGCGACCACGGCGAGCGGGAGGACGAGCATGGTCACCGGCTGGCGGATGCCGTGGAAGCGCGCCCCGGCCTCGTCGAGGACGATGAACCCCGCGGGCCGTGCGCGCACGAACCCGCCGCCGCCCGCGCCGTCCCCTCCCGCGGCGAACAGGCGGCTGGAACCGCCGCCCAAGCTGGTGAGGGACGTGATCCTCGCGACCGGGACGACCGTGGAACCCCCCGACACCACCGGGTCGCCGAAGACGGTCGCGGACCTGGCCGCGGCCCCGGTGCTCCGGACCAGGTCGGACAGGACGGACAGCGCGGGGCTGGTGCGGCGGCCGGAGGCCGCCTCGCGGATGCGGCTGCTGACGTTTTCCGGCATGGCCTCTGGTCCTCTCGGGGTACGGGCACGGGCTTTCACGCTATAGCGCCCGGGCGGCGCCGTGAGGAGCCGGGTCCTTCCGGCGCGCCCCGGACGGCGCGGGCCGAACGCGGTCCCGGCACCCCGACACCCCCTGCCCCCGGCAGTGCCGACCGTCCCGGTGTCCCCGTCAGCCCCGTCAGAACAGCGTCTCGGCGGGCTCCAGGGTGTCGGGGTCGACCAGGACGACGCGCCCCTCGGCGGAGACGCCCGCCAGGACCTCGCCCCCGGGGTGCACGGAGACCTCCTGGAGCCCGTCAGCTCCACGGCCGCCGGCCGCGAGGTCCTCGCCGGTCTCCGTGTCGAACGCGTGGGTCGTGTACGCGCCGTCCTCCAGGGGGTCGTCCCCGGGGGCCAGCCAGCTCACGTACACGCGGTCGAGCGCCGCGGAGAGCGCCAGGTCCACGAGGATCGGCCCTTCGGCGTCGGCGAAGCCCGTGAGCTCGAAGGACCGCACCTCCGAGCGCGCCGCGTAGTCCCACCACACGATCCGGTCGCCGACGAGGTGGACCACCTCGTCGGCTCCGGGCACCGCGGCGAACAGGCGGTGCGACGTCCCCCGGACGGTGTGCAGCTCCTCGCCGCTCTCCGCGTCCCACACGGTGATCGTCCCCCCGTCGTTGGTGAGGACGCGCCCGGTGTCCGCGAAGGCCGTCCCGTGGACCGGGGCCTCCGCGATCTCGGACACCCGGGCGCCGGTCCCCGTGTCGATGACGGCGACGCTCGGCCTGTCGTCGGCCCGCTCCAGCGAGACGGCCAGCCGCGACCCGTCGGGGCTGAACGCGAGGCCCTCCGCGTGGCGCGGCCTGGCCGTCCACGTCCCCCCGGTCCCGACGGGCCCGTCCTGCGGCCCCAGGTGCTCGGCGGACGTGCCGGCCGCGAGGTCGAAGGTGCGGGCGACCCGCACCTGCTCGTCGCCCCGGCCCTCGTAGGACGTGGGCACGGTCACGGCGAGGGTGCACCCGGTCGGGGCGAACACCGGGCCCACCGCGAGCCCCACCGACCCGGCCGGCCTGGCGACCTCCTCCCCGACCCGCCAGTCCCACACCGTCAGCCCGTGTTCGGCGGTGGTGACGGCCAGGCGGTCGCCGTCCGGGCTGAAGGCGGTCTCCCACACCGTGGTCCGCGCGCCGTCGACGTCCTCACCGGGCGGCGGGAACCCTCCGCCGTCCGGGCAGCCGCCCTCGGTGACCAGCCCGGCGGTGTCCGCCCCGCCCGGTTCCCCCGCCGCGCCACCGTCCCCGGTCGACAGGCGGTGCCCCCACACGGCCGCCCCGGCCACGGCGGCCAGGGCGAGGACCGCCGCGGCCGCGGCGACCGCCCTCCGGCCGTTCCGGCGCCCCCGGGCGTCCGCCCCGGTGCTCCCGTCCGGCACGCCCGCCTCCCCCGGCCCGGTCCCGGAGGGCCGCTCCGCCCGCCCCGGCCCGTCGGCCACCGCCGCCTCCTGCCGTGCCGCGGCCTCCTCCAGCCGGGCGAGGAACCCAGGCGGCCACGGGCCCGGATCGGCGGGGCCGCCGAGCATCCGCACCAGGTCGGCGGCGCTGGGGCGCAGGTCCGGTCCCCGGCGCAGGCACGCGTCGACCAGCCCCCGGAGCTGGAGCGGGACGCGCGGCAGGCCGGGAGCCCCCTCGGCCCCGCTCGCGGCGAAGGACAGGGTCGCCGCCCACGAGAACACGTCCGCGGCGGGGGCCGCGCCGCCCTCGGGCGCCGAGAAGGAGGGGTGGGGAGCGCGCTGACCGGCGTCCGACGCGGCCCGTTCCAGCCCGGCGTCGGCGAGGAGCGCGGTCTCCCGGGTGAGCACCACCCCGTCGGGCCGCAGCGCACCGTGGGAGCGGCCCCGGGCGTGCAGCTCGGCGAGCCCCTGTGCCAGGGCGAGGGCGAGCGCGTGGAGGGCGTCCGCGGGGACCGGGCCGTGGTCGCGGACGTGGTCGGCCAGGGCCGGGCCGAGGGGCCGGTCGACCGCCGCCCACGGCACGGCTCCGCCCAGGTCGGCGGAGCGCACGCCGCACACGTGGCGGCCGTCCGGTCCGTACGCGCTCTCCACCAGGCGGGTGAACGCCGACCGGAACCCGGGGTCGGCGGCATACCCGGAGCGCACGACCCTCACGGCCACGGGGCGCTCCCCCGGCACCGAGCCCAGGTAGACGCGCGCGCAGGCGTCCTCGCCCAGGCGGGCGTGGAGCCGGTAGGGGCCGACGGCCGGGGGATCGTGGGGGTGGAGAGGGAGCATGGGCCTTACCGGTGTCGTGGCGGTGCGGGTGGAGCGGACCCGTGTCCGGTGCGGGACCGCGCCGTGCGGGGGCGGCCGGGTCGCCGGAGCCGGGTCCCGGGACCCGTGCGGAGGGGGCCGCGGCTGGTCAGCCGATACGGCTGTGGAGGCGCAGGCGCTCCGCGTCCACGATCCAGACGTCCGAGTCGAGGAGCGGGACCCCCGTGAACACGTGGCCGTCGGGGTGCATGCCGAGCCGGCTGACGTACCCCTCGTCCTCCTCCCCGGTCAGCTCCTCGCCGGTGGAGAACTCCCAGACCTTCATCCCGAACCCCTCCGAGTCCTCGTCGACGATCAGCTCGCCGGACGTGTACGGGGCGTACAGCCGGTCCGCACCGGGGCTCAGGACGAACTCGCTGAGCCCGTTCTCCGGCATCGCGGCCGGGGCGAACGTGCGGGACGGGCCCCCGTCGAGGAAGTCCTCGTGCACGACCCCGTCCCCGGTCATGTACAGGAGGCCGCCGTCCTCGTCGGGGAGTTCGAGGTTGGACCCGTACCCGGGCTCGGCGCCCCCGGCCTCGAAGAGGGTCCCGCCGCTCTCCGTGTCCCAGACCCGCACCTGCCCCGTGTAGTCGACGGCCGCCAGATACCCGCCGCCGGGGGAGACCGCGATCGTGTGGGCGCCGTCGGTCCCGCTGTAGGTGTCGGTGACCTCGGCGGTCTCCAGGTCGACGCGCAGCACGGCCGACTCCGGCTCCCCCGTGCCCTCGACCAGGTACAGGCCCTCGCCGTCGGGGTCGAAGGCCGAGGCGACGACCTCCACGTCCCCCCGGTACACGGTGTGCTCGCCCGTCCCGGCGACGTACACGTGCACGCCCGTCCCGTTGTAGCCGACGCGGCAGCCGTCCGGGCTGACGAGCGGGGTGGGCGACAGGCCGGGGACCTCGTCCTCGATCCGGGCGATCTCGGTCCCCTCCTCCCAGTCCCACAGGGCCAGCCCCTGGCTCCCGGCGACGACGAGGACCCGGCCGTCGGCGGAGAACACGGTGCCGGGAGGGACGGACGACGACGGGATGCTCGGCACGGGCCGTGCCGCCTCGGCGAGCTCCGGGGCGATGTGCTCGGTGAGGTCGCACCGGACGCGGCGGCCGGGGTCCTCCTCCGCGGTCCCGCCGCCGAACGGGCCGGCCAGGGCCCACGTCCCCGCCCCGGCGGTGAGGAGCAGCGCGGCCCCCGCGGCGCCGACGAGCAGTGGTCGCCGCCGGGCCCGGGAGACGGGGGCGCCGCCCGCGGCCCCGGGGCCTGCGGCGGCGACGGCGTCCCGGTACTCGCCGTCGATCCGTTCGAGCGTGTGGACGGCGGGCGGGGGCAGCCAGGCGGACGCCGTCGTCGGAGGCGCCGCCGGACCGCCCAGGGCGTGCAGCACCCGCGACGCGGAGGGACGTTCCCGGGGGTCCTTGTCCAGGCACGCCGAGACGAGGCCGTGCAGCCGCTCGGGGATGCCCGTCAGCACGGGGTCCTGGTTCGTGATGCGGTACATCACGGCGGAGGGGTGGCCCTCGCCGAACGGCCCGGTGCCGGTCAGCGCGTACACGATCATCCCGCCCAGGGCGAAGACGTCGGCGGCGGAGCCGCCCGGCTCCCGGCGGATGTTCTCGGGGGCCATGTACCCCGGGGTGCCGACGAGCCGCCCGTCCCCGTCCGGCCCGGCGTCCTCCAGCGCGGCGGCGATGCCGAAGTCGATGACCTGCGGTCCCGCGGCCGAGACCATCACGTTGCCGGGTTTGAGGTCGCGGTGCACCAGCCCGTGGGAGTGCACCCGTTCCAGGGCCTGGGCGACGCCCCGGGCGGCGAACCGCACGCTGTCCTCTGGCAGCGGCCCCACGGACCGGACCAGGTCGTGCAGGGAGGGGCCCCGCACGTACTCGGTGGCCATCCAGGGGGTCCGGCCGGACGTGTCCGCGTCCAGCACCCGGGGCGTGTGGGCGCCGTGCACCCGGCGGGCGAGGTCGAGTTCGCGCGCGAACCGCTCCCGGAAGTCGGGGTCGTACGCGTACTCCGCCCGCACCACCTTGACGGCGGCGGTGCGGCCCTCCCGGTCGATCCCCAGGTAGACGCGGCCCATGCCGCCGGCGCCCAGCAGGGCGACGGTCCGGTACGGTCCGACCCGGCGCGGATCGCGGGGTGCGAGGTGCTGCATGGCGGCCCTCCGGTCAGCTCAGCTCGTTGACGACGGTGTAGTCGGCGTCGAGGACGAGGACGCGTCCGCCGCCGTCGGCGACCGTGGCCAGGTACTCGTCCTCCGGGTGCGACCCCATGGGCGCGTACACCATCACGTCGGCGTCGCGGAGGAGCCCGCCCGTCGAGGCGTCCCACACGCTTCCCCGGTCGTCGTCCCAGCCGAAGGAGCCCGCGAGGACCCGCTCGCCGTCCGAGGAGTAGCCGATGCCGGTGACGGACTCGTGGCTCGCGTCCGGTTCGGCGAGGGGGCGGACGACCCCGCCGGTGCCGAGGTCGACGATGTCGACCCGCCTCGCGCCGCTCTGGAGGGCCATGGTCCGCCCGTCGGGCGCGAGGGCGAACGCGTAGTGGTCCCCGCCCTCGAACAGGTGGAGCCGCTCGCCGGTCGCGGGGTCCCACACGGCCACCCCGACGTAGGCGTCGAACCCCTCCTCCATGACCGTGCCGACGAGCAGGGAGTCGTCGGCGGTGTAGCTCAGGTCGGTGAGGACCCCTCCGGCGGGGAACTCCACGCCGGGCGTCCCCTCCGCCACGTCCCAGATCTGGACGACCCGCTCCTCGCGGGGGTCGCCGTTCTCGGCGGCGAGCACCGCCACCCGGGACCCGTCGGAGGAGAGGGCGGGCATGTCGTAGAACCCGCGGCCGCCGTTGTCCTGGCCGAACCGGTTGACCTCGTCGCCGCTGCCGCCGTCCCACACGCGGATCTGGTCGCTGTAGGCGCCGGCGACGTGGTCGTCGGGCCCGATGTCCGCCGCGGACGGGGCGGGCTCGAACACGTCGACGGGTTCCCCGGCCTGCCAGTCCCACCTGGACAGGGACGTGCCGAACACGTACAGGGACTCGCCGTCCACGGAGAAGTCGACCTCGTAGATCCACCCCTCCAGGTCGACCTCCGGCGCGCCCTGGGCGGAGGGGGAGGCGGAGGGGCCGGGCGGGGCCGGGGGACCGCCCCCGGCCGCCTCCCGCGGGTCCCCGCCTCCCGGCAGCGCGGTGAGCGCGAGGGCCGCCCCTCCCGCGACGACCAGCGCGGACGCCGCCGCGAGGACCGCGGCGCGGCGGCGGAACCGCGGCTCCCCCCGCGGTGCCCCCTCCTGTGGTTCACGCCCGGGGGGCGGGTGCCCCGTGCCGTCGGCCCCGGCGCCGCCGCGCGGCGGCGCCGGGGCCCCGCCCCCCAGGTCCACGGTGGTGCGCCCGGCCTCCTCCGCCCTCCGGACCTCGCCCTCTCGGGCGTCGATCTGCTCCGTCACGGGGGCGGGAAGCCAGCCGTGCTCGGCCGACGGAAGGGGCAGCGCGGACAGTTCTCCCCGGACCTCCGCGGCGTCGGGCCGTCCGGCGGGGTCCTTGGCGAAGCAGCGGGCCAGCACGTCGCGCAGGGGGCCCTCGGGGACCGCACCCAGGGCGGGCTCGTCGGCCATGATCCGGCGCAGGGAGTCGACCGGGCGCCCGGAGCCGAACGGGGGCTCCGCCGAGGCGGCGAAGACCACCGCGCCCGCCAGGGAGAAGAGGTCGCTGAGCTGGGAGACGCCGTGCCCCGTGATCTGCTCGGGCGAGGTGTAGGCGGGTGTGCCGAAGGTCTGCCCGGTGCGGGTGAGCACCGTGCCCTCGACGGCGCGGGCGATGCCGAAGTCGATGACCTGCGGGCCGCGCGGGGACAGCAGGATGTTGCCCGGCTTCAGGTCGCGGTGCATCAGCCCCGCCTCGTGGACCGTCTCCAGGGCCCGGGCGAGCCCGAGGGCCAGAACCAGCAGCGAGGGGCCGGGGAAGGGGCCGTTCGCGCTCACGGCCTCCTTCAGCGTGGGGCCGGGCACGTACTCGGTGGCCATCCACGGGACGTCGGCGTCCGTGTCGGCGTCGGTCACGGCCGGGGTGAAGGGGCCGCGCACCCGCCGGGCGGCGCGGACCTCCCGCGCGAACCGGTCCCGGAACCCGGTGTCGTGGGCCAGGTCCTCCTTGACCACCTTGAGCGCGCGCAGGTGGCCGTCCGGGGTGCGCGCCAGGTACACCCTGCCCATGCCGCCCGCGCCGATGCGGGAGAGGAGCCTGTGGCGGCCGATGTGCCGGGGGTCGTCGGAGGCGAGGGGCTGCACGGCGGGTACGCGTTCCTCACTGCGTCAGGGCACCGGCGCGGGGGCGGTCGCGCGGGGTCGGGGCGGTGCTCGGGAGGGTTCCTCCGCCAATGTAGCGGTTCGTGGGCGGCCCGCCCGGACGAGTGACCGGTTGCGGCCCGCCCGGGTCAGTCGCCGATCACCCCGAGCAGCGACAGGTCGGTGTCGTAGACGGCCAGGTCGCCGGTGTCCGCTCGCAGCCCGGCGAGCCGCGACCCGTCCGGGGACAGGACGAGCGGGAACAGCCGGGGCAGGTCCGGGCCGAGCCGGGCGCTGGCCGCGTCGCCGTAGTCCCACGCCATCGTGCTGCCCGACCCGGCGCCCGGGGCCAGCATGGCGGCGAAGACCCGGCCGCTCGCCTCGCTGTAGGCGACGTCGACCAGGAAGTGGTCCTCGTCGTCGGGCACGAACTCGCGCAGGACCCGTTCGTTCTGCGGCTCGACCAGCAGGACGCGGTCCGAGCGGATGAGCAGGACGCCCGAGCCGTCCGGGAGGATGTCGAAGGCGTCCGCGCCCACCCGCGCGCGCTCGTCGACCAGGCCCAGCCGGTCGAGCCCCCCGGCCCCCGTGCGCCACACCGCGACGCCCCCGCCCACCTCGCCGCCCGCCACGGTGGTGCCGTCGGGCGAGTACTGGATCGCGCCGAGGCTCCCGGAACCCGGCAGGGCGGCCGTCAGCTTCCAGCGCTCCGTCTCGTAGAGGTGCAGGAACCGCGCCCCGGGGTCGCTCCGCACGCCCACGGCCAGCGAGGAGCCGTCGGGGCTGAAGGCGACGGACCGGACGGCCTGCTCCGGTCCGACGTTCCACGCCCTGCCCGTGGACAGGTCGGTGACGGCGGTCCCGTGGAGGGTGCCGTAGGCGAGCAGGCAGCCGTCCGGGCTGAACGCGGCCGGGGTGGGGGGCACCGTGGCCTCCTCGTTGTCGATCCGGGCCAGGGGCCGCGACCCCTCCCAGTCCCACAGGGTCACGCGGTCGACCTGGGAGACGGCCAGGACGGTGCCGTCGGGGGAGAACGAGAGTTCGAGGGGCACGTCCGGGGGGAACATGACCTGCGGCGGGCCGGTGAGGGCGAGGTTCCCGGCCAGGCTTCCGGACGCGGAGCAGTCGCGGGCGGCGCCGGTCTCCCCGGCCGCCTCCCACGCCGGGGCCGCGACGGCGAACAGGCCCGCGCCCGCGAGGAGGACCGCCACGCCCAGGAGGGCCGCGACGCGCAGCGCGGCCCTGCCCCGCCGCCGGGGAGGGGTGCGTGCGGGGGGCGCCGGCCGGGCGCCCGGAGCGAGCGCGGCCCAGGGATCGGGGGCCGGGGGGCCGCCGGCCCGGGGGCCGACCGCGGAGCGGTAGGACTCCTCGGCCGCGGCGACCGCGGCGCGGGCCCGAGGCGGCAGCCACGGGGCGGTCGGGGGCTCCTCGGGGAGCGGCCCGCCGAGGTGGTCGAGGACCTCCTGCGCGGTCGGCCGGTTCTCGGGGAGCTTGTCCAGGCACGCGGCCACGAGCGGGCGCAGGGGGCCCGGGACCCCGTCCAGGGAGGGCGGCTCGCGCAGGACCCGGTACAGCAGGGTCGAGGGATGCCCCTCCCCGAAGGGGTCGGCCCCCGTGGTCGCGAACAGCAGGGCTCCGCCGAGGGAGAACAGGTCGCCGGCGGCGGCGGCCCCGCCGCCGGAGAGGAGTTCGGGCGCCGTGTAGGCGGCGGAGCCGACGCCCTCGCCGGGGCGGGTGAGCCGGGCCTCGTCCACGGCCCTGGCGACGCCGAAGTCGATGAGCCGGGGGCCGTGCGCGTCCACCAGGACGGTCGAGGGAGTGAGGCCCCGGTGCACGGCGCCCGCGCCGTGGGCCGTGTCCAGGGCCTCGGCAATCCCCCGGGCGAGGACGGCCGCCGCCGCCGGGGGGAGGGGCCCGGTGCGTTCCACCAGCTCGCGCAGCGTGGGGCCGGGGACGTACGCGGTGGCGGTCCAGGGGACGGGGGCGGACAGGTCGTGGCCGAGGAGGGGCGGGGCGAAGCGGCCGACCGTCCGGTGGGCGAGGGCGGCCTCGCGGGCGAAGCGGGCACGGAAGTCCAGGTCGACGGCGTACGCGGCGCGGACGACCGTGACGGCGGCGGGGCGCCCGTGCGGGTCCGCGCCCAGGTACACGCGGCCCATGCCGCAGGAGCCGAGGTGGGCGATGAGGCGGAACTCCCCGAGCTGTGTGGGCTCGTCGGGGTTGAGGGGGCGCATGGGTCCTCTGGGGGGCCAGGGGCGGAGGACGCCTCGGGGCCCGCCAGGACGGCCCGGTGCGTCTGCCGGAGGTTTCTCAGGAGTCACCGTAACCCGAGAAGATCGCTGATAGAGCACGATTCCGACCGGTTCACGGAGGGTGTGTGCCCTTATGTCACCCTTTGGTGGTTCGGATCCGAAGATCTGTTGTGCCCGACTTCGCCGCGAAACCCGGTGAACGCGCGCGCCCGCCCCCGACGCCCGGAAAAGGGACCGCCCGGGACCCCGCCGGAGACGGGCCCCAAAGGGCGGCCCCGGGGAGCCGCGTGCGCCGCGCGGCCCCCGGCACACGCCCTACGGGCGGGAGGCGGTGGCCCCGGACCAGATGTTGACGTCGGAGTCCACGGCCCACTCGTCGATGCGCCGCAGCTCCTCGTCGCTGAACCCGGGGGAGTCCAGCGCGGCGAGGTTCTGTTCGAGCTGCTCCACGCTCGACGCCCCGATGAGCGCGGTCGTCACCGTGCGCGGCCCCTGGTCCCGCAGCACCCAGGAGATCGCCATCTGGGCGAGCGTCTGGCCGCGCTCCGAGGCGATGGCGTCCAGGGCGCGCGCCCGCTCCAGGACCTCCTCGGACAGCATGTTGTCGCGCCAGCTCGGGCGGCCCACGCCCGCGCGGGAGTCCGGTGGCACCTCGCCGCCGAGGTAGCGCGGGGTCAGCACGCCCTGGGCCAGCGGCGAGAACGCCACCACGCCCATGCCCTCGTCGGCCGCCGCCTCCAGCAGGCCGCCCTCCACCCACCGGTTGAGCATCGAGTACGAAGGCTGGTGCACGGTCAGCGGGGTGCCCAGCTCCCGCATGATGCGGGCGGCCTCCCTGGTCGCGGCGGGGCCGTACGACGAGATGCCGGCGTACAGCGCCCGGCCGGACACCACGGCGTGGTGGAGGGCACCCATGGTCTCCTCCAGCGGCGTGTCCGGGTCGGGCCGGTGGCTGTAGAAGACGTCCACGTGGTCGAGGCCCATCCTGGCCAGGGACCGGTCCAGCGACGAGAGCAGGTACTTGCGCGACCCGCCCCGCTGGTGGGGGCCGGGGCCCATGACCCACCCGGCCTTCGTGGTGATGACCAGTTCGTCCCGGTAGGGGGCGAAGTCCTCGGCCAGGGCGCGGCCGAGGTTCTCCTCGGCGGCCCCGGGCGGCGGTCCGTAGTTGTTCGCGAGGTCGAAGTGGAACACGCCGAGATCGAACGCCCTGCGCAGGATGCGGCGCTGGTTCTCCTGGTCGCGGTCCGCGCCGAAGTTCTGCCACAGGCCCAGCGACAGGCGGGGCAGGTGCAGCCCGCTGTCACCGCTCCTGCGGTACTCCGTCGTCTCGTACCGATCCTCGCTCGCCACGTAGGTGCCCACGGACCGCCTTCCCCTCGTCGGATGACCGACCGGCAGACTAACCCGCCCGGCGGTCCGCCCGAGGGGGCGGGGGGCCGACACGCCTAGGCGTCGACGGTGAGCTCGCCCATGCGGTCCCAGCCCTCGCCCTCCACGGAGCGGCTGACGATGAGCGGGGTCTCGGCGAGCAGCGGCTTCATGCGGGCCAGGCCCTCGCGGAAGTGGTCGCTGTTGACGTGGGCCTCGCCCGTGCCGTCCCGGAACGCCTCGACCAAGACGAACTCGTCGTCGCGCTCGACGCTGCGGGACCACTCGAACCACAGGTTCCCGGGCTCGGCCCGGGTGGCGGCGGTGAAGTCGGCGACCTCGTCGAGGAAGCGGTCGACGGCCTCCGGCCTGACCCTGTACTTGACGACGATCAGGATCATGGTTCCCGGTCTCCTCACTGTGCTCGGTTCACTGCGCGGGGGGACACGTCGTGTCCCCCCGTCCCAGTCTTCCAGAGCACCGCGGGTGCGGAGCGCACGGTTGACCGGGGCCGGGCGGCGGTGGAGCGGGGAGAGGAGGCGCGGTGTCAGGCGGCGACCGGCTGGCGTGCGGCGCCGAAACCGTGGCTGTAGACGGGCTCGGGGCCCCGGGCGAAGGGGTTGAGGAGCTCGGCGGCGCCGACCGGGTCGCTCGCGGGATGGGAGACCGTGCCGCCGTGGAACAGGTCGTTCCAGAAGAAGCGCCCGTCGCGACACCAGACGTTGACGTCGCGCTGGACCGACATGACGGCCATGTCGGTGGTGCCCGACCAGTAGAACTGGCGCTGGGTGGCTGAGACGAGTTCGCCCAGGAGCGCCGTGATCGCGCGCTCGGCGCAGAAGGCGTGGCGGGGCTTGTGCTTGATTCGTCTGGCGAGAGCCGACTTCGCCCGGGAGGCCCGGGGATTGTTCAGGCGCCAGTGACTCAAGGTCGTCTCCAGTGGGTCTCGGTTGCCGCGGTGCTGACCGTGTGCTCGGTGCGGCCACAGTCGCCGCGGTTCGAGGGTTTCCGCCCGTCCTGGGACCTTGGCGGGTTCCCTCCACAAAGTTGGTGAGGTGTGAACGGTGTCGTTACCTCGTAGTTATTCTTTGCGCTCCGGATGCTAGCAGCAACTCACCCCTTGCAGTCGAGGCTTCTGCGAGTGACCAATGTCACAATTAACGAAACCGTATCGACTGGGCAAAACCGAGAACCTGCTGGTCAGATGGGTTTTTCTGTACCTTTGTTCGATTGGCGCGGGTCGAATAAAGGCCTCTGAGTCCCGTCCTGGCTGTCGTGAGTCTCACCCGTTTTGGCAACTCCTGGCGTGCTTCTGGTGACTCGTGGTGACTTCTTGCTGGTTACGCGTTCTTGACTCTGCCAAGCGCGGGTCTTGCCGATGCCGGGTCCGGCGGCGCACACGGGCGTCGGCCGGTTTTGCGCACCCTGTCACCCCGGTGTAAGGGATGGTCCGGTCTCTGGAGGACACTGAAGAGGTCGTACAAAACGGAGAGAAGTCGTCCAGTGACACAGACCCAGACATCCGGTGACCGGACTACCCCGGACGGGAGCACCGTGCCCGCCGAACCCGCGGGCGGCGCCCGCGCGTGGATCGTGTGGGCGGTCGCCGTCGCCGGGTACTTCCTGGCGATGCTGCACCGCAACGGCCTCGGTGTCGCGGCCCTGGAGGCCCAGGCCCGGTTCGACGTCGGCCCGGCGCTGCTGTCCCTGCTGCCGATGCTCCAACTCCTGGTGTACGTCCTCCTCCAGGTTCCGGCGGGCCTCCTCGCCGACCGGCTCGGCCCCCGCTACACGCTCGCCATGGGCATGGTGGCGATGGTGGTCGGTTCCTGCCTGTTCGCGCTCGCGCCCGGGATCGAGACCGCGGTCGCCGGACGGTTCCTCATCGGCCTCGGCGACGCCCTCGTCTTCCTCAACGTCATCCGGCTGGCCGCCCTGTGGTTCCCGCGTGCGCGCTACGCCCTCGTCAGCGGCCTCACCGGCGTGGTCGGCGGCATCGGCCAGGTGGCGAGCGCGGCGCCCCTCGCGTGGGCCCTCGGGCAGGTCGGCTGGGTGGCCGCCTTCCTCTCCACCACGGCCCTGACCGCGCTGATGGCGCTCCTCGTGCTGCTGGTCGTGCGCGACCGCCCCGCCGACGCGGCCGGGCGGTCCACCGTGGCCGACCCGATCTCCGTGTGGGAGGCGCTCAAGGAGGCCCTTCGCGCGCGCGGCCCGCTCATCGGCATGGCGCACCACGCGGCCGTGATGGCGCCCTTCACGATGATGATGGTGCTGTGGGGCTACCCGTATCTCGTGAACGGGCTGGGTCTGGCCGAGGGCACCGCGGCGCTGACCCTGACCGGTCTGGCGGCGGGAGGCCTGTGGGTGGCCCCGTTCGTCGGCCTCCTGGTCGGCCGGCACCCCCGGGCGCGCCGGTGGCTGGCCCTGACCCTGGGGGCGGTGCTGAGCGCGGGCTGGGTGCTGCTGGTCGTGTGGCCCGGGGGAGCGCCCGTCGCGGCCGGGCTGACGGTGATGGCGGTGAGCGCGGTGGGCCAGACCCTCGCGCCGACGATCTCCTTCGACTTCGCCCGCGACGGCATTCCCGCCAGCCGCACCGGTGTCGCCTCCGGCCTGGTCAACATGAGCGGCTTCACGACCGCGGTGCTGTGCACGGTCGCCGCCGGTGCGATCCTCCAGGCGCTTCCGGACGAGCCGGAGTCCTACCAGATCGCGTTCGTGCCGATGTGCGTGACGACGGTCGCCGCGACCGCGGTGCTGTACTTCTTCGTGCTGTCCCGCCCCCGGGCGTAGGCCCCGGGGCCCGCGGGGAGGCCGGGTCGGAAGGGGTGCGTGCCCGAAGGCCCACGGCTCCTCTTCTCCCCTTACTCCTCGCGCGCGTGCGCACGCGCGCGAGGAGGACGGCGCCCATGGCGGCCCTTACGGACCCGCGCTCGTGCGCGGGAGAGGCCGCCCCGCGCCGGGGCGGCTCCCCTCGGGTCCCGTGCCTCGGGCAGGGTCCGGGCACGGCCCCCGCGCGTCCCCGGCCCCTGCCCTCGGACACGGACCTCAGGCGCGGGCCTGCGCCGTCTCGCCCATCTCGGCGCGGAGCCGGTCCAGCACCCCGGACAGGAGCCGGGAGACGTGCATCTGGGAGCAGCCCATCCGGTCGGCGATCTCGGTCTGGGTGTGGTCGCAGAAGAAGCGCAGGCCCAGGAGCCGGCGGTCGCGCTCGGGAAGGCGGGCGAGGGCCGGCTTGAGGCTCTCGCGCTGGTCCACCAGTTCCAGGCCGTGGTCCTCGCTGCCCAGGTGGTCCTCCAGGCGCATGGGCTCCTCCTCGGCGCCGGAGGTGTCCGGGGCCTCCAGGGACAGGCACTGGTAGGCGTTGGACGCCTGGATGAGCTGCTGCACCTCCTCCTCCGACATGTCCATCCTCTCGGCCAGCTCCGCGGTCGTGGGCGTGCGCGCGTGCTCCTGCTGGAAGTCGGAGGACACTCTGCGCAGCTTGCTGCGCTCCTCCTGCTGGGTCCGGGTGACACGCATTGCCCAGGTGTGGTCGCGGAAGTGGCGCTTGACCTCTCCGGTGACCGTGGGGACCAGGTAGGCGACGAACGGCTTGCCGTAGGAGGGGTCGTAGCCGCGCATGGCCTTGGTGAAGCCGACCATGGCGGCCTGGTACAGGTCCTCCAGCGGCTCGCCGCGACCCTGGTAGCGGCGTGCGATCTTCTTGGCCAGGGGCTGGTGGAGCAGTACGACGCGCTCTCGGAGCCTGTCCGCGCGGGGGTCGCCCTCGCCCAGGCGCCTCGCCGCGACCAGCAGCTCCTCGGCGGAGGCGTTCTCGCCGGGGGTGCGCGTGCGGGGGCGGGAGAGCGGGCGGGTCCGCTTGCGGGCGGTTCGGGGCGTCTTCGGGGTGGTGGCGGTGTTCGGCAAGAGAGCTCCCGGTGGTCTGGTGGGTCCGGACAGAACGCCGGTGGCGTCGACTGGGAATTCAGTGCGGGCGGGTGGGTGGAAGGGTTGGAGGAAGAACTTCGTGGACCTTCTTCCTTCCCTCATGACAGTGCTTAAAAGTGCGGACAGGAATTTTTTACCCCTCCCCTGGTAGGGGCCGGTGAAGTCACGCTCCGTGTTTTCTTCCGGTGCTCGGAGGGGTGCTTTTCGTGGCGTGGCGCACACTGACCCCCTGCTCCGGGGTGGTGGTGCTCGGCGCTTCCCGTCGAGGGGAAGTGTTTCGGTTTTCGAGGGAAGCGCTTTTTTATGCCGTTCTGACAATGGCTTGGGTAGCGGTGTGAAGGTTGTCGTCCGCGCCCGTTCCCGCTTTTACGTCGTTCTTATCCGCACTGTCGGGACGGAGTGCCCGTTCCGCGGAAGGCCTTTTCCTGTTTCGGTCCGAGGGGGTGCCCCGAGACGCCCCGACGGCGGCTGCCCTCCCCCGGGGGAAAGGGCCGGGACGCAGGGGTGCGGGCGGCCACCGGCCCTGCCTCCGGTCCGGTCGGGCGGTGCCGGTGTCCGGCCTCCCGGGGCCCCCCGGAGGGCCGTGCCCGGGCGCCACACACGGCGCCCTCCCCGGCACGTGCCGGGGAGGGCGCCGACAACCCGGGTCCGGGCCGTCAGCCCGCGCGCCAGGTGCCGTCCTGGAGCGCCCCTCCCGCCTGGGGACCCATGAGCGAGAGCCCCCCGTCCACGAAGAGCGAGGCCCCGGTGACGTAGGACGACCCCCGCCCGGCGAGGAAGGCCACGGCGTCCGCCACCTCGTCGGCGTGGCCGGGGCGGGAGATCGGGTAGCCGCCGCGCGTGTCCAGGCCCGGCGGCTCCTCGTGCTGTCCGGTCATGGGCGTGGCGATCTCGCCCGGAGCCACCGCGTTCACGGTGATGCCGTACAGCCCCAGTTCGAGGGCGAGCACCCGGGTCAGGAGTTTGAGGCCGCCCTTGGCGGCGCAGTAGGCCCCGGCGTTCACCCGGGGGAACTCCTCGTGCACGCTGGTGATGTTGACGATGCGCCCGCCGCGTCCCGCGTCGCGCATGTGGGTCGCCGCGATCCTGGAGCAGAGGAACGGGCCGTCCAGGTCGACGGCCAGGACCTCGCGCCAGCGCTCGTAGTCCGTCTCCAGGAGCGGTTCGTCCGACCCGGTCCCGGCATTGTTGACCAGGACCCCGACGCCCCCGAGTTCCCCGACCAGCTCGGCGACGGCCTCGGACCCGCCCACCGGGTCGGAGAGGTCGTGCCTGCGCACCACCGCCCGGCGTCCGGTCTCCCCGATCTCGGACTCCGTCCGGCGGATGCCCTCCTCGTCCGAGTGGTACGTGATGCCGAGGTCGAAGCCCTCGCGCGCCAGGCGGACCGCCGTCGACCGCCCGATCCCGCTGTCCGCGCCGGTCACCACCGCCACCCGGTCGTAGCCGTCGAACTCGCGCACCCCGTCCACGCGGGCGTCGTCACGTCGTTGCTCCATGGCTGCGCACCCCCCTTGTTCCCTGCGCCCGGCCGGGCGCACGCACTCGGGGTCCCGGCTACCCGGTGGGTGCTTCCGTACACGTGCGTCCGGGCGGCGCGGTGGGCCGGGTTCCCGTCGGAAAACGGGTTGACCGCGCCCGCCGGTCCCGTGGTGTCATGGCCTGTGACGAACATCGAAGGCCTGCTCGCGGCCTATGACGAGCAGTTGCGCGGCGCCCCCGCGGACCTCCCCGACGGGGTGACGGTGGAGCGGGACGGACCGGTGACGCGGTTGGTGGGACAGCGCCGGGGGCTCGTCACCGCGCCGCCCGACCTGGACGTGCGCGGGGACGAACTGGACCGGCTGATCGCCCGGCAGCGGGAGCGCTTCGCGGCGCGCGGCGAGGCGGTGGAGTGGAAGACCCACGGGCACGACCGGCCGGAGGACCTCCCCGACCGCCTCCGCGCCGCCGGGTTCGCGCCCGAGGAGAGGGAGACCGTGCTGATCGGCCGCACCGACGTGGTCTCCGCCCCGGCCCCGCCCGAGGGGGTCGCCCTCCGCCGGATCGGTGAACCGGACGACATGCGCCGTGTCGCCGACATGGAGTCGCGCGTGTGGGGCGGCGACTGGAGCTGGCTGGGCGAGGACCTGATCGCCCGGACCGCCGCGGACCCGGACGGTATCGCCGTCCTCGTGGCCGAGGCCGGCGGGGAGGTGGTGTCGGCCGCGTGGCTGGTGTTCCTGAGGGGTACCGAGTTCGCCGGGCTCTGGGGCGGCTCGACCCTGCCCTCGTGGCGGGGGAAGGGGATCTACCGGTCCCTGGTGGCCGCCCGCGCGCACATCGCCGCGGCACGCGGTGTCCGCTACCTCCGGGTCGACGCCACCGACGCCAGCGCGCCCGTCCTGCGCCGCCTGGGTTTCGAGGGGGTGACCACCACGACCCCGTACGTCTGGTCCCCGGCCTGAGCCGCGGGGGCCGCCCGCCCCCGTCCGGGGACGGGACCCGCGCACACGGAACGGGCGGGGCGGCCCCGGAAGGCCGCCCCGCCCGTCGCGGGTCCGGTTCGCCCTAGAAGGCGGACTCGGGAACGTCCATCAGGTCGAGGTCGACGCCCTCGGCCACGCGCAGCTCGGCGGCGATGCGCGGCAGGAACTGCTCGGCGAAGAAGCGCGCGGCGGCGATCTTGCCGGTGTAGAAGTCCTTGTCCGCCTCGCCGGCGCCGTCGATGTTGTTCAGGGCCACCTCGGCCTGGCGCAGCAGCAGCCAGGCGAGGACGACGTCGCCGAACGACATCAGCAGGCGGGTGGAGTTCAGGCCCACCTTGTACAGCTCGCGCGGGTTCTCGGCGGAGCCCATCGCGTGGCCGACCATGAGCTCGACGAGCTTCTCGACGTTGCCGAGGCTCTCCAGGAGCAGCTTGCGCTCCTCCTTGAGGCGGCCGTTGCCGGCCTCGCTCTCGGCGAAGGCCCTGATCTCGCCCGAGAGGGCGCCCAGCGCCTGGCCGCCGTTCTTCACGATCTTGCGGAAGAAGAAGTCCTGGGCCTGGATCGCCGTCGTGCCCTCGTAGAGGGTGTCGATCTTGGCGTCCCGGATGTACTGCTCGATCGGGTACTCCTGCAGGAACCCGGAGCCGCCCAGGGTCTGGAGGGACTCGGCGAGCAGCGCGTAGGAGCGCTCGGAACCCACGCCCTTGACGATCGGCAGGAGGAGGTCGTTCATGGCCTCCAGCTCCGTGACGTCCTCGCCCCTGGAGTGCGCGATCTGGATCTCGTCCTGCTGCGTGGCGGTGAGCAGGACCAGGGCGCGCATCGCCTCCACGTAGGACTTCTGCGTCATGAGGCTGCGACGCACGTCCGGGTGGTGGGTGATGGTGACCTTGGGGGAGTTCTTCGACCCGGCGAGGTCGTTGCCCTGCACGCGCTCCTTGGCGTACTCCAGGGCGTTCAGGTAGCCGGTGGAGAGGGTGGCGATGGCCTTCGTGCCGACCATCATCCGCGCGTACTCGATGACGAGGAACATCTGGCGGATGCCGTCGTGCTTGTCGCCGACGAGGTAGCCGATGGCGGGGTGCTTGTCGCCGAAGGTCAGCTCGCACGTGGTGGAGGCCTTGAGGCCCATCTTGTGCTCGACGTTGGTCACGTAGGCGCCGTTGCGCTCGCCGAGGGAGCCGTCCTCGTTGACCAGGAACTTGGGGACCAGGTACAGGGACAGGCCCTTGGTGCCGGGGCCCGCGCCCTCGGGGCGGGCGAGCACCAGGTGGAAGATGTTCTCGGACATGTCGTGCTCGGCCGAGGTGATGAAGCGCTTGACGCCCTCGATGTGCCAGGTGCCGTCGCCCTGGTCCACGGCCTTGGTGCGGCCGGCGCCGACGTCCGACCCCGCGTCGGGCTCGGTCAGCACCATGGTGGCGCCCCAGCCGCGCTCGATCGCGAGCCTCGCGAACTCCTTCTGCTTCTCGTTGCCCTCGGAGAAGAGGATGCTCGCGAAGCCGGGGCCGGCGGAGTACATGTGGACGGAGGGGTTGGCGCCGAGCACGAGCTCCGCGGCGGACCAGACCAGGGAGCGGGGGGCGCCGAGGCCGCCCAGCTCCTGGGGGAGGTCGAGGTTGTACCAGCCGGCGTCCATGTAGGCCTGGTAGGACTTCTTCAGGCTCTCGGGGACGGCGACGGTGTTCGTCTTGGGGTCGAACACCGGCGGGTTGCGGTCCGCGTCCTCGAACGACTCGGCGATGACGCCGGTGGCGAGGCGGTCGACCTCGGCCAGGATGGTGCGCGCGGTCTCCTCGTCGAGCTCCTCGAAGGGGCCCTCGCCCAGTACGTCCTGGCGCCTGAAGACCTCGAAGAGGTTGAACTCGATGTCGCGCAGGTTGCTCTTGTAATGCGTCATGGACAGCTCCGCTGTGTCCTGGCCGCGGTGTCTGTACACGCGGATCTACCGACTAGTAACAAGACAATGTTACTACCGAGTAGACCCCTATGCCAGTAGCGCGAGGGAGTTGTGGCCCGCGAGACACCCAGAAGTGGCGGAACGCGGGGTCCCCGGGAGCGGAGGGCCCCGGCGCGGCGCCGCGGGGCCGCCCCCGTCCGGGGTACCGAACCCGCGTGCCCGGCCGTTCGCCCCGGGGCGCGCCCCGGACAGGCGAGTCCGCCCGCCGCGAGCCGTCGGCGGCCGCGGAGCCCACCGTTTACGTGCAGGGGGCCCGGGTAGTGGGGCAGGCACGTTTCCGCCGCCGGGAGGAGCAGCGATGCCGTCGAGGGACAGGATCGCCGAACCGTGGGGGTCGCGGACCCCGTACGGGCCGGGGCAGGAGTGGCCGGTCAGGGTGGACGGCCACCTGGCCGAGGGCGTCACGCCCGACCAGGTGGAGCGCTGGGTGCAGTCCGCCACCGTCCTGCACTCGAACGGCGACGCGCTGGACATCGCGGTCCGGGGCGATCGCGTCGTCGGGGTGCGCGGCAGGGCGGCCGACCGGGTCAACCGCGGGCGGCTCGGCCCCAAGGACCTCTTCGGGTGGCAGGCCGGCAATGCGGAGGACCGGCTCAAGCGGCCCCTGGTCAGACGGGACGGCGAGCTGGTCGAGACCGACTGGGACACCGCCATGGGGGCGGTCGTGCGGCGCAGCCGGGAACTGCTCGACGAGCAGGGGGCCGGTGCGCTGGCCTTCTACACCAGCGGCCAGCTGTTCCTGGAGGAGTACTACACGCTCGCGGCCGTCGCCCACGGCGCGATCGGCACCAACCACGTGGACGGCAACACCCGGCTGTGCACGGCGACGGCGGCGGAGTCGCTCAAGGAGTCGTTCGGCTCCGACGGCCAGCCCGGCTCCTACGCCGACGTCGACCACGCCGACGTCATCGCCCTCTACGGCCACAACATGGCCGAGACGCAGACGGTCCTGTGGTCCCGGGTGCTCGACCGGCTCGCCGGCCCCCGCCCGCCCTCCCTCCTGTGCGTCGACCCCCGGACGACCCCCGTGGCGCGGGAGGCCGACCTGCACCTCGCGCCGCGTCCGGGGACCAACCTCGCGCTCATGAACGGCATCCTCCACGAGCTCGTCCGCCTGGACCGGGTCGACCACGGCTACGTCGACGCCCACACGGTCGGCTACGAGGAGCTCGTCGAGAGGGTGGCCGAGTACCCGCCCGAGTACGTCGCCGACGTCTGCGGCGTCCCCGCCGGGGACGTGCGGGAGGCGGCGCGGATGCTGGGCGACGCGGAGCGCCTGCTGTCGACGGTGCTCCAGGGCTTCTACCAGTCGCACCAGGCGACCGCCGCGTCCGTGCAGGTCAACAACGTGCATCTGATCCGGGGGATGCTCGGCAGGCCCGGCGCCGGCGTGCTCCAGATGAACGGGCAGCCCACGGCGGAGAACACGCGGGAGTGCGGCGCCGACGGCGACCTCACGGGCTTTCGCAACTGGAGCAACGACGCCCACGTCGCCGACCTCGCCGCGGTGTGGAACCTCGACCCCGCGAGGATCCCGCACTACGCGCCGCCCACCCACGCGATGCAGATCATGCGCTACGCGGAGAAGGGCTCCGTGCGCTTCCTGTGGGTCAGCGCCACCAACCCGGCGGTGTCGCTCCCCGAGCTGCGGCGGATCCGGTCCCTGCTCGCGGGGCAGGACCTGTTCCTGGTGGTGCAGGACATCTTCATGACCGAGACGGCCGAGCTCGCCGACGTGGTGCTCCCCGCGGCGACCTGGGGCGAGAAGACGGGCACGCTCACCAACAGCGACCGCACCGTCCACCTGTCCGAGAAGGCCGTCGACCCGCCCGGCGAGGCCCGGCCCGACCTGGACGTCTTCCTCGACTACGCGCGCAGGATGGACTTCCGCGACAGGGACGGGGAGCCGTTCCCGCAGTGGCACGACCCCGAGTCGGCCTTCGAGGCGTGGAAGCGGGCCAGCGCCGGGCGGCCGTGCGACTACACGGGCATCACCTACGCGAAGCTGCGCGGCGGGAGCGGCGTCCAGTGGCCCTGCAACGCCGACAACCCGGACGGGACCGAGCGGCTCTACGCCGACGGACGGTTCTGGGCCGCGCCCGACCAGTGCGAGAGCTACGGACGGGACCTGGTCACCGGAGCTCCGGCGGACGCGACCGGGTACGCCGCGATGAACCCCTCCGGGCGTGCGGTCATCAGGGCGGCCGAGTACCTGGAGCCCCACGAGGCGCCGGACGGGGAGTACCCCTTCTCCCTTGTCACCGGCCGCACGCTCTACCAGTTCCACACCCGTACCAAGACCGGGCGCGTCCCGCAGCTGCGGCGTGCGGCCCCCGAGGTCTGGGTGGAGGTGGCCCCCTCCGACGCGGAGGACGCGGGGGTCCGCGAGGGGGACCTGGTGGAGGTGGTCTCGCCGCGCGGAGCGGTCCGGGCGCGGGCGCGCATCGCGGGGATCCGCCCTGGCGTGCTGTTCGTCCCCTTCCACTACGGCTACTGGGACTCGGAGGACCGCGGCGGGGGAGAGGACGTCCCGAAGGACCGGGCGGCCAACGAGATGACCGTCACCGACTGGGATCCGGTGTCCAAGCAGCCCCTCTTCAAGACCTCGGCGGCGGGGCTGCGGCTCCTGGAGCCCGGCGGCGGGACGCCTGCGCCCGCGCCGACGACGACCGCGTCCCGGCCCGTCGGCGAGGGGGTGCCCGAGACCCGGGGCGGACCGGGGGCGATGGCGGAGGAACGGGTGGAGGGCGGTTCGTGATGGGAATGGCGATCGCGCTGCGGGAACTGCACCGTTCGGAGGGCCACCTGCTCCACCAGCTCCTCGCCCTGGGCGAACGCCACCGGGACGAACCCGAGATCCACCACGTGGCCGGAGACCTCGCCACGTGGTCGCGGGAGCACGTGCGGGAGCTCGCCGCGACCGGCCCCCGCTACGGCCTGGAGCCGGAGGACCTGTCGGAGGGCGGCCCGGAGCCGCTCGGCGGGACGCGCGAGGACCCGGGGGAGCCGCTGGACACCCGTTCGGATCCGGATCTCCTGCTGCTGGCCGACCTGAGGAGGCTGTACCGCATGGCCGCGGGGGTGTCGGTGGACTGGGAGCTCCTCGGCCAGGGCGCCCAGGCGCTCGCCGACACCGAGCTGCTCGCGCTCACCCGGCGGTGCCACCCGCAGACGGTGCGGCAGATGAACTGGGCGGACGGCATGCTCAAGGCCCTCTCCCCGCAGGTCCTGTCCGGCTGAGGCGCGGGCCCGTCCCGTGCCGCGCTCCGGGGACGCGGCCGGGAGCGGCGGTCAGAAGTCCGTGGAGGACTCCGCCGGCGCCGTCGAGGGGCCGCCGGCCGCACGGATGCTCCGCACGTGGACCAGTCGGCTGAGCCGGATGACGGGGCGGATCAGCAGTTCGACGCTGCCGAGCAGGAAGCACCACGTCCCGACCGTCATCCAGGCCGGGAGGAAGAACATGATGCTGCCCGTGATGAACCACAGCGCGATGAGCGTGTCGTTCGCGATGCTCAGCGCCTCGTACCGGCGGCGGACGACCAGTTCCTCGCGGCCGATGTGGACGACCAGGGGCCGTCCCCGCTGTGACCCGGGCATGGTGGTCTCCCTTCCTCTCGTCGGACCGGTCGGCCCGGGCCCAGGTCGGCCAGGACCGCGGCGGCGACGAGCCCGGCCGCTCCCGCTCCCACGACGACGTCGCAGGTCCTCGGCAGACCGGTCACCCGGCCAGCGTAGGCCCGAGCCCCGGCGCCGTCCCGGACGTCGACCGGTGAGCCGCGGAAGCGCCCCCGGGGGGATCCCGTCCACCGGAGCCCCTGACCTCCGCACGGAACGCCGGAAACCGGCTGAGGACACGGAAAGGGCGGCACCCCTGGAGGAGTGCCGCCCCGGCGGGCCCGGTCGCCCGCTCTCCCGGGTTCCGGAGATCAGACCTGGTACTCGGTGATCACCTCGGCGAGGCCGTTCACGATCACGACCTCGGCGTAGACGAAGGTTCCCTCCGCAAGGGCGGTTTCGAGCTCGTCGAAGGGGCACGACACGTTTCCGTGACCGTCCTCGTGGAGGCCCTCCTCGCCGGGGCAGACGTAGATCCCGCCGACGTGCGACGTGGTCTCGTCGACGTAGAACGCCTGGTTGCCGACGAGGTACTCGTACGGGGCCAGGTAGGTGACCTCGCCCGTCAGGGTCGTGTTCACCCCTTCGTTCGAGGAGTCCCCGCCCGCGGAACCGTTGTCGGGGCTCTCCGGGGCGTCGGGATCCCCGTGGCCGTCCGTCTGGTACTCGGAGATCGACTCGGCGAACCCGTCCACGATCGCGACCTCGGCGAGAACGACGGTTCCCCCCTGAAGGGCGGCGTCGAGCTCCTCGTAGGAGCACTCCACGATCCCGTAACCGCCCTCGTCGACGCCGTCCTCGGCGGGGCAGACGCTGATCCCGCCGAGGACCTGCGTGGTCTCGTCGACGTGGAACGCCTGGTTCTCGACAAGGTACTCGTTCGGGGACAGGTACGTGACCTCGCCAGCCAAGGTCGCGGTCACCCCTTCCGCGCCGTTGTCCTCGGCGCTCTGGGCCTCCGCGTCGAACGCCTCCGCGTCGACCGCGTCCGGGCTGAAGCAGCCGGTCGCGCCGAGGGTGATCAGGCCGGCGGTGAGAAGGGCCAGGAGGGAGGAGCGGGTGCTGCGGCTCATCATGTTCGTTTCTTTCGGGGAGCAGGTGCGAGGAACGTTCACGCCGGGGTTCGAGAGCTTTGGTCTGCCGCTTCAGCGGTTTTGCCGGGGCTTCCCGAAACGCTTGGCGAAGGTAAGGGAGGGAGTTACAGGGGCATGGGAACCGCGCCCGCCCTGATAACTCCTTGAATGTATCACCGAATTCCGCATTCCCGTGTTTCGGAGAGCCCTTGTTTCGCGTCGGGTGCGAGTGGTCCGCGATGCGGGTCGGGTTGCGGTGAGGGGCGGGTCGCGGTGTGGGGCCTGGCGGCGAAGAACCCGGGAGGTCGAACGCGGCTTCCCTCATAAGGCCAGTTCAGGCCCTGTGTGGGTTTCGTGGATGGATCACTTTTCGCGTGTCCGATCGGTCACGGTGCGTTTAACCGAGAAAAGTTCTGACAAGAACCGACCAATGTTTCGAGATATGGGGAAGGGATCTGATTGGGCGGTGCAGGTTTTCCTTATTTGTTACTGTGAGTCAGATCACTCTTGTTTTGTATTGGTGCTTTCCGTCTTACCCTTTTGTGGGAAGGGGCGCTTTAGACGGCTGTGCCGGCCGTGGGGTTCTCGCGTTCCGCGGTTTTTCGGGGCCTGTCGGGCGGCCCCGTGCGGGTCGGTCGCCGGTGGGCGCCGTGCTCGGATCGTCGCCGGACCGGGCGCCCGCCACGCGCTCGTATCCTCGGACCTGGACGATCACCGGCGGCGGCCGGCTCCGGCGGCCCGGCCCGTCCGCGGGCGCCGCCGGAGCCGGC
>NZ_JBHSUF010000025.1:0-118050 GCF_042660575.1 Nocardiopsis tropica
CTGCTTTTGTCCGAATGGACTGGGCTTTTGAAGCGACTCCCTGAGTTTACATGGCCCGAACAGTGCTCGAACCGCGTGATCCAGAGAAGAGATTGTGTCGCCCGTCGCGGACCGGTGCCGAGTCTTCCCAGTGGAAGCTCGCCGTGCCGCAGCGACTTTTTCGAGTATAGGGAGGGTGGGGGCGGACGTCAAGTCAGAGCCCGGAGCCGATGTGGAACCGGCGCTCCGGGACCCTGTCGCCCCGTCCCGGGCGGCTTCTGAAGGCCCCTGACGTGCCCGGTTCCTGTTCCGGAACCGCGTGTCACGTCGCCTGTTGTGCCAGACAACGACGATCGTGCCCGGGAGATTCCCGGCCGAAACCCCCATGTGGCCGCAAAGTTTCGTGGACGGCCCGCCCCGGACACAGCCGTGGGCCGGCGCCCCTGGGGGCGCCGGCCCACGGCCACAGCACGTCGTCAGCCGTCGAGGACGACACCGCCGATGTTGCGCTTGCCCTTGCGCAGCACCACGTAGCGCCCCTGGAGGACGTCGGCGGTCCCGAGCCTGGCCTCGACGTCGGTGACCTTCACGTTGTTCACGTAGGCGCCGCCCTCCTGGATGGCGCGGCGGGCGGCGGACTTGCTCGGCGTCAGACCGCTCTGCGCGAACAGGTCCGCGACGAGCAGGCCGTCGACCGGTCCCGCGACCTCGGCCCTGGGCACCTCGGCCAGCGCCGCATCGAGCGTCCGGCCGTCCAGCTCGGACAGGTCCGCCCGGCCGAACAGCGCCAGGCTCGCCTCCCGGACCTTGCGGCACTCCTCCTCGCCGTGGACCAGCGCGGTGAGGCCCTCGGCCAGGGTGCGCTGGGCGGCGCGGGCCTGGGGCCGCTCCTCCGTCTGGCGCTCCAGCTCGGCGATCTCGTCCTCCGAGAGGAAGCTGAAGGTCTTCAGGTAACGGACCACGTCCCGGTCGTCCGCGTTGAACCAGAACTGGTAGAAGGCGTACGGCGAGGTCAGTTCGGGATCGAGCCAGATGGTGCCGGACTCGGTCTTGCCGAACTTGGAGCCGTCGGCCTTGGTGAGCAGGTTCGTGGTCATCCCGTGCGCCTGGCCGTGCGGCTCGTTGCCGTCCATCCGGCGGACCAGGTCCAGGCCCGCGGTGATGTTGCCCCACTGGTCGGAGCCGCCGGTCTGGAGGGTGCAGCCGTAGCGCCGGTAGAGCTGGACGTAGTCGTAGGACTGGAGCAGCACGTAGCTGAACTCGGTGTAGCTCATGCCCTCCCCGTCGAGCCGGCTCTTGACCGTCTCCCGGGCCAGCATCTGGTTGACGCTGAAGTGCTTGCCCACGTCGCGCAGCAGCTCGATGGCGTTGATCTCGCGGAGCCAGTCCCCGTTGTTGGCGAGCACCGCGTCGGTGGGCCCCGCCTGCTCGCCCTCGGGGGTGAAGCGCAGGAACGCGGAAAGCTGCCCGGCGAGGTTGTCCACCCAGCCCCGGACGGTGTCCACCGAGTTGAGCCGGCGCTCCGCACTGGGCTTCGGGTCGCCGATGAGCCCTGTGCCCCCGCCGACGAGCGCGATCGGACGGTGCCCGGCCTGCTGGAAGCGCGCGAGGGTGAGGATCTGGGTGAGGTGGCCCACGTGCAGGCTGCCCGCCGTCGGGTCGAAGCCGCAATACAGGGTGATCGGACCATCGGCGAGGGCCTTGCGGAGTGCGTCAAGGTCGGTCGTCTGCGCGAGCAGGCCGCGCCACTGGAGTTCGTCGATGATGTCGGTCACTGTGTTGCTCTCTGTTGTGTAGGCGGGCCCCGGGGCCCGATCTGCCTCGGAGTCTAGGCGGAATGCCGCTGGGCATCACGTGGATTTCCCCCTCCCCCACGCTATCGGCTGCGCCGGCGCCCCTGGTCGCACGGTCCGGCCGCCCCGGAGCGGGCCTCCCGGTGGGCCCGCACTCCCCGTTGACACCTTTGGCTAATGCCATTAGCTTTCTGGCTATGAAGATAAGCCATATTGGGAGGACCGTGCGCGGCCTTCAGCGCCCCCTCGGCGGGACCGCCTGCGGCATCCGCGGAGCCGGGAGCCTCAGTTCCCCCGTGGCCTTCGTGCCCGGCGTGTTCGACCACCGCCCCTCCGTCCGCCTCGTCGGTGCGGGCGCCGCCGTCGCGGCCTGGGAACGGCCCGGCCCGGTCGTGCCCGCCGTGGAGGCGCTGGCCGAGGGGGGCGTCGCCGGTGCCTAGGGCTGGGCTGACCCCGGCGGTGGTGGCCGAGGAGGCGGCGCGGCTCAGCGACGAGGAGGGTTTCGACTCCCTGTCACTGGCCGCGGTGGCCAAACGGCTCGGGGTGGCCACGCCCAGCCTGTACAAGCACGTCGACGGGCTGCGGGGACTGAGGCGGGAAGTGGCGCTGCTGGGCGCGAACGGCATCGGCGAGGAGGTGCAGCGCGCCACCGTGGGCCGGGCCGGTCCGGAGGCCCTTCGGGCGACGGCCGACGCCTACCGCCGCTACGCGCACGCCCACCCCGGGCGCTACGTCGCCCTCCAGCAGCTGCCGGTGCTGGCCGGGGCCGGGGCCGAGCCGGCCACCGACCCCGTACGGGTCCTGGCCGCGGTCCTGAGCGGGTTCGGTATCGCCGAGAACCAGGCCGTGCACGCGATCCGGGCGCTGCGCAGTGCGCTGCACGGGTTCGTGGACCTGGAGACGCGCGGCGGTTTCGGTCTGCCCGAGGACGTGGACCAGTCCTACGCGCTGCTGGTGGAGGGGTTCGTGCGCGCCTTCCAGGAGTGGCCGGCCACCTCGCCCGGCACGGGTGCGGTGCCCGAGGACACGAGGAGGGGGTAGGCGATGCTGGCCGGACACTTCGGAGTCGCGGGCATCGTCAGGGCGTTGCGCCCGGAGCTGCCCATGGGGGCGCTCCTGGTCGCAACGCAGCTACCGGACCTGGTCTTCCTTCCGCTGGCGGTGCTGGGGGTGGAGAGCGGAGAACCGGCCGGGCCCGGTATGAGCGGCTACGGGTCCCTTCTCATCTCGGCCCCCTACACGCACTCCCTGGTCGGCACCCTGGTGTTGGCCCTCCTGACGGGGGTGCTGGTGCACGTGTTCCTACGAGAACGCTGGGGGCGGTACGCCGGCCCGGTCCTGGGCGGGGTGGTGTTCAGCCACTGGGCGCTGGACCTCCTCGTGCACCGGCCGGACATGCCGTTCCTGCCCGGCGGCGCCGGAGACCTGCCCCTCCTCGGCCTGGGCCTGTGGGAACTACCCGCGGCGGCCGCGGCGGTGGAGGGCGCGCTGGTCCTGGCCGGGACCGTCCTGTACGCGTGGCGCACGCTCCGGGACCATCCGAACCGCACGCGGGCCCTGCTCTACAGCATCGGCACCGGTCTCCTCCTGGTGGGCTCGTTCGTGTACGACCTCACCGCCTCCTGAGTCCTGGGCCCCGGAACCGTCCCGGGTGAGGGATTCCTGACCCCGGACGGAGTTCCCGCAGGGTGGGGGCATGGGCCAAGCTGGTGGACACGACCGTTTCGCCCCCGTGTGGCGCCCGACCCGTTGTGGAGTCCCCTGATGCCCAAGAAGTCGTCGAAGATCGGCGGCGCACTGTCCGCCGTGGTCGGCGTGCTCGCCGTCGCCGCGTTCGTCCTGTACCAGCTGGGCGTGATCGACCTGGCGCCCGAGGGCGCCGCCGAGCCGCAGGGCGGCGACGCCACGGCCTCGGAGCCGTCCGTGGAGCAGGCCCGCTCCCAGCTGGAGGAGCTGCGGATCGAGGAGGAGAACGACCCGCCCGGGTACGACCGCGCGCTGTTCCCCCACTGGGACACCGGTGTCCAGGAGAACTGCACGACCCGCCAGGCGGTCCTGATCCGCGACGGCGACGCCGTGGAGACCGACGAGGACTGCAGGCCGGTGTCCGGGTCCTGGTACAGCGCCTACGACGGTGAGACCTTCACCGACCCGCAGGACATCGACATCGACCACATGGTCGCCCTGAAGGAGGGCTGGCGCTCCGGCGCCCACGCGTGGACGACCGAGGAGCGCGGCCGGTTCGCCAACGACATGGACTCCACCCAGCTGTGGGCGGTGAGTGCCTCGACCAACCGGTCCAAGGGGGATGCCGACCCCGCCGAGTGGATGCCCCCGCTGGAGTCCTCGCACTGCGACTACGCGGTGTCCTGGATCGAGGTCAAGCACGTGTGGGACCTGACGGTGGACCCGGACGAGGAGTCCGCTCTGCGCGACATCCTCTCCGGTTGCTGATCCGCCCGGACGAGGGCGCGGGGCCCCGGTCGACCGGGGCCCCGCCCGGTCAGCCGGAGTCCGTGCTCGGCGCGATGCCCCCGGCCGTGGCGAGGAGCTCCTCCTGGCCGACGAGGCCGGAGGAGTCGCGGACCTCCACCGCCACGCCCTTCGCGGGCGCCCAGAACACCTCGGTCTCGCCGCGCAGGGCGGTGTGGCCGTTGTTGTCGAACTCCTCGAGCGCCCAGTCGGGCGAGCGCTCGTGGTACTCGGTGAGGAAGTCGCGGACGGCGGACAGGTCGGAGAGCGCGGAGCCGCGCATGACCAGGACCTGGAGGAGGACCCTGACCCCTCCCCCCTCCATCGTCCTCTCCCAGACCCGGGTGGAGAAGGACACGTCGCCCCACTCGTAGTCGAAGTCCGAGACCGAGGTCCGGTCGTCGATCTGTGCGGGCAGGTGCCCGATGCTGAAACCGTCCAACTCTCCCCCTCGTGGGCTGGTGGCGGCCGGGGCCGCCGTGAGTGCGAGCGCGAGCGAGGTGGCGAGTGCCACCGCGATCCACCTGGCAACGGACATGTTCACCTCCGGCGACGGTCGTGGGACCGTCCCGGACCACCGCTGTCTCTCATGGTGGGGCGCTGCGGAAGCCGCTGCCAGAGCGTTCTCCGGCCTGTGGACAACCCGGGCCCGGCGCTCGCGGGAGCGGCGCCGGACCGGGTCGTGTCCTACCCGCGGGGCGGGTGCACGAACGTGTCCGTGAGGAACTCGGCGATCGCCAGTGAGGAGGTCGCCGCGGGCGAGGGGGCGTTGCGCACGCACACGACCCGGCCGTGCGTGTCCACCCGGAAGTCGTCGAGCAGGGCGCCGTCCCGGCCCAGCGCCTGGGCGCGCACCCCCGCCGGCGCCGGGCGCAGGTCGGCCGCCACCAGCTCGGGGAGGAGCTTCCTGGCCTGGGAGGCGAAGGCGGCGCGCGAGGCCGACACGAGGGTCTCCCTGGCCCCGACCGCCCAGTGGCGGCGCGCCAGCCGCCAGAACCCCGGCCACGACAGGGTGTTCGCGAGGTCGCCGGTGCTCAGGTCGCGGGCGCTGTAGCCCTCCAGTGCGGTGGCGAGGATGGCGTTGGGGCCCGCCATGACCTCGCCGTGGACGTGGCGGGTGAGGTGCACGCCGAGGAAGGGGTACCGCGGGTCGGGGACCGGGTAGAGCAGTCCGTTGACCAGGTGGCGGCGTTCGGGGACGAGTTCGTGGTACTGGCCGCGGAAGGGCACGACCCGCGGGTCGTCCGCCGCGCCGGCCATGCGTGCGAGACGGGCGCTGTGCAGTCCGCCGCAGGCCACGAGCCGGTCGAACCGGTGGACGGACCGCTCCCCGCGGGGGTCTCCCGTGAGGGCGCGGACCCCGTCGTGGTCCTGCCGCAGGTCGATGACGGGGGTGTTCAGCAGGACCCTGCCGCCGGAGCGGCGGACGTCGTCGGCGAGCTGTTCGGCGACGGCCACGAAGTCGGTGACGGCCGTGTGCGGTGAGTGCAGCGCACCGGTCCCCGCCGCGTGGGGCTCGATCTCGCGCAGGCCCCCGGGGCCGAGCCGCGTGACGCCCGGGACCCCGTTCTCCCGGGCCCGGCGCCCGATGTCGTCCAGGCGGGCCTCGTCCTCGGCGTCCACGGCGACGAGGACCTTGCCGACCTCCTCGTAGGGCAGGCCGTGCTCGGCGCAGTAGTCCTTGAGCAGCCCGACCCCGCGGCGGCAGAGTGTGGCCTTGAGGGAGCCGGGGCGGTAGTAGAGCCCGGCGTGGACCACCCCGCTGTTGTGTCCGGTCTGGTGCGCGGCCACCCGGTCCTCCTTCTCCAGGACGGTGACCCGGGTGCCGGGGCGGTGGAGGACGAGTCGTCGTGCCAGGGCGAGTCCGACGATCCCCGCTCCGATGATGCCGATGTGTTCGGTGCTGCGCATGGCGGCACGCTAGCAACCCCGGCCGGGGCCCGCGCGGGCGGGGACTGCCGCGCGGCGGCCCGCGAACTGGACGAGTCGGCCCTCCGGGGCCCGCGCGGGCGGGGACGGCCGGTGAACGCGTCCCCGCCGGGGACCGCGGGGCCTCCCGGAGGCCTCGCCGGCGGAGACCCCTCCGAGGGCCCGTGGTCAGAGCGAGCGCAGGCCGACGAGGACGGCGTGCAGGATCTCCCCGCTGCCGAGCGGCCGGGAGGGACCGCACCGCTGGAGCGCCCCCTCGGCGACCATGGCGGAGACCATGCACCTCACCTGGCCGACCGGCAGTCCCACCTCGGCGGCGAGCTCGACCACGGTGCGGGCGCGCAGGGCGTGTTCGAGGACGGCCTCGCGCTCGGGCCGCAGCCACTCGCGCCGACCGGGGGTGCGGGCCGCCATGACCAGTGTGAGCAGGTCGATCCCGTGCGCGCCCGGGTCCTCGAGGTCCCCGCCCCCGGGGTCCCCCGCCGCCACCGCGAACGGGCGCAGGAAGCGCTCCCCTCCGGGTTCGGTCACGCGGTCGGCGCACCCCGGCGACCGCGCCGGGCCCGGCCCCGGCCCGGGGGTCCGTTCGGCGGGGTGGCGGGCGCGGGTTCCTTCAGTGCTCACCGTGTCCCCCCGGCGGTGTCGGCACGGACATGCGGGGGTCGCCGGCGCCGTGGGGGCCTTCCTCCCGGCGCGGGGCCGACCGCTTGGGCAGCGCGGGCTGCCGGGGGCCGCCCGTCTGCGCCGGTTCGGGGCGCCTCTGCGGGAGGGGGCCCTGCGGCCCCGTCCGGACGCCGGGACCGTTCGGCCGCAGGCCGTGCTGGGGGCCGGTGGTCAGCGTCGGCGGAGCGGGGTCTCGGGGGGCTCCCCGGTCGGGGGCGGCGGCGGGGGCGCCCCCGCCGCCGCCCCCGGGCGCGGCGTACCCGGGGGCGCGGTCGGGGCCTCCCGGCGCGGACACCGGCAGGGCCGTCCGGGGGATCCCCCTTCCGCCGGGGTCGACCGGGTCCCACGGCCCGTCGGCGCGGTGGGCGCTCGGCGCCCCCCTCGGTCCGCGGTACCCGTAGGCGGGGTCGGCGTCCCTCATGCCGTCCGGGGGCGAGGGGACGACGCTCTGCGGACCGCTCCGGCCGGGGTCGGGGACGACACTCTGGGCGCCGGTCTGCCAGGGTGCGGGCACGGTGCTCTGCGGGCCGCTCGGCCCTGGCGGCCCGAAGCCGGCCGAGGGGTGTGCGCCGGTGTCACGGACCGCCTGCTGCGAGCCCGTGACCGTCACCGGGTTCTCGACCGGCTCCAGCAGCGACTCGGGGAGGAGCGCCGTGGCCCGGGTGCCCCCGTAGGGGGACGGCCTGAGCCACACCCGCACCCCGTGCCGCTCGGCGAGGCGGGCGACGACGAAGAGTCCCAGGCGGGGGTCGTCCGGAAGCGCCATCACGTCGAACTCGGGAGGACGGCTGAGCGTCCGCTCGGCCGCGGCATAGCCGTGGTCGGACATGCCCAGGCCGCGGTCCTCGACCTCGACCACCAGCCCCTCGGCGGTCGGGGTGCAGCTGACGTCCACGGGGGTGCCCGCCGGGGAGAACTGGGTGGCGTTCTCCACCAGCTCGGCGAGCAGGTGGACCACGTCGGCGACCACCTGGCCGTGCATGAGCACACGGGGGGCGGACGTCAGGCGAACGCGCTCGAAGTCCTCGGTCTCGGCGATGGCGGCGCGCAGCACGTCGACGAGCGGGTGCGGCTGCCGCCAGCGCCGAGCCGACTGCCCTCCGCCGAGGATGATGAGGTTGTCGGCGTAGCGCCGGGCCCGGGTGGCCATGTGGTCCAGGCGGAACAGGCGGCGCAGCGCCTCGGGGTCCTGCTCGTGGTACTCGATCTCGTCGAGGAGGCGCAGCTGCCGCTGGACCAGGTTCTGGTTGCGGAAGGCGATGCCGAGGAAGGCCCGGTTGGCGCCCCGCCTGATCTCCGCCTGGCGCACCGCGGCCTCCACCGCCGTGAGCTGGGCGCTGTCGAAGGCCTCCGCGACCTGTCCGATCTCGTCGTCGCCGCACTCGTCGAGCGGCGGCAGCTCCTCGTGGACGTCGACCTTCTGGCCGCGCTGGGCCCTGTCGACGATGTCGGGCAGGTCCTCGTCCCGCTCCAGGATCTGTCCGCGCAGGCGGAGCAGGCGCACGGTCAGGCGCCGCGAGGACCTGCTCACCACGGCGATGGCCACCACCCCGCCGGCGAGGACCGTCCCGGCCGCCGCGATGCCCAGCGACACGCGGAACAGGGCCGCGCTCCACGCCATGTCGACGGTGCGCTCCGCCTGGGCGAGGGCCAGGCCGTCCAGGGCGGCCACGGTCCGGGGGGACGCCTCGTCCCACTCCTCCGCGCCGACGTCGACGGAGGTGTTCAGTTCGGAGGACGCGGACTCCGCCTCCGGCACGTCGGGGTCCGACACGGTCTCCCTGAGCGGGGACCGTGTGACCACCTGGCGGCTGAGGTCCTCTGTGCGGGTCCAGGCCTCCGAGGCGGTCATGTCCTCGTAGTGCTCCCGCACGCTCGGGTGCATGACGGGCGCGGCCGACTCCAGGGTGTCCCGGTAGGAGGCGGTCAGGTAGGTGAAGTGCGCCGTCTCCTCGTAGCCCATCTCCCCCCGGGCGATGCTCCCGGCGAGCAGGGCGTCGGCGGTGGCGCTCTCGGCCCTCGCGCCGAGGAGCTCGCTGGTCAGGACCGCGTCGGTGAGGTTCGCACCGCCGTCGGTGGTGTGCACCAGGGCGGTGGTCGCGTCGGTGGTGACGTCGAGGATCTCGCCGAAGCGGAGAAGGGTCTCCTCCCGCACGGCGGCGTGCTCGTCGATGCGCGTGCGGATCCCGGCGAGGGACTCGGGGCTCTCCGTGACCGCGGACGCGCTGCGCCGGACCTCGTCGTCGCGGGTGCCGCGCAGGCGCTCGGCCAGTTCGACGGCGGAGGACAGTGCGGCGTCGGTGGCCGCCCTCTGCTCGTCGAGCGCGGCGGAGGCCTCCTCGTCGGGCCCGCTGTTCTCGAAGCGCCCCTGGTAGACGAGGGAGAGCCTGCGTTCGAGGCGCAGCTCCTCGGCCGCGCGCGAGAAGACCTCGGTTCCCTCGCGGGCCTGGTGGACCGCCCCCATCAGCTGGACCGCCTGGACCGTGCCCACTGCGGCCACGACGAGCCAGAGCGCCAGGAAGCACAGGCTCGGGATGAGCACGATGCGGGTGAGCTGCCCTCGGATCGTGGAAGCGTTGTCGCGGTTTCTGCGCATGGCCCCCTCCGGCCTGTGCGGATGCCGGGGCCCGGGAGGGCGCCTCGGCGGCTTTCGGCCCTGCCGAGGCTATCGAAAAATCGTTGCCGTATGCTGTCAAATGATCACTAGCAGTTGCCTTTTCTCTCGCGCGACATCCCGTCGGCTGTGCTAGCACAGCCGCCCGGGCTCGGCGAACCCGCAGGTGGGAACGGCGAAGGGGCCGCCCGTGGCAACGGGCGACCCCTTCGCGACCCTCTCCGGTGCCCGCGGGGGCACGGCGTGTCGCGCCCCTCAGGACTCCGGGCGGTGCCGGGAGCCCACGGGGGCGGGCAGCTCCTCGGCCGTCGGCGGCTGCTCCACGCCCAGCGAGTTGAGGACCTCGGCGTAGCGCAGGGCCGCGATCTTGCCGAGGAGGCTGTCCGCGCCGAGAGACGCGCCGAGCCGGGCACCGAAGCGCGCCGCGATCGCCTCCATCCTCTCGACGGACAGCTCGGGGCCGAGCGCGCTGGGGGCGATCACCGGGCGGCGGCAGCCCCCCTGGCGCAGCTGGCCGACGATCTGCTCCACCGAGGCCTCGTTCTCCAGGTCCGCGGGCAGCACGGTCAGGCCCAGCCGGGCGGCGAGCAGGACCGCGGTCACCCCCGCGGCCCCGACGGCGCCCTCGCCTCCGACGGCTCCCACCACGACGCCGTCCGCCATGGTGGTGTTGCGGGCGACCACGCTGATCAGCCTCATGCGGTCGGCCCGGACGTATCCGGCCTCGGCCAGGCGCAGGTGCAGGACCTCGGCGAGCATCGGGTGCGGCCCGAGCCCCTCGGTGACGCGCACGTCGGCGCCGGTCCGGACGGCCGCGTCCTCGATCGCGGCCGAGACCCTCCGGTGCGGAGCGGTCACCAGGGGGACGACGACGCCGCCCAGGGGCCTTTCGTCCGAGGGGCCGAGGTCGGCGAGCGCCTCGGCCAGGGTCTGTTCGTCGCCCTCGACGTGCCCGTAGCGGATGGTCACCTCGGGGCGGTAGGCGCGCACGAGGTCTGCCATCCGGGCACCGATCGACTCGCCGTCGGCGCCCCTGGCCTGTTCGGCCGTGCCCGGGACCGCCATGATCAGCGCGGGAGTGCCGAACCAGTTGTCGAAGGACAGCGGGTTGCGGTGGCGGCCGGAACGCCGCTTGGGCAGTTCGCGTGGGGGAAGTCGGTCAGAGTTTCGCATACCAGGATTCAGATGAGAGGCGGATTGGGGTGCCCAGTCGGAAGAGTGGTCGTCGGACGCGACATTGTAGCGTTCAACACCATATTCACGGGCGTGTCTCCTGAACGTATACCGAGGCGTCCCCCAGGTGGGGGGCCGGGGGGACGCCTCGCCCGGATCAGCCGCTCATGGCGGGGCTTCGGCCCTGGATCACGTGGGTGACCAGCTCCACCAGCACCTCCTTGCAGGATTCCCGGTCACGCGCGTCGGCCATGACGATCGGCACCTCCCCGGAGATGTCCAGCGCCTCGCGGACCTCTTCCCGGCAGTAGTCGGCGGACGCGTCGAAGCGGTTCACCGCCACCACGAAGGGCACGCCCCTGCGCTCGAAGAAGTCCACCGCGTGGAAGCAGGTGTGCAGGCGGCGGGTGTCGGCCAGGACGATCGCCCCCAGGGCCCCCTCCGCCAGTTCGTCCCACATGAACCAGAACCGGTCCTGGCCGGGGGCGCCGAACAGGTACAGGACGATGTCGGGGTTGATCGTGATCCGGCCGAAGTCCAGCGCGACCGTGGTGGTGGTCTTCTCCTCCACCCCGCCGAGGTCGTCCACCCCGTAGCTGGCCTCGGTCATCACCTCCTCGGTACTGAGCGGGGTGATCTCGCTGACGGAGGAGACCAGGGTGGTCTTCCCCGCGCCGAAACCCCCGGCGACGATGATCTTGACGGCCTGCGGGATCGCCTCCGGCGGCCGGTTCTCAGAGTCTGCGGATGCCATCGAGTACCGCCTGAAGTACTTTCTTCTCGGGAAGCCGTGTGACCGGCGCGGACGCGCGGGTGCGCACGTCGCCGGCGGCGACGAGGTCCCCCAGGAGCACCCTCACCACCGTCAGGGGAATGTCGAGCCTGGCGGAGATCTCCGCCAGCGATATGGGTCTGCGGCACAGACGCATGATCGCCTGGTACTCGGGTTCCAGGGCCCGCTCCTCCCGGTCCCGGGCGGCCACCACGATGGTGATCATGTCCAGTCGCGGCCCCGTGGGCGGCCGGGTGCGGCCCCTGGTCATGGTGTAGGGGCGCACCAGGGACCCGGCGGGGGCGTCTCCGACGCCCGCCGAGGGCCCCTCCGATGTCGGGTGCCCCCTCCCCCGGTTCCACGACGGCGCGGGTCGCCGGGGGAACGGACCGGTCGTCGGCCTGCCGGGGGCGGGACCGGTCCACCCCGTCCCGCGCTGTTCCTCGGAGGTGTTCACGAACCGGTACCTCCCATGAAGCTGAGCCGCCCCGGCCTGCGCGGCGCGGCGGTGAGGAACTGGCCCACCCTCTTGATCCGCAGGTTCATCTCGTAGGCCACCAGGCCCACATCGGCGTCCTCCCTGGCCAGTACGGCCAGGCACGCGCCCGCCCCCGCTGCGGTGACGAAGAGGTAGGAGTGCTCCATCTCGACCACGGTCTGACGGACGTCGCCGCCGCCGAAGTGCCGTCCCGTGCCCCGTGCCAGGCTCTGGAAGGCCGATGCCAGCGCCGACAGGTGCTCGGCGTCGTCAGAGGCCAACCCCCGCGAGCGTCCGAGCAGCAGCCCGTCGGCGGACAGCACGATCGCGTGCTCGGCGCCGACGACGCGGTCGACCAGGTCGTCGAGGAGCCAGTCCAGGTTGTCCGCGGCGTTGCTCTTGCCCACCATCTCAGTCGCTCTCTCCCGTGTGATCGTCGGCTCTGCCGCCGACCTGACCGTCACTGTCGTGTTCGCGGCCGTCGGCATCGACGTCCGCCTCCCGTCCTCGCCGGGTCCCGGCGCTGAAGGCGTCCATCATCCGGCGCGCCTGTTCGGGGCTCCTCTGTGTGGGGCCTGGGGCATCCGGGGTCTCCCGCTCCGGTTCGATCTCCTGTCTGAGCTGGGGCGCGAGACTGGCCTGGCGCCTGCGTCTGGGAAGCCCCTCCCGCTCGGGCCCGGCGCCCACGAGGCCGCCGTACGCGGCTCCCGGGGCCGGATCGGCGGCGGTCGCGGGCCGCACCGCCACGGGGCCGGACGGGTCCGGGTCGGCCACGGGCTCCGGGACCCGGCGCAGGGGCGGCGGGTTCCGCGTCCCCTGCTCGTCGGTGTCGCCGGCCCCGTCCCGGTGCGGGGGGACCGGCCGCAGGACGGGCCTGGCCCGGCGGGGCGCGTAGCCGGTGTCGAGCAGGTCGGAGTCCGCCTCCGACTCCTCCTGCCGGCGGCGCTCCCGGGCCGCCTGGCGCGCGGCGACCGGGGGCCGCTCCGGAGCGGCGGAGGAGGCGGCGACCAGCGTCCCCGGGATGAGCACCACGGCCCTGGTCCCCCCGTAGGGCGAGGGGCGCAGCTGGGCCTTGATGTCGTGCTTGACGGCGAGGCGCGCGACGACGAACAGGCCCAGGCGCGAGTCCGCGCCCGGGGCCATCACGTCGAACTCGGGTGCTTCGCTGAGTGTCCTGTTGGACGTGTTCAGCACGTCCTCGGGCATGCCGAGTCCCCGGTCCTCGATCTCGATGGCCACGCCCTTGGGCACCGACTCGGTGGCGATGGTGACCTCGGTGTGCGGCGGCGAGTAGGCGGTGGCGTTCTCCACGAGCTCGGCGAGCATGTGGATGACGTCGGCGACGGCCGCGCCCGCGAGCGCCAGGTCCGGCACGGACGTCAGCCTGACCCTGGCGTACTCGTCGGTCTCGGATATGGCGCCCCGCAGGATGTCGATGAGCGGCACGGGGTGGCGCCAGCGCCGTCCGGGCTGGGCCCCGCCCAGGATGATGAGGTTCTCGGCGTGGCGGCGGCCCCGGGTCGCCAGGTGGTCGAGCTGGAAGAGGCTCTCCAGCAGGTCGGGGTCCTCCTCCTCGCGTTCGACCCGGTCCAGCAGCTGGATCTGGCGTTGGAGCAGGGACTGGTGGCGGTGGGCGATGCCGAGGAAGACCCGGTTGACCCCCGCACGGATGTCGGCCTGCTTGACGGCCGCGCCGACGGCGGTGCGCTGGGCGATGTTGAAGGCGTCGGCGACCTGGCCGACCTCGTCGTCGCCGTGGTCCAGCTGCTTCAACTCGGTGTCGATGTCGACCTGGTCGCCCGCCTCCAGGCGGCGCACGATGCGGGGCAGGTCGCTGCGGGCGGATCCGAGGGTGTCGGCCCTCAGCTTGGCGAGCCGGTGGGTGAGGCGGCCCGCCGAGCGGGCGGCGACCCCGTAGGCGACGGTGCCCGCGAACAGGGAGGTGATGCCTCCGCCGAGGGCGAGCGTGAGCATCCAGGTGCTGGCGTCCTCGGTGGCCGTGACGACGGAGGCCGTCCGGGCGGCGGTGATGCCGGCCAGGTCCGCGTTGACCTGGTCCGCGACCTGGCGCCAGTCCTCGAGCCCCGCGGGGGGCTCGGGATCGCGGACCACCTCCGCGGTGAGGGGGTCGACGCTGACGGGCGCCTCGTGGAGGGCGAGGGTGTCGGCGATGCCGAGGGCGTCCTGCCACGCGCCGCTCCCGGCCAGGGCCGCCAGGGCCGGCGGTTCGCGGTCGTCGGGCGCGGCGCCCGGGTGGACGGTCTCGACGCGGTGGCGGGCGTCGGCGGTGAGCTCGGCGACCCGGGTCTGCTGGTCGCGGTCGAGGTCCCCGCGGGCGATGACGGCGCTGACGAGGGCGTCGGCGTGGCTGAAGCTCTCCTGGGCCCACATCAGGTCGGTGGCGGCCGAGGCCTCCGAGGAGGCCGGTCCGTTGTCGAGGGCGCGCGCCGTCCCGGCGTAGAGGCGGATGCCCTGCTCGATCGCCCCGGTGTAGGCGCCGACGGTGCTGTCGGCCCGCCCCGGGGCGGCGAGGGTGTCGGCGCGCAGTTCCTGGACGCGCGTCAGCGAGTCGAAGAAGTCCGCGGTGAGCGACTCGGTCGCCGGGTCGTCCAGGTCGCCGAGGGTGTCGCGCAGGTCCCGGACCCCTTCGAGGGCCTCGTCGGTCAGCTCGGCCTCCTCGACGAGGGCCGCCCGCGTGTCGGCCCCGGGCGCCGCGATGTACTCCGCGGTCAGGCGGCGCTCCTCCTGGAGGAGGCCCAGGGCCGCGGCCAGCTGGATCCCGGCGCGTCCCTCGCCGACGGCGGCTCTCAGGGAGACGGCCTGGGCGAGTGTGGCAGTGCTGAGCACCACGAACAGCACCAGGAAGGTGATGCTGGGGATCAGCACGATCTTGTTGATCTGCGCCCTGATACCGCGGCCGGCGCCTCCCGACTGCCCCATTGCGTTCCTCCCACGGACTGGTCGCGGGCACCGGTCGGGTGTGGCTGCGCCGCGTCCCCCGAGGCGTGCCCAGGGCCGCGTCATTCGGGGGTCGGTCACGGTGCGCGCAGGGGGGACCACGCATGGTGCCCGCAGACTCAGGACGCTACAGCACCCGGGCGGCGGGCGCGGGGGGAATGCCGAAATGGATATCCCGCGGTGGGAGGGATCGCGGAGGCGGTCGTGGAACGGGGACGCGCGAACGCGCGGGGGCGCGCACCGGGCGGGGAGGGGCAGCCGCCCCGGGGCGCCGAGGGCCGCGAACGCGCGCGGGCGCGCACCCCGGGGGGTGCGCGCCCGCCGGGACCCGGGGAGGCCGGGGGCGTGGTCCGTGGGTGCTCTCGGCGGGCTCGGCGCTCGCGCCGACCACCGCGAGCCCGGAACGCCCCGCGGACCGCGGCCTAGGGCCGGAAGGCCTTGCGGTGCTCCTCGACGCCGGCGCGCAGCTTCTCCAGCTGCTCGGCGACCCGGACCGGGGCGGTTCCGCCGCGCCCCGAGCGGGAGGCCAGCGATCCGCTGACGGTGAGGACCTCGCGCACCGCCGGCGTCAGGTGCGGGGAGATCGCGGCGAAGTCCTCGTCCGCCAGGTCGGGCAGGTCGATGCCGCGCTCCTCGCACACCCGCACGCAGGTGCCCGCGATCTCGTGCGCCTCGCGGAACGGCACCCGCTCGCGCACCAGCCACTCCGCGATGTCGGTGGCCAGGGAGAAGCCCTGCGGCGCCAGCTCGGCCATCCGGTCGGTGTGGAAGGTCAGGGTGGCGACCATGCCCGTCATCGCGGGCAGCAGCAGGTGGAGGGTGTCGACCGCGTCGAACACCGGCTCCTTGTCCTCCTGGAGGTCCCGGTTGTAGGCGAGCGGCAGGCCCTTGAGGGTGGTCAGCAGGCCGGTGAGGTCGCCGACGAGCCGGCCCGCCTTGCCGCGCGCGAGCTCGGCGACGTCGGGGTTCTTCTTCTGCGGCATGATCGACGAGCCGGTGGAGAAGGCGTCGTCCAGCGTGACGAAGGAGAACTCCTTCGTCGCCCACAGGATGACCTCCTCCGAGAGGCGGGACAGGTCGACGCCGATCATCGCGGTGACGAAGGCGAACTCGGCGACGACGTCGCGGGCGGCGGTGCCGTCGATCGAGTTCTCCACCGAGTCGGGGAACCCCAGCTCCTCGGCGACGGCGCGCGGGTCCAGGCCCAGGGACGAGCCCGCGAGCGCGCCGGAGCCGTAGGGGGACACCGCGGCGCGGCGGTCCCAGTCGCGCAGCCGCTCGATGTCGCGCAGCAGCGGCCAGGCGTGGGCCATCAGGTGGTGGGCGAGCAGGACCGGCTGGGCGTGCTGGAGGTGGGTGCGGCCGGGCATGGCCGCGCCGGGGTGGGCGCCGGCCTGGTCGGCCAGGGCCTGGACCAGGTCCAGCAGCTGGTCGGCGATCTCGCGGGCCTCCTCGCGCAGGTACATGCGCACGAGGGTGGCGATCTGGTCGTTGCGGGAGCGCCCGGCGCGCAGGCGGCCCCCGAGCTCGGCGCCGACCCGCTCGATGAAGCCGCGCTCCAGGGCGGTGTGCACGTCCTCGTCCTCCAGGACGGGCGTGAACTCCCCGGAGGCCACGTCGGCCTCCAACCGGTCCAGGCCGGCGATCATGCGGTCCAGCTCGTCCTCGTCGAGCAGGCCCGCGCGGTGCAGGGCCCGGGCGTGGGCACGCGAGCCGGCGATGTCGTGGCGGGCGAGCCGCCAGTCGAAGTGGGTGCTCAGCGACAGCCGTGCCAGGGCCTGGTCGGGGCCGCCCTCGAAGCGGCCTCCCCACAGGCGCAGCGCCTCGGGCTGGTCGGCCATGGTGGTCTCCTTGACGTGTGTGGGCGGGGGTGCGGGGCCGGGGCTCCGCACCGCCGGGGTGTCTCCTGCCGGGACGCGCGGTCCCGTCCGCGCGGTCGCGGCTACGGTCTGCGGTCCGCCAGCCGCAGGAGGGCGGCGGCCAGCTCCTCGCCCCCCTGGGGGTCGCGGGAGATCACCATGATGGTGTCGTCCCCCGCGATGGTGCCCAGGATGGCGTGGAAGTCGGTGTGGTCGATGGCCGACGCCAGGTACTGCGCCGCACCGGGCGGGGTGCGGACGATCACCATGTTGGCGGAGGCCTCCGCCGAGACCAGCAGGTCCTCGGCCAGACGGGTGAGCCGCGCGCCGGAGACCTGTTCGAGGTCGAGGCTGTCGGGGCGGGTGCGCTGGAGGCGTTCGCCCCCCTCGCCGGGGAGCACGTACGCGAGGTGGCCCGCGGCCGTGCGGAGCTTGACCGCGCCCAGCTCGTCCAGGTCCCTGGACAGCGTGGCCTGGGTGACCTGGACCCCGGCCTCGGCGAGGCGCCGGGCCAGCTCGCCCTGGGACCGGACGTCCTCCCGGGTGAGGACGTCGGTGATCCGCGCGTGCCTGGCCGCCTTGGTCATCGGCGCGCTGCCGCCGATCTCCCCCGTCATCGCTGTTCGGGGCCGGGCGCGTCACTGGATTCGAGCAGGAAGGCGAGGAGCGCCTTCTGGGCGTGGCGGCGGTTCTCGGCCTCGTCCCACACGACGCTGCGGGGGCCGTCGATGACCTCGGCCGAGATCTCCTTGCCCCGGTAGGCGGGCAGGCAGTGCAGGACGATCGCCTCGGGTGCGGCGGCGGACAGCAGAGCGGTGTCGACGATGTAGGGGCGGAAGGGCGCCTCGCGGTCGCCCGCCTCGTCCTCCTGTCCCATGGAGACCCAGGTGTCGGTGGCCAGGACGTCGGCGCCGTCCGCGGCCTCCCGGGGGTCGGTCGTGACCGCGACCGACCCACCGGTCCGCTCCGCGATCCGGGCGGCACGGGCGAGCACCCCGGGGTCGGGACGGTAGCCGTCGGGGGCGCCGACGCGGACGTGGAGTCCGGCGGTCGCGCCGCCCAGCAGGTAGGAGTGGGCCATGTTGTTGGCGCCGTCGCCGAGGTAGGCGAGGGTGAGCCCGGCCAGGCTCCCCTTGTGCTCGCGGATCGTCTGGAGGTCGGCGAGGATCTGGCAGGGGTGGAACTCGTCGGTGAGCGAGTTGACCACCGGGACGGAGATGTGGGCCGCCAGGGTCTCCAGGTCCTTCTGGGCGAAGGTGCGCCAGACGACGGCGGCGACCTGGCGCTCCAGGACCCGGGCGGTGTCCTCCAGGGGTTCGCCGCGGCCCATCTGGGTGCTGCCGGAGTCCAGGACGAGCGGGCTGCCGCCGAGGTCGGCGACGCCGACGCTGAAGGACAGGCGGGTCCGTGTGGACGGCTTGTCGAAGATCAGGGCGACGGTGCGCGGGCCGGCGAGCGGCCGGTGGCCGAAGCGGTCCTTCTTCATGTCGTCGGCGAGGTCGAGGACCCTGGCCTGCTCGTCCGGGGTCAGGTCGTCGTCGCGCAGGAAGTGGCGGGTCACTGCTGCTCCTTCGTCGCCGCGGCCTCCGCCGCGTCCAGGATGGTCGGCAGTGCCTCGATGAACACGCCGATCTGTTCGGGGGTGATGACCAGGGGCGGGGCGATCCGCACCGCGTCGGGGGCCACCGCGTTCACGAGGAACCCGCGGACGGCGGCCTGCTCCTGGACGTGCGCGGCGTGCGGGCCGGACAGCTCCAGTGCCCGCCACAGCCCGCTGCCGCGCTGTCCGGCGAGCAGGGGGTGGTCGATGCCGTCGAGCTGTTCGGCGAGCAGGTCGCCCATGACGGCGGTGTGGGCCAGCAGCCCCTCGTTCTCGATGGTGTCGATGACGGCGAGGGCGGCGGCGCAGGCGACGGGGTTCCCGCCGAAGGTGGAGCCGTGGTCGCCCTTGTGGAAGGCGTCGGCGTAGTCGCCGAAGCCGACGCACGCGCCGATGGGCAGTCCGCCGCCCAGGCCCTTGGCGAGGGTGAGCACGTCGGGCCGCACGTCCTCGGACTGGTGGGCGAACCACGCGCCGGTGCGGCCGATGCCGCTCTGGATCTCGTCCAGGACGAAGGCGGCGCCCGTGGCGTCGCAGATCTCGCGGACGCCGGCGAGGTAGCCCTCGGGCGCGGGGACGACCCCGGCCTCGCCCTGGGTGGGCTCGGTGAACACGGCGACGCAGGACCCGTCGACGGCGTCGCGGAGCGCGTCCAGGTCCCCGTGGGGGACGAAGCGCACGTCCATACCGAACGGCCCGAAGGGCTCGCGGATGGAGTCCTTGCCGGTGAGGGCGAGGGAGCCGGAGGTGCGTCCGTGGAACCCGTGGGACGCGGCGACGAAGTAGTGGCGTCCGGGGCCGGCCGCGCGCTTGACCAGCTTGAGGGCGGCCTCGTTGGCCTCGGTGCCGGAGTTGGCGAAGAAGACCTTGGCGTCCCCGCCGAGCAGCCCCACGAGGCGCTCGGCGAGTTCGACCTCCCGCTCGTGGACGAACAGGTTGCTGGTGTGGGCGAGGGTCGCGGCCTGGTGCGCGACCGCCTTGACCATGGCGGGGTGGCCGTGTCCGAGGCTGGACACGGCGATCCCGGCGATGAGGTCGAGGTACTGGCGCCCGTCGGCGTCGTAGACCTCGCAGCCGCGGCCGAGGGTGAGGACCACGGGCGGGACGCCGTAGTTGGGCATGAGCGAGGCGGCGAAGCGCTCGCGCAGGGTGGAACTGCTGGTCACTGTGCGCCTCCTGCGTTCGTGACGGCGGTGGTGGTTGCGGTGTCGGCGGTGTGCCCCGGACGCGGGACGTGTCCGTTTCCGGTGAGCCCGGCCTCCAGCCTCTCGTCGGCGACCATGGTGCCGACGCCCTGGTCGGTGAAGACCTCCAGGAGAAGGGAGTGGGGCACGCGGCCGTCGATGATGTGGGCCTGGGGGACGCCGCCCTCGACGGCGTGCAGGCAGGCCTCCATCTTGGGGAGCATCCCCGACGAGAGGGAGGGCAGCAGCTCCCTGAGCTCCTCGACGGCGAGTCTGCTGATCAGCTCGGTGTTGGCCGGGAAGTCGGCGAACAGGCCCTCGACGTCGGTGAGCACGATGAGCTTGCTGGCGCCGAGCGCGACCGCGAGGGCGGACGCGGCGGTGTCGGCGTTGACGTTGTAGACGCCGCCGTCGTCCGCGCGGGCGACGCTGGAGACCACGGGGATGCGGCCGTCGGCGATGAGCGCCGCGACGGCACCGGGGTGGACCTCGGTGATCTCGCCGACGCGGCCGATGTCGACCGCCTCCCCGTCCACCTCGACGCTCTTGCGCTCGGCGACGAGGAGGTTGGCGTCCTCCCCCGACATGCCCACGGCGAAGGGTCCGTGCTGGTTGACGAGTCCCACGATCTCGCGGTTGACCTGGCCGGTGAGGACCATGCGGACGATGTCCATGGCCTCGTCGGTGGTGACGCGCAGTCCGGCGGTGAAGGTGGACTCGACCCCGGCCAGGGCCAGCTGTGCGCTGATCTGGGGGCCGCCGCCGTGGACCACGACGGGGCGCAGGCCCGCGTAGTACAGGAAGACGATGGACTCGGCGAAGCGGACCCGCAGCTCCTCGCTGATCATGGCGTTGCCGCCGTACTTGACCACGACCGTGCGGCCGTGGAAGCGGGAGAGCCAGGGCAGGGCCTCGATGAGGTGGGACGCCTTGTCGATGGCCTGGGCCTGGTCCGCTGTCGGATGTGCTGAGCGCGCGATCATGTCGGGTTCTCGTCGGTGTCGGGGGTGTCGGCGCCGACCTGGGCGGCCAGCTCTGCGAGCACCTCGGTGAGCAGTGCGGCGAGGGTGTCCTCGTCGGGAGTGGTGCCGCTGGCGCCGCTGGCCATGAGCAGCACCGTGTCGTTGGTGGCGGTCAGCGGGCCGAGGGTCTTGCCCGCGGCGTCGGCGAGCAGGCGTCCGCACTGCTCACCGGTGATGTCGGCGTCGGTCGTCAGGACGTACAGCCCGGTGGAGAGGGAGGCGTCGGGGCCCTTGGCCATGGCGCCGACGGTGTGGCCGTCGGCACGCCTGAAGGCGATCTTGACGACGGTGTCCGTGGTGCGCACGGCGTCGGCGGCGTGCAGCCCTCCGCTCCGGCCGGCCTCGGCCACGGCGGCGGTGAGGCCCGTCCGCACGGCGTCCAGGGGGAGGCGGGCGCCGACGGGCCCGGCCGAGCACAGGACGATCTCGGCGGCGGAGTCGCCGAGCAGGTCCGCGGTGTGCTCGGCCAGGGCGTGGGCGTCCTGGAATCCGAGGGGGCCCGTGCCCGCGTTGGCCCCGCCCGAGTTGAGGGCGGCGGCGCGCACGCGTCCGCCGGAGACGACCTGGCGGGTCCACAGGACCGGGGCCGCCGGGTCGGCCGAGCCGGTGAGGACGGCTCCCGCGGCGCGGGAGGGGCCGTCGTTGATGACGACGGCGACGTCCCGGGCTCCGTCCGCCCTCACTCCGGAGACGACTCCGGCGGCGCGGAACCCGAGGGGTGCGGTGACGCTCACGGTGGTGTGGTCCTCGTCCTAGGGGGCGACCGCTGCGAGCGGCAGGCCGGCGGTCTCGGGCAGTCCGAGGGCGATGTTGGTGCTCTGGACGGCGCCGCCCGCGGTGCCCTTGGTGAGGTTGTCCAGGGCGGCGACCGCCACCATGCGGCCCGCCGCGGGGTCGACGGTGACCTGCACGAGGGTGGTGTTGGCGGCCAGTGTCATGGCGGTGCTGGGCCAGGTCCCCTCGGGGAGCAGGTGGACGAAGGGCTCGTCCGCGTAGGCGGTCTCGTAGGCGGCTCGGACCTGGTCGGCGGTGGTGCCGGGGCGCAGGGGCGCGGTGCAGGTGGCGAGGATCCCGCGGGGCAGCGGCGCGAGGACCGGGGTGAAGGAGAGCCGGACCGGCTCGCCGGTGACGGCGGTGAGGTTCTGGACGATCTCGGGGTTGTGCCGGTGGGCGCCGCCGACCCCGTAGGGGCTGAGCGCGCCCATGACCTCACTGCCCACGAGGTTGGGCTTGGGCGCCTTGCCGGCGCCGGAGGTTCCGGTGACCGCGACGACGGTCAGGTCCGGCTCGACGAGCTGCTCGGCCAGTCCGGGGAACAGGCCCAGGGTGGCGACGGTGACGTGGCAGCCGGGAACGGCGACGCGGCGGGCCCCGGCGAGCCGGTCGCGCTGCCCGGGGAGCTCCGGGAGGCCGTAGGGCCAGGTGCCGGCGTGGGGGGTTCCGTAGAAGCGTTCCCATGCGGCGGCGTCCTCGAGGCGGAAGTCGGCTCCGCAGTCGACGACGAGGACGTCGTCGCCGAGCTGCTGCGCGATGTCGGCGGACTGGCCGTGCGGCAGCGCGAGGTACACGATGTCGTGTCCGCTCAGCGCGTCGATGTCGGTGGGGGCCAGGACGCGGTCGGCCAGGGGCAGCAGGTGCGGCTGGTGTCGGATGAGCGGGGTCCCGGCGTTCTTGGCGGCGGTGACCGCGCCGATCTCGATCTCGGGGTGGCCGAGGAGCAGTCGGAGCAGCTCGCCCCCCGCGTAGCCGCTGGCCCCGGCGATCGCCGCGCTGTATCCCATGCCGCTCCCCCTCGTCTCGTCTGACTGGACTATCATGCATCCCACTGCAAATTTATGCAACCCAGTTCGGAGCGCCCCCCGGGAGGAGGAGCGGGACCGGGGGAAGGAACGGGACGCGGCACGGGGCCGCCGGGCGGCTCCGTGCGGTCTCAGCGGCGTGCGATGCGGGTGGCGATGCCCGCGAGGCGGGAGGTGTGCCCCTTGTCCTCGGTCCGGGACTCGCGGCGGTCCGCGGTGCGGTAGAGGCCGTGGACGACCCTCGTGCCCGCCCAGCGCAGGGGCTCGGGCTCCCAGCCCCGCACCTGGTGGCCGACCCACGGCAGGCGGGTCAGCTCCGTCCGGCGGCCCAGGACCAGGTCGCGCAGCGTGCGGCCGGCGAGGTTGGCCGCGGCCACCCCGCTGCCCGCGTATCCGCCGGCCCAGCCCAGGCCGGAGCCGGTGTCCATGTGCACGCTCGGGCACCAGTCGCGCGGGACCCCGAGCAGCCCGGACCAGGCGTGCTCGACGGGCACGTCGGCCACGTCGGGGAACATCCGGGTGAGTGCGCGCCACAGGTCGGCGATCTCCTGCGGCGGGGTGGAGCCGTCCTGGCCGGCTCCGGGGCGGTGCGGCACCCCGCGTCCGCCGATGGCGATGCGGTCGTCCGCCGTGCGCTGGGCGTAGACGTAGGCGTGGGCCGCGTCCCCCAGGACCTCGCGCCCCTCCCAGCCGATCTTCTCCCACAGTTCGGCGGGCACCGGCTCCGTGACGATCATCGAGGAGCGCATGGGGATCCACTCGCGGCGCTGACCGCGCAGGGCGGAGGTGAAGCCCTCGGTCGCGCGGACGACGTGGTCGGCGGTGACCGTGCCGTGGCCGGTGACGACCGCGGGGCGGGCCGCGCCCCGACGGGGCCGGATCTCCTCGACCGCCGTGTCCTCGAAGATGTCGACGCCCAGGCCGGCCACCACCCGGGCCAGACCCGTGACCAGCTTGGCGGGGTGCACGCGCGCGGCGTGCGGGGAGTGGGCCGAGGCGACGGCCCCGGCCACGGACAGCCGCGGCTCGTGGTCGTGCGCGAGGAGGTGGATGTCGTCGGGCCAGTAGCCCCACTCCTGGAGGTACTCGATCTCGGCCGTCAGGCGCTCCTGCTGCGCCGCGTTCGTGGCGACCAGGCGCATGCCGCCGCGCACGAGGTCGGCGTCGACCCCCTCGGCCTCCGTGACGGAGACCACCTCGTTCACGGTCTCCATCATGACCCGCTGGAGGGCGATCATCGAGGACTTGCCGTGTGACTGCGCGTAGCGTTCGCGGGAACCGGAGAACTCCGCCGAGAGCCACCCTCCGTTACGACCCGAGGCGCCGAACCCTGCGAACTCACGTTCGACGACGGCCACCCGCAGATCCGGCTGCGCCTTCTTGAGGTAGTAGGCGGTCCACAGGCCCGTGTAACCGGCTCCGACCACGCAGACGTCGTAGTCGGCGGCCCCGGGGAGGGACGGTCTGCGCTCGGGGAGCCCGATGTCCCGGAACCAGAAGGAAACGCCCCCGTTCGCGAATCGTGAGGACCGGGGAATCGGCCTCATCTGCGCCGCAGTGGTGAACGGTCTCATCATTCCCCCCGGAACCTTGCGTGCCCACGGCCCATCCCCGCGCGGGACCCACGAACTCCCGCCAACCTACACGGGAACGTCGATCCATGGGATGTTTCCCCTCCGCCCCGTGGACGCGCCCGCCCCGTGAGCAAGGCTTCGGTTACGCAGCGTTCTGACACGCGGTACTCATTCTCCACACGAGCTGTCACGGAGAGTACGCGCGATGACCGCGAGCTGCCGGACCCCCTCGGCTCCCAGAGGTGCGAGCACGTGTTTGCGGAGCCTCTCGACGTGCCTGGTCCGCGCCCTGCCGATGAAGTCCAGTCCCTGCTCGGTGAGCGCGGCGTAGACGACCCGGCGGTCGGAGGAGCAGTTCTCCCTCATGAGGTAGCCCTCGCGCTCCAGCCGGTCGGCGAGCTTGGTGAAGCCGCCCGTGCTCAGGCTGACCTCGCGGGCCAGTCGGCTCATCGGCAGGCGGTGCCCGGGGGTGCGCTGGAGCCGGATCAGGACCTCGAACCACGGCCCCGCCATGTCCTTGCCGTCCGGGGTTATACCGCCCAGGAGCTTGGGCTCGACGACGTTCATCGCCTCGTGGACCAGGCCCCAGGCGGTGATGAGGTCGTCGTCGCCCGGCGTGTCGTCGCCCGCGCCCGCCGCGGCGTCGATCGGCTGTGTCGTCATGGCCCACTCCCTGTCCGTCCCGGGGCGGACGCCGATGCGCATCTCACCCTCAAGAAATATCTTCCCAGTAAACATTACTCGAAGTCTGAGATGTGGCACAGGTTTTTTCCGCGGATACGCGTCACGCCCGGTACGTCGGCGCGACGTACCAGGCGTGGTGGTCGGGAACGGACCCCCTCGGGTGCGTCCCCCTCGTCTTCGACCGGGTCCCGCCGCACCCCCCGGATGGGGCGGGACCCGGTCCTCAGTGGCGGGCGGCCACCGCGTCCAGCGCGGCGGAGAGCGTGGAGACCAGGTGGTCGATCTGCTCCCAGGTGATGACCAGTGGCGGCGAGACCAGGAGCGACGTGGGGATCGCGCGCACGATGACACCCCGGGCCCGTGCCTCGGCGAACACCTCGGCCGTGGTGATCCCCCGGCCGCTCAGCGCCTCCTCCGTGAGTTCGACCGCACCCATCACGCCGACCCCGGAGCGCACCTCGGCCACCAGCGGGTGGGAGGCGAGCCCCTGCAGGGCGACGTCCAGGTGCCGCTCCACCTCCAGCGACACCGTGAAGAGGTCCTCGCGCTCCAGGATGTCCAGGTTGGCCATGGCCGCGGCACATGCCGTCGGGTGCCCGGCGTAGGTGGTCCCGTGCATGAACGCGTTGCCTTCGCCGTTGTAGAACGGGTCGGCCACGCGTCCGCCGACGACGATGCCGCCCAGGGGCAGGTAGCCGCTGGAGACGCCCTTGGCGAACACCACCATGTCCGGGCTCACCCCGAACCGCTCGATACCGAACCAGTTGCCCAGGCGGGCGAAGCCGCAGATGACGCTGTCGACGACGAACAGCACGCCGTACTTGTGGCAGATCCGGGCGACCTCGGTGAAGTAGTCCTCCCGGGGCGGGTAGACGCCGCCCGAGCCGATCACCGGCTCCGCGAAGTAGGCCGCGACCCGCTCCGGCCCCACACGCAGGATCTCGGCCTCCAGCGCCGCCGCCGAGTCGTGCGGCACCACCGAGGTGTCCTCGACCACCCTGCCGTAGCCGTGGCGGAAGCGGTCCATGCCGGAGATGCTCGTCCCGAAGCCGTGCAGCCCGTGGTAGCCGCCGGTCCGGCTGATGAGATGCGTGCGCCCGGGCTGTCCCGTGACCGCCCAGTAGCGGCGGGCGAGCTTGGCGGCGGTCTCGATGGCCTCCCCGCCCCCGGAGGTGAGGATCACCCGGGGGTCGGCGACCGGCGCGTGGGCGGCCAGTCGTTCGCTGAGCTCCACGGCGGGGCCGTTGGAGAAGTCCCCGTAGACGGTGTAGGCGTCCAGGGTGCTGATCTGGCGGTGGACGGCGTCCGCGATCTCGGTGCGTCCGTGCCCGACGTTGCAGTACCAGAGGCTGGCCGTGCCGTCGAGGTACCGGTCCCCGGACGCGTCCCACAGCCACACGCCCTCGGCGCGGGCCACCATGAATTCGGGGCCCCTGGCCACGGTGTTCATGTCGCAGAACGTGTGCCAGAGACGGCTGGGCTCCCCGTGTTCCTTGGGAGTGAGCGCGGACGAGACAACCGTTTCGGTCATATGGCGACCTCCGAGCCGTGTCATGCGCAAGCGCGCAGCGGAAAACTCAGGTTGATCCGACCTGCACCGGGCGCCCGGGTGCGGCAGGTGCTTGCAGGCTAAGCTTGCGACCCACCTCACAGCAAGAGCCAAAACGAAGATTCATGCCCCGAAACCCAAACTTCATTCCGGTTACCCGGGGGGATTGGCACCAAAACCCTTACTGGGCTGGAAAAACAGGGCTGAAAATAGTCTGGAATCCGGGCTCCCCCACGAGGCGTTTCGCCACAGGCGAGCCGCGGTGACGACGTCCCGCAGCACTGTCTTAACACAGAGGAGCGGGGCCGGTCACTCCCTTCACGGAAGTGGCCGGCCCCGCCTCCCGGCGCCCGGGAACGGGTCCGCCGACCCGGGCGCCGCGGTCGTCAGCCGCGCAGGACGGCGCCGGTGCGCTCGGCCGCCAGGGCCACGGCGGCGTCGCGGGCCGCGCCCGCCTCCTCCGCCGTCAGCGTCCGGTCCCCCGCACGGAACCGCAGGGTGAAGGCGACGGACTTGCGCCCCTCCCCGACCTGCTCCCCCGTGTAGACGTCGAACAGCCGCACGCTCTCCAGCAGCTCGCCCGCGCCCTCCGCCAGGGCCGCGCTGACGAGGCCGACCGGGACCGACGCGTCCACGGCCAGCGCCACGTCCTGGGTGGCGACCGGGTAGGTGGACACCTCGGGGGCGACGACCGGCGGGCGGGCGCGCTCGATCCGGTCCAGGTCGACCTCGACCGCAGCGGCCCGCTCGGGCAGCCCGAACGCCTTCACCGTGCGCGGGTGGAGCTCGCCCGCGTGTCCGACGAGCAGGCGCTCGCCCCCGACCCGCACGTAGAGCGCGGCGCAGCGGCCCGGGTGCCAGGGGGCGTGCTGGTCGGCCTCGACCTCCAGCTCGACCCCGGCGGTCCGTGCGACGTCACGGGCGGCCTGGACCGCGTCGGCCCACGTCGCCGCGCGGCCGGGCCCCCACCATCCGGCCCGCTCGAAGTCGCCGGCCAGCACCGCCCCCACACGGCGCGGCTGCTCGGGCACGGCCGCGTCGATCTCGGCGAGCTCGTCGGCCCCCGGACCGCGGTCCACCGGCAGCAGCGGGGCCCGGCCGGCCCCCTGGCGGGGCCGGTAGACCAGGCCCGTCTCGAACAGCGCCACGTCGGCGAAACCCCGTCCCACGTTGCGGGCCAGCGCCTTGAACAGGCCCGGCAGCAGCGTGGTGCGCAGCAGCGGCTCCTCCTCGTTGAGGGGGTTGGCCAGGCGCAGGGCGGCGCGGCGCCCGTCGTCGGCGGGGAGCTGGAGGCCGTCGAGGTCGCGCTCGCCCACGAACGGGTAGTTGAGCACCTCGTGGTACCCGGCGTCGGCGAGGGTGCGGCCGACCGCACGGCGCAGGCGCTGCCCGGCGGTGAGTCCGCGCCCGCTCCTGGCGCGCGGCGGGATCGAGGGGATGTTCTCGTAGCCCTCGAAGCGGATGACCTCCTCGGCGAGGTCGTTGGGGTCGGTGAGGTCGGGCCGCCAGGAGGGCGGGGTGACCCGGAGGAGGTCGCCCTCCTCCTCGACACGGCAGCCGATGCGCCGCAGCCACGTCCGGGCGGTGCCCTCGGGGTAGTCCACGCCGGCGACGGAGCCCGCGTGCGAGGCCCGCACGGTGACGGGCTCGCGCTCGGCGGTCCGGTCGATGTGGGTGTAGGCCGTCTCGACCGCGGCGCCGCCCAGCTCGGCGAGGAGTTCGGCCGCGCGCGTGGCCGCGACCAGCTGTACGGCGGAGTCGACGCCGCGCTCGAAGCGGCGGGAGGACTCCGAGGACAGCTGGTGGCGCCGCGAGGCGCGGGCGATGTGCATGGCGTCGAAGTGGCCCGCCTCGACCAGCACCTCCGTGCTGGTGGAGGAGATCTCCGTGGTCAGGCCGCCCATGACGCCGGCGATGTTGACCGGCCCGCTGTCGTCGGCGATGACGATGTCGTCGGGGTCGAGGGAGCGCTGGACGTGGTCCAGGGTCTCCAGCTTCTCCCCCGCCCCGGCGGCCCGGACCCGCAGCGGACCGCGCAGGGCGGCCCGGTCCCAGGCGTGCAGGGGCTGCCCGAGCTCGAGCATCACGTAGTTGGTGACGTCGACGGCCAGGGAGATCGGCCGTACGCCGCTCTGGTGGAGGCGGCGCTTCATCCACAGCGGGGTGGGCGCGCCGGGGTCGAACCCCGTGGCGCCGCGCAGGACGTAGCGGTCGCACAGCGCCGGGTCGACCTCGGCCGCCGGGCCCTCACCGGTGGGTGCGGCGACGGCGACGTCGGCGGGGTCGCGGAAGTCCACCCCGTAGAGGGCGGCGGTGTCGCGGGCGACGCCGCGCAGGGACAGCGCGTAGCCCCGGTCGGGGGTGACGGCGATGTCGAGAACGTCCTCGCGCAGGCCCAGGGGGCCGATGGCGTCCTCGCCCGGGGCGCCGAAGCCCTCGGGGAGCACGATGATGCCGCTGTGGTCGTCCCACAGGCCCAGCTCGGAGGCCGAGCAGATCATGCCCGCGGACATCCTGCCGTAGGTCTTGCGCGCTCCGATCCGGAACCCGCCGGCCAGCTCCGCCCCGGGCAGGCTCGTGACGACGAGGTCGCCCTCCGCGAAGTTGCGGGCGCCGCAGATGATCTCCTGCGGCTCGCCGGTGCCGTTGGCGTCGCCGACGTCCACGCGGCAGTGGCGGATGGGCTTCTTGAAGCCGGTGAGCTCCTCGATCTCCAGCACACGGCCGTAGACGACGGGGCCCTTGACGTCGGAGCCGAGCTCGTCGACGGTCTCGACCTCCAGGCCGGCCAGGGTCAGCCGGTCGGCGAGGGCGCGCGCGGTGACGTCGGCCGGGAGGTCGACGTACTCACGCAGCCAGGAAAGGGGGACGCGCATCAGTTCTCACTCCCGAACGCCGAGGTGAAGCGGATGTCGCCCTCGACCATGTCGTGCATGTCGCGCACGCCGTGCGCGAACATCAGTGTCCGTTCGATTCCCAGGCCGAAGGCCCAGCCGCTGTAGACCTCCGGGTCCACTCCGGCGGCGGTGAGCACGCGCGGGTTGACCACTCCGCAGCCGCCGATCTCGATCCAGCCCTCGCTGGAGCAGGTACGGCACGGTGCGTCCGGGTCTCCCACGGACGCGCCGCGGCAGACGAAGCACTCCATGTCCACCTCGGCGGAGGGCTCGGTGAACGGGAAGTAGGAGGCGCGGAAGCGGGTCCGCAGGCCCGCCCCGAACATGTTCTCGACGAAGGCGTCGATGGCGCCGCGCAGGTGCGCGAGCGTGATGCCCCGGTCGACGACCAGGCCCTCCAGCTGGTGGAAGACCGGACTGTGGGTGGCGTCCAGCTCGTCGGTGCGGAAGGTCTTCCCGGGGGCGACCACGTACACCGGCAGCTCGCGCGACAGCAGCGCGCGGACCTGCACCGGCGAGGTGTGGGTGCGCATGACCAGGCCGGACTCGCCGCCGTCGGGCCCCTCGACGAAGAAGGTGTCCTGCATGGTGCGGGCGGGGTGGTCGGGCTGGAAGTTGAGCGCGTCGAAGTTGAACCACTCGGCCTCGACCTCGGGGCCCTCGGCGACCTCGAACCCCAGGCCGACGAAGATGTCGGCCATGCGCTCGGCGACGGTGGTCAGCGGGTGGCGGGCGCCGCGCGGTGCGCGGTCCCACGGCAGGGTGACGTCGACGCGCTCCTCGATGAGGACCCGCTCGTCGCGCTCGGTCTCCAGGACGGCCTGGCGGGCCTTGAGCGCCTGGCCGACGTCGCGGCGGGCACCGCCCACGCGCTTGCCCGCGTCGGCCTTCGCGGCCGGCGGCAGGGCGCCGATCTCCCTGTTGGCCAGGGCCAGCGGGGAGCGGTCCGAGGCGTGTGCGAGCCGGACCTCCTTGAGTTCGGCGAGGTCTCCGGCCGCCTCGATGGCGGCCAGCGCCTCCTCGCGCATGCGGGCGACCTCGTCGGGGTGCAGGGGGGTCACCTCGACCGGGTCGAAGGAATTGTTCGGTGCAGACATGGTTGGTTGCCTCGCCGCCGTTCCCCGCCAAGGGGTCGGGCGGCAGTCACGGTCCGCGACGGGGCGGACGAAGCCGACAGAAGAGCACAGGCGGATGTCGAGCATGCCCGGGTAAGGACCTGTTGCCGGGTCCGGGACACGCCGTGGAGCCCACCGGGGGCGCTGGAGGTCTGAGGGCTCAGACGAACTCGGGCGTCCCGGCGGGCATGGTAAATCGGAACTCCGCGCCGCCGCTGGGGGCGCGTCCGACGGTGATCGTGCCGCCGTGGGCCTCGACGAGGCCCTTGACGATGAACAGGCCGAGGCCGGTCCCGCTCCGGCGCTTGCTGCGCCAGAACTGGCGGAAGACGCGCGGAATGGTCTCGGGCGCTATGCCCTGGCCTTCGTCGCGCACCGACACCGCTGTTCCTCCCTCGCACGGCTCGATCACGATACTGACAGTACCAGCGCCGTGCCGCACCCCGTTTTCGACGAGGTTGGACAGTATCTGGTGGAGTTTGTCGGAGTCGATCCACATCTGCGGGAGCTCTCCGCGGGCCTCGACCCGGAAGCGCTCCTCCGACTCGCCCGCCGCGACGTATCCGGCGACGACCCGGCGCACGGCGCCGGGGAGGTCGACGACCTGGCGGCGGATCTCCAGGCGCCCCGACTCGATGCGGGACACGTCGAGGAGGTCGTGGATGAGGCGGGTGACGCGGTCGGCGTCGGCGTTGACCGTCTCCAGCATGAACAGCTTCTGCTTGTCGGTGAGCCTCTCCCACTTGGTGAGCAGGGTGGAGGTGAAGCCCTTGACGCTGGTCAGGGGGGAGCGCAGTTCGTGGGCGACCTCCGACACCAGGTCCGCGCGGCTGCGCTCGGCCCGGGTGGAGGCGTCGCGGAGGGTCAGGACCAGGCGGACGAGCTCTCCGCCGGGCCGCGCCCGGACGTAGCGCGCGGCGACCAGTATCTCGCGCTCGTCCGGCAGGAAGAGGGCCCGTTCGGGCTGGCGGACGCGGTCGCGGGCGCCGCCGTAGGGGTCGCTGGCCTCCCACCAGTCCTGGCCGTCGTGGCCGACCAGGGGCAGGACCGCGCGGTAGTCGCGGCCCAGCGCCGCGTCGGTGGGGACGCCGGTGAGCTGCGCGGCCTGGGTGTTGAAGAGGACGACGCGGCCGGCGGCGTCGGCGACGACGACCCCGTCGGGCAGGTCGTCGGCGTGCAGGGGGGCTCCGGCGAGGCCCGCGGAGGCCCCGGCGACGTCCATGAGGGCGACGGAGGGGGGTTCGTTCCACGGTGCGGGGCCGGTCCGGGGGGAGGCTCCGCGTGCCGCGGCCGCCTCGGCGGAGGCGGGGTCGGCTCCCTGCCCGGGGTCGTCCGACGGGTGGGCGGCTCCGCCGCCCGAGTCCTCCGCCGGGTGATCCGCCTTCCGGCCGCTGCCCACGCCTCTCCCCGCTCCCCTTGAAGGTCCACGACCACAGGCTCCTGGGCCGAGGACCGCTGACCGGCCGTGTCCGCGAAACACCGCGGACACCACCGCAGGTTGTCTACCCTGCACTTCCACCCGGTACGCCTTGCGGCCCGGGTCGGGGCGTACGACGGGGGACGAGCGTACAAGCACCCTCCGCGAGCACCGCCGCCCGGGAACAGGCATCGTCGGCCCTCCCGTGCGAGGTCTGCTCACGCGGTGTCGTCAACCCTGCCCGGTGACGGCGTGCCGCACGGCGCCCCGCCCGCGGCGCGGACAGGGCGGCCCGGGTTCGCGCACGACGCGCACGAACCTCCGTGATCCTGGTCAGACCCTATCTGCACTCGGGCCCCGTGCACGTGCATTTCGGGTGGAAGGGGCAGACCGTGACCGCTCGCTCACAGGGAGCGGATGGGGTGGAACACCCGTCTTCGGCACCCCCGGGGTCGATTACCCGGAGTGATGAACCGGTGTATGAGCTGGCATGATCCGATGGCCCCGGGCCGGGGTCAGGAACGTCTCTGCTGCCGTGCGGTGGTGTAGAGGCACACCGCGGCGGCCGTGGCCAGATTCAGGCTTTCGGCCCCGCCGTAGATCGGAACGCTCACCGCTCCGTCCGTCAGGGCGACGATGTCCTCCGGCAGGCCCCAGGCCTCGTTGCCGAACACCCATCCGACCGGACCGTCCAGGTCACCGCCGTCGGCGACACCGTGGAGGTCCCTCGTTCCGCCGCCGTCGGCGGCCCACACCCTGGCGCCCCTGCCGTGGAGGAAGTCCACGGCGCTCGCCACCGGCACGCCCACGACCACGGGCAGGTGGAACAGGCTCCCGGCGGAGGCCCTCACGCACTTGCCGTTGTAGGGGTCGACGGAGGCGTCGGTGAAGATGACGACGTCGGCCCCGGCCGCGTCGGCGGTGCGCAGCACCGTGCCCGCGTTCCCGGGGTCCCTGACGTGGGAGAGGACGACCGCGAGCCGGACGTCGCCGATCTCGCTCAGGGGGACGTCGACGAACTCGCAGATCGCGATGATCCCCTGCGGGGTCACCGTCTGGGCCAGCTCCGACATCACGTCCAGGCTGACCCTGTGGGTGGGGACGCCCGCCTCCCGGGCGGCGTCCACCAGATCGATGTGGCGCTGCATGGCCTCCGCCGTGGCGTAGACCTCCACCACACCGGGGGCGGTCCCGCCCCGGGGGGACCGCCCGCCGTCCGCTGCGGCGAGCGCCTCCCGCACGGCCTGCGGCCCCTCCGCGAGGAAGCGCCGCTCACGTTGGCGGAAGGTGCGTTTGGCGAGCCGCCGAACCCCCTTGATCCTGGGTGACCGGATACTCGTGAACTCGTGGCTCGCCATCGCTACTCGCTGCTCAGTCCTGGACCGGTTACGCGGCGGCCTCGGTGGGGAGGGCCTTCTTGGCCGACTCCACCAGGGTCGCGAACGCGGCCTCGTCGTTGACGGCCAGCTCGGCCAGCATGCGACGGTCGACCTCGATGCCGGCCAGCTTCAGGCCCTGCATGAAGCGGTTGTAGGTGAGGCCGTTGGCGCGGGAGGCAGCGTTGATGCGCTGGATCCACAGGCGACGGAACTGCCCCTTCCGGTCCTTGCGGTCCCGGTAGGAGTAGGTCATCGAGTGGAGCATCTGCTCCTTGGCCTTGCGGTACAGGCGCGAACGCTGCCCGCGGTAGCCGCTCGCCCGGTCGAGAACGACCTTGCGCTTCTTCTTGGCGTTGAGAGCCCGCTTCACGCGTGCCACTGTGACTCCCTCGTTGTGTCTTCCGGCGCGCGCGGCGCGCCGAACGGCCCGGCTCTGAGAAGCCCGGCGGCCGTGTTCGCTTCGGGTTGTCCCCTCCCGGGGGCCGTCACCGTGCCGGCTGGACCCCGCACGTGGGCGCTTCCGGGAGGGAGGGGAAGGTCCTCGGTCCTACTTGCCGAGAAGCTTCTTGATGCTCTTGGTGTCCGCGGGAGAAAGCACGGCCTCGTTGCCCAGCTTGCGCTTGCGCTTGGAGGTCTTGTGCTCAAGGATGTGGTTCTTGTTGGCACGGCGGCGCATGATCTTGCCGGAGCCGGTGACCTTGAAGCGGTCCTTGGCCCCACTGTGGGTCTTGTTCTTCGGCATGTTCGCCGTGTCTCCTACTCCGTCGGCGTGCCACCCGCGCGAGGCGGACGGCACGGTTCTTCCGCTGCTACAGCGGGGACCCCTGCGCGCCGGTACTCCGACGCATCCTGGCCGTGTCCGCACAGCCCACCCCACCACCCGGTGCCTTCCCGGCGTCCGGGCGGTGGGGGACTACGTCCGCCGCTAGACGGCTTCGTCCTGCTCGCGGCGGGTCTTGTCCCCCGCCGCCGCACGGGCCTCGGCCTTGTGCTCGGACCGCCGCTTGTGCGGACCGATCACCATGACCATGTTGCGGCCGTCCTGCTTGGGCTGCGACTCCACGGTGCCGAGGTCCTGAACGTCCTCGGCCAGCCTCGCCAGCAGTCGGCGGCCCAGCTCGGGGCGGGACTGCTCGCGGCCGCGGAACATGATCGTCACCTTGACCTTGTCCCCGCTCTTGAGGAACCGGACGACGTGACCCTTCTTGGTCTCGTAGTCGTGCGGATCGATCTTCGGGCGGAGCTTGATCTCCTTGATGATCGTGTTCGACTGGTTCTTGCGCGATTCGCGGGCCTTGACCGCGGACTCGTACTTGAACTTGCCGTAGTCCATCAGCTTGGCGACCGGCGGGCGCGCGGTCGGCGCGACCTCGACCAGGTCGAGGTCGGACTCCTGGGCCAGACGCAGGGCGTCCTGCACGGAGACGATTCCGACCTGCTCACCGTTGGGTCCGACGAGACGGACCTCGGGCACCCGGATGCGGTCATTGATACGGGGCTCGGCGCTGATGAGACCCCTCCCTAGCTTTCTCGGATTACCTGGGACCGACCGTCCGCCAGGCGGCGGACGATCTGTTCGACCGGGCCGCCCGAGTCCGTCGGGCCACCCGATAGCGTCGGGGTCCCCGTAAAGCGAAAACCCCGCCAGCGTGTGCAAGCGGGGTGATCCGATCGGATATTCCCGGCGAGGGGCACCGCGCGCGCCGAACGCCCCGGACAAGGGCGTCCGACGAAAAGAGCGCGAGCTCTCCATCGCCAGAACCGGAACCTGCGCGAGCCGTACCCGGCAGGTGGGAGGATCATCTCCGCTTGCGGCTCCGGTGTGAGACACACCGGACCAAGTCGATTACGTTCCCAATATAGCAGCAGACGGAAGCCTGTCGTCCCGTGTGCGCGATCTCCCGGCCGGACGCCCTCAGGACGCCTTCCTGCGGGCCAGTTCGGCCTCGCCCGCTGCGCGCATGGCCTCCACCGGGACGTCCGCGGTCCCGGTCATCAGCCGGACCTGGGCGACGGCCTGGTGCAGCAGCATCGGGAAGCCGCCCACGGTCCGCCCGCCGCGCGAGGCGACCGCCTCGGCGGCGCCGGTGGGCCAGGGAGCGTACACGACGTCGAACAGGTCGGCCCGCGATCGGGCGAGGCGCTCGGCGTACCGGTCCGCGGCCCCGGAGGGCAGGGAGGAGACCACCAGGTCCGCGTCCAGGTACTCGTCGATCGCGGACAGCGGGGCGACCTCCACCGGGTGGCCGAGCCGCCGGGCCGCCGCGGTCACCTCGCCCGTCCGGGCGGTGTCGCGGGCCAGGACGGCGACCGCCGAGGCCACCCCCAGCAGGCGGAGCGCGGCGACGGCGGACGCCGCCGTGGCCCCCGCGCCCAGCACGACCGCGTTCCGCGGCGCGACGCCGGCCTCGGTGAGGGCGGCGGCGATCCCGGCGACGTCGGTGTTGTGAGCCTCCCAGCCCGCGCCCCGGCGGACCAGGGTGTTGGCGCCGCCGACCTGGCGTGCCAGGTCGGTGACCGTGTCGGCCAGGTCCAGCGCACGGCGCTTGAGGGGCATGGTCAGCGACAGCCCCGCCCACTCGCCGCCGAGCCCGGAGAGGAAGGGGGCGAGCCCCTCCTCCCCGCACTCGTACAGGCCGTAGGACCACCTCTCCAGCCCCATCTCCGCGTAGGCGGCGGTGTGCAGGACCGGGGAGAGGGAGTGCGCGACCGGGGATCCGAGGACTGCGGCGCGCACTACTCGCCGCCTCCCCAGGTCTCCTCGAACCTGGCCTTGAGCTCGTTGAACTCCGCCTCCGTGGAGGCGAACTCGGTGACCCCGTTCTCCGGGTCGGTGGCGACGAAGTACAGCCAGTCGCCCTCCGCCGGCTCGAGGGCGGCCTCGATGGCGTCCTCCCCCGGGGCGACGAACGGGCCGGGGGGCAGACCGCTCTTGTGGTAGGTGTCGAACCCGCTGGTGTCCGCCTCGCACTGGGCGAGCTGGTCGTTGTTCAGCGCGATGCCGTACTCGCCGATGGCGTAGAAGCAGGTGCTGTCCATGCCCAGGTTCATGCCGATGTCCAGGCGGTTGTAGATGACCCGGGAGATCATCGGCATGTCCTCGGCCTTGCCGCTCTCGGCCTGGATGATGGACGCCATCGCCATGATCTCGTTGGGGTCGTAGCCGGCGCCCTCGGCCCGCTCCTCCAGCTCCATCTCCTCGGTGACGTTGCGGTGGTGGGTGACCATGGTCTTCAGCATGGACATGGCCTCGGTGCCCGGGTCGAACCGGTAGGTCGCCGGGAAGAGGTAGCCGGCGGACCCCTCCGTCGCGTAGTCGGGGAGTCCGAGCTCGTCGGTCTGCTCGTGCGCCGCCTGGAGCTCCTCCAGGGGGACGCCGGTCCGGTCGGAGAGTTCCTGGAGCACCTGCTCGTTGCGCAGGCCCTCCCGGATGGTGACCTGTCCGCCCAGGCGGCTCTCGGGGTCGAGCAGTGCGGCCACGGCCGCCTCGCCGCTCATCCCCTCGGCCAGGGAGTACGTGCCGGGGACCAGGCCGTCGCCGATCTCGTCCTCGGGGACGGCGTCCAGGGCGTTGACGAAGGCCCGGGAACTGGCGACGACGCCCTGGTCGGCGAGGTTGCCCGCGATGGCGGAACCGCTCTCCCCGTTCTCGATCACGAACACGACCTCGCCGCTGCCCTCGCCGGAGAAGTCCTCCGGGAAGACGTAGGTGCGCATGACGACGTAGCCGCCGCCCCCGACCACCAGGATCAGGACGAGGACCAGGACGATCATCAGGCCCTTGCTCATGCCGCGGCGGCCCCTGCCCCTGCGGTTCGCGTTGGCGCGGGCCCGCTTGAGCTCCTTGGCCTTCCTGCGGCTGCTGCGGCCGCCGCCGTAGGCCTCGGCGATGTCGGCGAGCGCGGGCTCCTCGTACTCCTCGACCTCCTCCTCGGGCTCCTCGGCGCGGCGGCCGCCGCGCCTGCGGCGGCTCCGGCGGCCCGCGGGCTCCCCGTCCCCGTCGTCCACGCCGCGCCTGCGGCGGCTCCGGCGGCCGGCCGGTTCTGACTCGGGCTCCTCCTCAGGTGCGTCCGTCCCCGGGTCGGCGTCCTCCTCCCCGTCGGGGGCGGCGTCCGCCTCGGGGGGCGCCTCCTCCACCGGGGCGCCCCGCCTGCGGCGGCGCCCGCCGCGGCGGCTCCGGGGGGCCTCCTCCACCTCGTCGAAGGCGCCGGAGGACGCCGCCTCCTCCGGCTCGGGGTCGCGGACGGCGCCGCGGGTCTCCTCCTCGTCGCGCTCGGCGCGCGCACGGCGGGCGCCGCGGCGGCGGGTCGGCCCGGGCACTGCGGCGAACGCGCCCGTGTCGGCGGAACCGGTCAGGCCGGGGAAGCTCCCCGAGTCGAAGGCCCCGCTGTCCTCGGGCGCGTCGTCCAGGAACCCGCCGGTCGGCTCGTCGTCGCGACGACCGCGCTTGCGCCGGCCCCTGCGACCGGCCGGCTCCTCCTCCACCGGCATCGCACCGGTGTCGGCGGAACCCTCGTCCACGGGAGCGCCACGACGGCGCCGACCGCCCCGGCGGCCCGCGGGCGGCTCGGAGGCCGGGAGCGCGCCGGTGTCCGCGGGGCCCTCGGTACGCGACCGGCCCTCCGGGGCGAAGGCCCCGCTGTCCTCGGGCGCGTCGTCCAGGAACCCGCCGGTCGGCTCGTCGTCCCGGCGACCGCGCTTGCGCCGGCCCCTGCGACCGGCCGGCTCCTCCTCCACCGGCATCGCACCGGTGTCGGCGGAACCCTCGTCCACGGGAGCGCCACGACGGCGCCGGGGCTCGGGTTCGGACCCGGCCTGGCTCCGGCGCCCGCGCCGGGGCGGGGGTTCGTCGGCGGCGCGGTCCCGGGGCCGCGCGGGCTCGTCGGCGGGACGGGCGGGCGCCGAGGGCGCGCCCAGGTTGGCGAGCGCCGCGAGCGCGTCCTGGGTCGGGTCGGCGGCCGGACCGCGGTGCGCGCGGGAGGGGTCCTGCGGCTGTGCGCGGTCCCCGGTCCCCGGCTCGTCGGCGCCCCGCGACCGGTTGGCTCCGGAGCGCGCGGCCCGCCCTCCGCGCAGGGCGTCGGCGGCTCCCGTGCGGCGGGGCTGTCCAGGCGGGGGCTCGGCCGGCGGCTCGGCCCGGCGCCGGCGCCCGGGGGGCGGGGCGTCGGGGCTCAGCGGGTCGTACTCCCCGTCGGCCCGGGACGCGTACCCGTGCGTACGGAACTCGCCCGTGGAGTTCCCGGTACGGCGGAACCCGCCGGTGCCCGCACCGGGGTCGGCGGCGTCGGGAGCGGTGGGGGCGTCGCCCCGTGCCGGGGGCTCAGGACGCGCCCGCCGTCCGCGTGAGGGCGGCTGGGCGGGCAGCGGGTCGCTGAGCGGGTCGTAGTCGTAACCGCGCTCGCGTTCGTTACGTCCACGATAGGGATTATCGGGGTAGTCATCCCTGTCGTTCATCATTCTCCCTGGCTGGAGCGGACGATCTCGCCCGGGGGCTGGCCTGTTGACCGTTCCTGGTCCAAGGCGCTCTGGAGCAGGACGGTGGCCGCCGCCTGGTCGATGACCGACCTGCGGGCCCGACCGCCTCTGGCCCCCTTCTTCGCGAAGGAGGCGCCGGAGAGCAACTGGCTCTGCGCGGTCACCGTGGTGAGGCGCTCGTCGACCAGGCGGACGGGGACGGGGTACAGGTGTACGGCGAGTGCGTTGGCGAACTCCCTGGCGGAGCGGGCCGCGGGGCCCTCCTCGCCCGAGAGCGAGGCCGGGTAGCCCACGACGACCTCCCGCGCCTCGCGCTCGAGGACCAGCAGGGCGATGCGCTGCTTGTCGCCCCGGCCGCGCGGGATGGTCTCCACCGGGCTCGCGAGAGTACCACTGGGGTCGCTGGCGGCCACTCCGATGCGGGCGTTGCCCGGGTCGATGGCCAGTCGCACACCGTGCCTCAAGAGGACCTCTTCCCCGGACCGGGGTTGATGCGCGGGCGGGCCGTGCCGTCGGCGGCACGGCACCGCTGCTGGGGAATCCTCAACACGGTGGTCCTGTTCGTCAGCTGGATTGCGGGAAGCTCCGCACAGACAGCCGTGTGATCGGCTGTGACGCGCCACAGTATGCCCGATTCGATGACAGTGCGCAGCCTCGGCGGCGCTCGTGGGCGTCCGGGGCCGCTGCCCGTGCCGGCGGTCCCGTGCGAGGGGGTCACGACGGGGTTCGGGTCGGGCGCGTTCGCTTCGAGTGTAAATCACACTCGTCCCGCCGCGGGGCGCTGCGGGTCGCCGGGGCCCTCCCCCTCCTGTGCGCTCACCCACGGGTGGACCCCTCGCACGTCCCGCTTCCGGCGGTGGCGGCGCCGGAGGCCGGCGGGGCCGGACGGTCGGGGTCCGGGACCGCCACGAGGGGCCTCCCGACGGTCGGCGGAGCGGTCTCCGACGTGCCGGACGCGGCCGGTGAGCTGGGGCGGACCCGGGTTCCGGAGCCGGTCCCGGAACGGGTTCGGAAGCGGGGCCGGGGCCGGTCGGCGGCGCCGGCGGCACGGCCCTCGGCGGCGGTGGCGGGGAGCCGGGCCCCCGCTCCGGCCGGAGCGGCCGGGTCCGGGGCCGTGAGCAGCGCCACGGCCGGGCCGATCGGAACCTGTTTTTGCAGGACCATCCTCATAGTCACAAAGAGTTACATTACAGAGGCCTATGTGACTATGCGTGATTTCGCCGTCGTGTCCCGTCTGCGCCCCCGTCACGGGGCGGCGGAACGGAGCCGGGACGGTGCGCGGTACGGCGGCGGTTGCCGCGGGCCCGGGACGCGGTGCGCGGTACGGCGGCGGGCCCGAGCCGGTGCGCGGGGCACGGAGACGGGCCCCGGCGGCGGGCGCCGCGGGCGAGGGAACCGCGGGCGGCGCGTGGACGGCGGAGCCGCCCGGGGCCACGCGTGGACGACCGGGGGCGGTACTGGCGCCCGTGCGGTGCGGATGGCGGCGCGGGCACTGCGGCCGGCGCGGGGAGCCGGTGCGCGGCGGGGGTCGTCCACAGGCGCGGCCTGGGGGTTTCCCGGCCGCCCCGCGCGTGGTCCCCTGAAATCGGGGGGACCTCCGCGCGGGGCGGCACGGTCATGCCCTCCGGCCGCTCGGCCCGCGTCTCCTAGGCGCCGGCGACGCGCGCCTCCACGGCGCGCAGCGCCTCGTCGACCTTGGACGGGTCGCTGCCGCCGCCCTGCGCGATGTCCGGCTTGCCGCCGCCACCGCCGCCGAGCGCGCGTGCCGCGACGCCCACCAGGTCGCCCGCCTTGATGCCCGCCTTCTGCGCGGCCTTGTTGGTCGCGATCACCACGACCGGGCGGTCCTTGGGCACGGCGGTCATGGCCACGACCACCGGCTCCTCCTCGCCCAGGCGGCCGCGCACGTCCAGGACCAGCGTGCGCAGGTCGTCGCCGCTCGCGCCCTCGGGGGCGGAGGCCGCGACGACCAGCGCCGCCCCGTGGCGGCGGGCGCCCTCGGCGATGGACCCGGCCGCCTGGAGCACCTGGGCGGCCCGGAGCTTCTCGATCTCCTTCTCCGCGGCGCGCAGGCGGGAGACCATCGAGTCGATACGCTCGGGCAGCTGCTCGCGCGGCGTCTTGAGCTGCTCGGACAGCTGGCCGACCAGCGCCGACTCCTTGGACAGGCGCTTGAACGCGTCCACTCCCACCGCCGCCTCGACGCGGCGCACACCGGAGCCGATCGAGGACTCGCCGAGGAGCTTCACGATGCCGAGCCGGGCCGTGGAGGGGACGTGGGTGCCGCCGCACAGCTCGACGGAGTAGTCGCTCATCTCCACGACCCGCACGCGGTCGCCGTACTTCTCGCCGAACATGGCGAGCGCGCCCATCTTCAGCGCCTCCTCCAGGCTCTTCTCCTCGGTCCGCACCGCGATGTCGCCGGCCAGGACCGTGTTGACCTCCTCCTCGACCTCGGCCAGGCGGTCGCCGCCCAGCGCGGTGTCGGAGGTGAAGTCGAACCGCAGCTGGCCGGGCCGGTTCTCCGAACCGGCCTGGCCCGCCGACGGGCCGAGGGCGTTGCGCAGCGCGGAGTGGATGAGGTGGGTCGCCGAGTGGGAGCGCTCGATCGCGTGGCGGCGGCCCGTGTCGATGGTCGCGTGCACCACGTCGTCCAGGACGACCTCGCCGGAGCGGACCGTGCCGCGGTGCACGAACAGGCCCGGGATCGGCTTCTGCACGTCCTCGACGTCCACGACGCCGCGTCCGTCCACCGTCAGCGTGCCCGTGTCGGCGAGCTGGCCGCCGCTCTCGGCGTAGAACGGGGTGCGGTCCAGGACGATCTCGACCTTCTCCCCCGCGCGGGCCGCGGGCGCCGAGACCCCGCCGACGACGATGCCCTTGACGTGCGACTCGCTCTCGGCGTCGGAGTAGCCGAGGAAGTCGGTGGACCCGGCCCCCTCCAGGAGCTGCGCGTACAGCGAGATGTCGGCGTTGCCGAGCTTCTTCGCCTTCGCGTCCGCCTTGGCGGTGTCCTTCTGCTTCTGCATCAGCTCGCGGAAGGAGGCCTCGTCCACCGTCAGGCCCTGCTCGTCGGCCATCTCCAGCGTGAGGTCGATCGGGAAGCCGTAGGTGTCGTGGAGCTGGAAGGCGTCCGACCCGGAGAAGGTGGTGCCGCCCGCCTGGCGGGTGCGCTCGGCCGCCCGGCCGAACAGCGCGGTGCCCGCGCGCAGGGTGTCGGCGAAGTTCCTCTCCTCGGTGTCGATCACACCGTGGACGACGTCGGCCTTGTCGAGCAGGTCGGGGTAGATGTCCTTCATCGCGTCGATGCTGACCTCGGTCAGCTCGTGCAGGAGGAAGGCGTCGTCGCCCGACAGCAGGCGCAGGTTGCGGATGGAGCGGCGCAGGATGCGGCGCAGGACGTACCCGGCCTTCTCGTTGCCGGGCTTGACGCCGTCGGCGACGAGCATGACGGCGCTGCGCACGTGGTCGGCGACCACGCGGAGCATGACGTCCTGCTCGTGCTTGTCGCCGTAGCGCGTGCCGGTCAGCTCCGCCGCCCGGTGCAGGACGCGGCCCATGATGTCGGTCTCGTAGATGTTGTCGACGCCCTGGAGGACCGCCGCGAGGCGCTCGAGGCCCAGGCCGGTGTCGATGTTCTTCTTGGGCAGGTCGCCGAGGATCGGGAAGCCGGTCTTGTCGCCGCCCTCACCCCGCTCGTACTGCATGAAGACGAGGTTCCAGATCTCGATGTAGCGGTTCTCGTCCGCCTCGGGACCGCCCTCGGAGCCGAACTCGGGCCCCCGGTCGTAGAAGATCTCGGAGCACGGGCCGCAGGGTCCGGGGACCCCCATCGACCAGTAGTTCTCCTCCATCCCCATGCGCTGGATGCGCTCGGGGCGCACCCCGACCTTCTCGCGCCAGATCTGCTCGGCCTCGTCGTCGTCGAGGTAGACGGTCACCCACAGCTTCTCCGGGTCGATGCCGAAGCCGCCGTCCTCCACCGGGGTGGTGACGAGCTCCCACGCCAGCGGGATCGCCTGCTCCTTGAAGTAGGACCCGAAGGAGAAGTTCCCGAGCATCTGGAAGAAGGTCGCGTGCCGGGAGGTCTTGCCGACCTCCTCGATGTCCTTGGTGCGGATGCACTTCTGGACGCTGGTGGCCGTGGCGTAGGGGGGCGTGCGCTGACCCAGGAAGAAGGGCTTGAACGGGACCATGCCTGCGGGGACCAGCAGCAGCGTGGGGTCTTCGGCGATGAGGCTTGCCGAGGGCACCACGGTGTGTCCGTTCTTCTCGAAGAAACTGAGGAAGCGGCGCGCGATCTCTGCCGTCTCCATTGATGCCCTCCTGTGCTCGGCTCCGCCGCCGTGGGCGACGGGTCGTCCCTGCGCGGGACCGTCTGACGCGTGGTCGGTGGTGGCCCATGCTAGGGGGACCCGCCGGCCGGCGCGCGTGGTTTACGGGTGGCCGCCGGGGACCCGTCCTGGTGACGACAACGGCGGCGGCCTGGTTGTTCCAAGGCTATCGCCGCTGACCACCGCCGGGCCCCGTGCTTCCCCGCGCCCGGGGCGGACCGCGTGGCAGGAGGGCCGCGACACGGGTCCGGTCCCGCGGACGGCGGTCACGGGGCCGGGCCGCTGCGCGAACGCGGGGCGGAGCGCGGCACCGGACCTATTCCCCGGGCTCCCCGGGGAGCTCCCGCGCCGGTCGGCGGCGGGACGCGGGCAGGTCACGCTCACGGGCGGGGGCGTACCGGCGGAGGAGTTCCTCCTCCTGTTCGCGGACGGCGTCCGCGAGGTCGTCGTTGAACTCGCGGAGGGCGCCCCGGTACTCGGTGACGCGGCCCTCCATCCGCTCGGCGATCCCGCCGGGGGTGAGCGAGCGCCTGGCGCGGTTGAGGCGGTGGACCGCGTAGCCGCCGATGGCGGCGCCCGCGGCGAGGTAGAACAGCTTGCCGATCACCGGTTCGCCTTCCTTCTGCGGCCCCGGACCACGGCCAGTGCCCGGCGCCGGCCGAGCACGCGGCGCACCCCGTAGGAGAGCGAGGCGACCCGCACCAGGGGGCCGGTGACCACCGAGCGGGTCAGTGCCGTCATGGTGGAGACGTCCTCCGAGGACGCCTGCACGTTGGCGGTGATCTCCTCGACCCGTTCGAGCGAGGTGTTGGTGCGCTCCACGGTGGACGCGACGTCGTCCAGGAGCGGCGGGGTGCGGTCCCCCAGGTCCGAGACGACCTTGGTCGCCTCGTTGATGAGCTTGATCAGTTTGACGAGCGCCACGCACATGAACGTGGCCAGCACCGCCCAGACCACCGCGGCGACGAGCGCGGCGACCTCTCCTCCGGTAAGCATGCGGGCTCCGTGAGCAGATAGAGGTGTACTTCAAGTGTGCGGCGGCCCCCTCGCTCGCGCGTCGGGGCTGGGGGGCCGGCGTGCGGGGGAGCCGGTGACTGCGCCGGGTCGGGCCTCCCGAGTGGTGAACCGGGCCTCCGCGTACGGGCCGGGCCGGTTTCGGCCGACCCTATCGCGTCACGGAGGCGGGCGCGCGGGCACGCCCCCGTGTCGTGTGGGGTGTCAGGGGTCACGTATCGCGCCTCACCCCTCCCGCGGTGGCCGGTGCGGGACGCGGGGATCGACGCGGGGGCGGCCCTGCCGGAGAATCACCGGGGGGCGGGAACTTCACTACGATGTCCGGACACTCGGCTTCCCGCCTGCCCCTGAAGCGTCGACAGGACACCCATGAGCCCTCGTTCTCCCCGAGAGATCTCCGTACTGGTACCGCCGGACCTCGCCCCCCTCTATCCGGACGACCCCTCGCGGATCGGCCCCTACCTCGTCCTCGGGCGGCTCGGCCAGGGGGCCACCGGAACCGTCTACGCGGCCGTCGACGTGGCGTCGTCCACCGCCGGCGACCGGCTGGTCGCCGTGAAGGTGCTCAGGTCCCCCGAGTTGGACTCACCGGACGCCTACCCGGCCCTGGAGCGCCGCCTGCGCGCCCTGTCCAACGTGAATTCCAAGCGCGTCGTCGTGCCCTCGGCCTTCGACACCGACGCCAACCCGCCGTGGCTGGCCATGCCCTACCTGGCGGGCGAGCGGCTGTCGCACTACGTCACGAAGCGCGGCGGGCTCGGCACGGGCAAGCTCATCGCGCTGGCCACCGGTCTGGCCGAGGGCCTGTCCGTCCTGCACGCTCGGGGGGTGGCGCACGGGTCGCTGCGCCCCAGCGAGGTCCTGCTGGAGTCGCACGGTCCGCACATCATGGAGTGCGCCGTCGCCGCCTCCCCCGACCGGATGCGCGGGCTGGGCGCGACCTGGCTGAGCCCCGAGCGGTTCCGGGGCGGTGAGGCCACGCCCGCGTCCGACGTGTTCGCCTGGGGGGCGGTCGTGGCGTTCGCCGGGACGGGGAGGCTGCCCTTCGGCCCCGGGGAGCCCGAGGAGATCGCCGAGCGCGCCGCGAACGGGGACTTCGACCTGAGCGGGCTCGCCCGGGGCCTCCAGCCCGTGGTGGGCAGGGCCCTGGCCCCCGACCCCGGCGGGCGCCCCGTTCTGCGCGAGGTCATCGGGGCGGTCATCGCGGTGTGGCACTCCGAGCACGGCGGCGAGGCCTCCCCCTCCGGGGGCGCCCCGGCGGGCCGTGACGACCTGGCGCGCATCCTGGAGCGCGAGTGGCACGCCGTGGAACCGCCCGCGCGGGTGCCGGAGGTGATCCGCCTGGAGGGGCGGATGTCCAACCGGCGCCCCACGAAGGCTCTGCTGGTCGCCGGGAGCGCGGTGATCGCGCTCGCGCTGGTCGGCGCCGGCGTGTGGGGGGTGTCCCGCCTGTTGGGCCCCTCGGACGGGGAGGCCCTCGTCGCGGACGCGTCGGAGGAGGACCCGGCGGCGGAGAGCCCGGCGGCCGACGAGGAGCCGCGGACCCTGGTGGTGCGGTTCGACCCGGCCGAGCAGGAGGACCTGGCGGAGGGGCCGTGGGTCTACACCCCGGTGGACCGGGACGACGAGCCGGTCCGCGGCCAGGGCATACCCAGCCACTCGGCGTGGGCGGAGCAGTGGGACGAGGCCGGCGACCCCGGGCAGGCGACGATCGCGCCCGAGGCCGAGGTGCTGTGCGCGAAGTTCTGCGCCGCCCCCGACCACGTGTTCCTCGACGAGGAGGGGCGCGGCACCTGGGAGCTGACCGGGAGCGACTTCGTCGACTACCTGTCGTGGGGCCCGGTCGTGATCGTGGAGGTGACCTTCGCCGAGGGGGAGCCGGACGGGGGGCCACGGGAGATCGTGCAGATCACGGAGTTGTACACCGACTAGACGGACCGGCCTGAGCGGTCGGGGACGCGGGAGGCCCGCGGCGCGCGCCGTGGGACCGGTGGGGCCGTCGCGGTGCGACCGCCCCGTGTGCGCCTCCTGCCGCCCGTTCCACCGGGTAGCGGGCGCCGGCCCTCCGGCCGGACGGGGGGCGGTGGAAGCGCTCGTCCCCGCCGTCGGCCGGGCGGGGGCGGATCCCTTGCCCCCGGCCCTGTCGCACGGGGCCGGACGCGGGGGCGGACCCGCCCCCTCTACCCCCCGCTCTTGAGCACTCCCCTGATGCGCTCGAGCACCTCGGAGAACCTGCGCTCCGCCCCGTGCCGGGTGGGCCTGTAGTACTCGCGCTCGGTGAGCCCCTCGGGGGCGTGCTGCTGGGGGGCCACCCCGCCGGGGAAGTCGTGGGCGTAGCGGTAGCCCTTGCCGTGGCCGAGTTCGGCCGCGCCCTTGTAGTGCCCGTCCCGCAGGTGCGGGGGCACCGGTCCGGCGCGGCCCGCCCGCACGTCGGCCATGGCCGCGTCGATCGCGCTGACGACGGCGTTGGACTTGGGCGCCAGGCTGATGTGGATGACGGCCTGGGCGAGGTTGATGCGCGCCTCGGGCATCCCGATGAGCTCCACCGCCTGGGCCGCCGCCACGGCCGTCTGGAGGGCGGTGGGATCGGCCATGCCGACGTCCTCGCTCGCGTGCACGACGATCCTGCGCGCGAGGAACCGCGGGTCCTCCCCCGCCTCGATCATCCGGGCGAGGTAGTGCAGGGCGGCGTCGGGGTCCGAGCCGCGCATGCTCTTGATGAACGCGCTGATGACGTCGTAGTGCTGGTCGCCGGAGCGGTCGTAGCGCACGGCGTGCCGGTCGACGGCCCGCTCGACGTCCTCGGCGGTGATGGTCACCGGCCCGGCGCCGGACCCCGCCGCGTCGGAGCCGCCCTCCGGGGAGGGCGCCCCCTCCCCGGCCGGGGGCCCGCCGGAGGGGGAGGGCCCGGCCACCAGGGCGGCCGCCTCCAGGTAGGTCAGGGAGCGGCGCCCGTCCCCGCCGGCCAGGCGGACGAGGTGGTCGGTGGCCTCGTCGGACATGGCGTACCGGCCGCCCAGACCGCGCTCGTCCGTCAGCGCCCGGTCCACCAGGGCGCGGATGTCGTCGTCGTCCAGCGACTCCAGGGAGAGCAGGAGGGAGCGGGACAGCAGCGGGCTGACCACGGAGAAGAAGGGGTTCTCGGTGGTCGCCCCGATGAAGCTCACCCACCGGTTCTCCACGGCGGGCAGGAGCGCGTCCTGCTGCGTCTTGTTGAACCGGTGGACCTCGTCGACGAACAGGAGGGTGCGCGTGCCGTGCATGCCCATCCGGCGCTTGGCCTCGTCCACGACCGCGCGGACGTCCTTCACCCCGGCGTTGACCGCCGACAGCTCCACGAAACGCCGCTTGGTGACCCTGCTGACGACCGTGGCCAGGGTGGTCTTGCCGGTTCCCGGCGGGCCCCACAGGAAGACGGACATGGGCGCGTCGTCCTCGACCAGGCGGCGCAGCGGACTGCCCCCGCCCAGGAGGTGGCGCTGGCCCACGACCTCGTCGAGGGTGCGCGGCCGCATGCGCACGGCGAGCGGTTCCTGCCCCTTGGCGGCTTCCGCCCCGGCATCGTCGAACAGTGTTTCGGACACCTGCCCAGGGTAGGGCTGGCCGGGGACCGTTCGGTCCGGCGGACGGGGCGTGCGCTCGGCGGCCGTGTCCGGGCGCTCAGGGCGCGGGCGTCGCGGAGGTGGTCGTCGCGGGGGCGTCCGGCGCGGGCTCCGCGGGGACGGGGGTCATCCGGGTGATGAGCAGGGCGATGTCGTCGCCGCGTCCGGCCGGGGCCATCTCTGCGATGACGTGCGCGGCCTCCCCGGGGTCCTCGTAGTGCGCGGCGAGGGCTTCGCCGACCTGGGCGAGGCCGTCGCCCATGGGGAGTTCCGAGCTCTCCACCAGGCCGTCGGAGCACAGCAGCAGCGTGCTGCCGGGCGGGAGCATGCGGGTGGTGACGGCGTACTCGGTGTCGGCGAGCACCCCCAGGGGCGGGCCGGTCTCGGGCTCCCACAGCTCGTAGCCGCTCCCGGAGGCCAGGACGACGGGCGGCTGCCCGGCCCAGGCCGCCTGCATGACGCCGCTCTCGCGGTCGACCACCAGGTAGCCGCAGGTGGCGAAGACGATCTCGCCGGTCTCGGTGAGGAGCCGGTTGGTCTCCCCGAGGACGACGCCGGGGTCGGACTGGTTGGTGGCGTAGGCACGGAAGGCCACGCGGATCTGGCCCATGGCCGCGGCGGCCTCGACCCCGTGTCCCTGCACGTCGCCCACGAGCAGCCCGACCTTGTTGTCGGGGAGTTCGATGACGTCGTAGAAGTCGCCGCAGATCCGCCAGTCCGCCCGGGAGGGCAGGTACTTGGTGGCGATGTCCATGTCGGGGAAGCTCGCCACCTGGCGGGGCAGCATGCGGCGCTGGACGGCGTCGGCCAGTTCCAGTTCGGCCTGCTGGGCCTTGATGCGCTGGAGTGCCTGGCCGGCGAGCCCGGCGAAGGTGAGCATGAGCGCGCGCTCGTCGCGGCTGGCGTGGTGGGGGCGGTCCCAGACCATCTGCCAGACGCCGAGGGCGACCTTGCCGTCCCCGAAGATGGGCACGGTCGCCCAGGCCTGGCCGCGCACCTGGCGCATGAGCTCGACGGCCGCGGGGAAGCGGCTGATGATCTCCGCGCGGCTCTCGAAGAAGCGGGGCTGGCGGTCCTGGATGACCGCTCCCATGGGAAAGTCGGTGTCGTCGGCGCGGCGGCCGTCTATCTGGTCGATGTTGCCGCCCCGGGTGCGCGCGCCGGGCGACCCGCGCAGCACGCCGCCCTCGACGTACAGGGCGATGGCCTGGACCCCGCCGAAGATCGGCAGGAACTCCTCGCTGAGCAGGTCCATGACCTTGTCGACCGTGGTGGCCGAGACGAGCTTGGAGGACAGCTCGGTGACGAGGCGGCCGTGCTCGGCCTCGGTGCGGCGGCGGTCGGCGAGGCGGCGGACCAGCTGGACGTGCTCGGTGACGTCGTCGACGATGCCGACGAGCCGGTCGGGGTCTCCGGGGACGTAGCGGGCGCGCACGTGCAGCGAGCGCTCGTCCCCGAGCCGGTCGAAGACGCGGAAGCGCTGCTCGTAGTCGCGTCCGGTGAAGGAGGCGGACATGGCGTCGCGGACGCGGGCGATGTCGTCGGGGTGGACCCGTTCGAGGATGCGCTCGAGCTCCCGGTCGTTCCCGGCCAGGAGGGCGCCGAGCGGGGTGGGGCCGAAGAGCTCGCGCAGGCGGCCGCTGCCCAGTTCCAGGCTCCACAGCACGGAGTCGGAGTTGTCGGTGCGGAGTTCGCCCACGACCCGCAGGTCGGCCTCCTCGGTGGAGAGCACGTGCATCAGGACGACGACGCGGCGGTCCTCCTCCGCGGAACCCTCCCCGTCCGGCCCGGGGAGGGGGCGCAGTTCGACCTCGACCAGGCGGGACCCCTTGTCCGTGACGCCCAGGTGCAGGCGGGAGCGGCGGCCCCGGTTCCCGGCGGCCGCCTCGGCGTGGGCACGGGCGCCGCGCCGGACGTCGTCACCGTCGAGGAGGTCGTGCCACACCAGTCCGGCGAGGTCGGACTCCCCGCGTCCGAAGAGCTCGGTGAAGGCGTGGTTGGCGTGCAGGATCGCGCCGTCGGCCGTGGCCAGCACCATGGGCTCCGGGGCGTGGGAGAACGCCCCCGCGAGCGCGCTCTCGGAGCCGTCGCCTGAAGCGCGTTTTCCGTTCACGTATGACTCATCCTCATGTCGTCTCGGACGTCACACCCGCGTTCAGGCGCGGTCACCCCGGGAACGTTCCGATCGGCTCATTCTAGTGGCCGCGCCGGGGTCTGTTCCGGTGGTGGAGCTGGGCGGGCGGCACGGCCCGCACCGCAGGGCACCGACGGGACCCGGTCGGGCACGGACCACCATGGTCCACCAGCGGAGGGGGGAGGGCGCAGGGTTCCACGCCCGTGGCCGCATTCGTCCGGACACGGGGCGTGAATCGTTACGCTCGTGTGACTCAATGGCGCAGAATGCACTCCGCCACCACTCCGTACGCGAAAGGGGACATCCCCACTGACACATCGTGTTCACTCCAGGACACGTGTGGATCGCGGTACGGGAAGGGTGATTCGCCCCCAACGGTAGGGGATGGCGGCCCCCGGCGCATCCGCGCCCGGGCGGAGGGGCCGGGTTCGGCCGTCTTCGAACCGAACGGCTACGCCCGATAGTCGACGAATATCTCCGTGTGACCGTTTAGGAAGGTTCAAAGTAGGCCTAATCCGGGCACCGAACATGAAGTGTGAAATTCTCCGACCCCCTGAGGACATGCCCATGTACCTGGTGCTCAAGCGTGCCGTGGCGACGTTCAGGATCAGCGGCACCGTCTGGGACTGGGACTGCCGACTGTGCGGCAGCAGCAACTCCGACGGCGACCACTCCTGCTGGAGCTGCGGGGGCAGGAAGCCGTAGCCGCTCCGTCCCCGGGGCCGACACACGCCCGGAACCGCGTCGGGGGCGGTGCGCGTCCACCGCGCACCGCCCCCGTCACAGGGTCCTCAGGGCCCCTCCGGACCTACTTCCGGCCGGCCCCGGCCTGCGCCTCGGCCTCCGGGTCCGCGTCCACCCCGGCCTCGGCCCGCTGGGCCCCGGTGATGGGGGTGGGCGCCCCGGTCAGCGGGTCCCCGCCCGAAGCGGTCTTCGGGAACGCGATGACCTCGCGGATGGTCGGCTGTCCGGCCAGGAGCATGATGATCCGGTCCCAGCCCACGGCCAGGCCGCCGTGCGGGGGCGGGCCGAACTTGAACGCCTCGAGCAGGAATCCGAACTTGGACTCCGCCTCGGCCTTGCTCAGGCCGATCGTGTCGAAGACGCGCTGCTGCATCTCGGCACGGTGGATACGGATGGACCCCGAGACGAGCTCGTAGCCGTTGAGCACCAGGTCGAAGGCCCGGGAGTTGGTGGTGCCCGGGTGCTCCTGGAAGTCGTCCTCGTCCTCGACGGCCGGAGCCGTGAAGGGGTGGTGCACCGGCTTCCAGGAGCCCTCCTCGTCGGCCTCCTCGAACAGCGGCATGTCGGTGATCCACAGGATCTCCCAGAGGGAGGTGTCGATCAGGTCGCACCGCTTGCCGATCTCCAGGCGCGCGGCGCCGAGCAGCTCCTGGCTCTCGGAGCGCTTGCCCGCCGCGAAGAAGACGGCGTCGCCGGGCGCCGCGCCGACCTCGGCGGCCAGGCCCTCGCGCTCGGTGTCGGACAGGTTCTTGGCGACCGGGCCCCCCAGGGTGCCGTCCTCCTGGACGAGCACGTAGGCCAGGCCCTTGGCGCCGCGCGAGCGGGCCCACTCCTGCCAGGCGTCCAGCTCCTTGCGGGTCTGGGACCCGCCGCCCGGCATGACCACGGCGCCCACGTAGGGGGCCTTGAAGACCCGGAACGGGGTGTCCGCGAAGTACTCGGTGACCTCGACCAGCTCCTGGCCGAACCGCAGGTCCGGCTTGTCGGAGCCGAACCGGTCCATGGCCTCGGCGAAGCGCATCCGGGGGAACCGCTCGGGCAGCTCGACGCCGCGCACCTCGCGCAGGAGGCGGGTGAACAGCTTCTCGCCGACGGCGAAGATGTCCTCCTCGTCGACGAAGCTCATCTCCAGGTCGATCTGGGTGAACTCCGGCTGGCGGTCGGCGCGCAGGTCCTCGTCGCGGAAGCAGCGGGTGAGCTGGTAGTAGCGCTCCATGCCGCCGACCATGAGCAGCTGCTTGAACAGCTGCGGGGACTGCGGCAGGGCGTACCAGTGGCCCGGCTGGAGGCGGACGGGGACCAGGAAGTCGCGGGCGCCCTCGGGGGTGGAGCGGGTCATGTACGGCGTCTCGACGTACACGAAGCCGAGGTCGCGCATGACGTCGTGGGCGACGTAGGTGGCCTTGGAGCGCAGGCGCAGGTTCTCCGCCATCTCCTGGCGCCGGATGTCCAGGTACCGGTAGCGCAGGCGGGTCTCCTCCGCCACGTCCGCGGCGCTGTCCAGCTGGAAGGGCAGCGGGGCGGACTCGCTGAGCACCTCGATCTCGTCGGCGGCGACCTCGATCGCGCCGGTGGGGATCTCGGGGTTCTCGTTGCCCTCGGGCCGGACCCGGACCGTGCCGGTGACCTTGATGCAGTACTCCGCGCGGAGGTCGTGGGCCAGGTCGTCCTCGCGGACGACGACCTGGGCCACTCCGGAGGCTTCGCGCAGGTCGAGGAAGACCACTCCGCCGTGGTCGCGGCGGCGTGCCACCCAGCCGGCGAGGACAACGGTCGCGCCGGCGTGCTCGGCGCGCAACGCACCTGCCTCATGCGTGCGTATCAACGAACTTCTCCTTCAGCGTCTTGGTTCGTGTCCAGTGTGCCCGACCTGCGCTTTGGTACGGGCCGATCCTGTGCACACCGCCCGCGCGCACCCGGGCCCCGGGGCCGGGGACGGCGGTGTGGAAACCACCGGAACCCGCCTCAGGCGGGGCCGGTGCGGGTATCTCGTCCGTCGCGGGGCCGGGGGGTCGCGCTCGGGGCGTCGACGCCTCTGCGGTGTTCGGTGGTCATCACGTCGTTCCTGCGGGGTGGGTCGTCCGGGCGGGCTCAGCCGGCGATGTCGCGCAGGTACGGATTGGTGGCGCGCTCCCGCTCGACCGTGGTGGCGGGGCCGTGGCCGGGCAGGACCTGGGTGCCGTCGGGCCGGGCCAGGACCGCGTCGGCGAGGCTGCGCAGCATGGCCTCGTGGTCCCCGCCGGGGAAGTCGGTGCGTCCGATGGACCCGGCGAAGACGAGGTCGCCGGCGAACATGACGGGGACCCCGTCCTCCGTGGTGACCGTGTAGACGACCGACCCGGGGGTGTGCCCGGGGGTGTGCTCCACCCCGACCTCCAGGCCGGCGAGGGACAGGGTGTCGCCCCCGGCCACCTCGACCAGGTCCGAGGGCTCGGCGTGGGGGCCCTCCCCCAGCAGGGAGGACAGCCGGGCGGCGAAGCCGGGGTCGACCCCGGCGGCGGGGTCGGTGAGCAGGTGGCGGTCCCGGGCGTGCACGTGGACCGGCACGCCGTGGCGCCCGCCGAGTTCGGCGGCCGACCACACGTGGTCGAAGTGCCCGTGCGTGAGCAGGACCGCGACGGGCGTCAGGCCGTGCTCCGACAGCACCTTCTCGACCTGTTCGGCCGCCTCCTGCCCGGGGTCGACGACGATGCAGTCGCCGCCGGGGGCCGGTGCCAGCACGTAGCAGTTCGCGGCGAGGGGCCCGGTGGGAAGTGCGGCGATGAGCACGGCGGATGTCGTCCTGTCCTCGGTCGGGTGCGCGGTCGGAGGGGCGGGCCCGCGGTTCGGAACGCGCGAACCCTCAGGTGCAGAGCCTACCGAGGCACGGGAGGAGGGGCGACCCGTCGGGCACCTCGGCGAAAGCGTTTGATCACCATTCGATCACCGCGCGCGGCTCGCCTCTTTGCCAAACCGCGTGGTAATGCCATATTGGTCACCGTCGTCGTGTGCGCCGAGGCCCCGACCTGCGCCTCTTCCGGGCGGGTGCGCGGCCCGGAGGGACACACGGGGACGCGCGGACACGCATGATCTGCGCCGATGTGAATCACGGCGCGTCGCCGCCCGTCGAATCGTATGGATATCGTGCTGAGCACGGTGGTTCCCATCACGACGCGGCGCGCGAGCGGCGCGACGACCCGAGCCCGCCCCACGGCGGGGCTCATGACAGCAGGAGGACACGGTGACCACGGACCCTTGGGGCCGCGTAGACGACGACGGCACGGTCTACGTCCGCACGAGCGAAGGTGAGCGGGTCGTCGGATCGTGGCAGGCGGGGGCGCCGGAGGAGGCTCTGGCGTTCTTCCGACGCAAGTACGACGCCCTGGTCACCGAGGTGGAGCTGTTGGAGAAGCGGCTCCGCAGCACGGACCTGTCCGCCGCCGCCGCGATGTCGAACATCGACAAGCTGCGCTCCGCCGTCACCGATGCGAACGCCGTCGGCGACCTGGAGTCGCTGGGCAGGCGGCTGGACGCCCTCTCCGGCCGCGCCGAGGAGCGCAAGGTCGAGCAGAAGCAGGCGCAGGAGCAGGCCCGCGGGCAGGCCCGGGAGACCAAGGAGCGCATCGTCGCCGAGGCCGAGCGGGTCGCGGCCGAGACGACGCACTGGAAGTCCGGCGGCGAGCGGATGCTGCAACTCATCGAGGAGTGGAAGAAGGCCCCCCGGGCCGACCGTCCCACCGAGCAGGCGCTGTGGAAGCGGATGTCCGCCGCGCGCAACTCCTTCTCCAAGCGCCGCAAGACGTACTTCGCGAACCTGGACCAGGAGCGCGACTCCGTGCGCGTGGAGAAGGAGCGCATCGTCGCCGAGGCCGAGGCGCTGTCGGGCTCCGACGACTGGGGGCCCACGGCCCGCGCCTACCGCGACCTCATGCAGCAGTGGAAGAGGACCGGGCGCGCGGACAGAGCGAGCGAGGACAAGCTGTGGACGCGCTTCAAGGCGGCCCAGGACCGCTTCTTCGACGCGCGCAACGCGACCTTCGCCGAGCGCGACGCGGAGCTGCGGGTCAACGCCGAGGCCAAGGAGCGGATCCTGGCCGAGGCCGAGGCGGAGATCCCGGGGATCTCCGACCCGCGCCGGGCCCGTGCCCGCCTGCGCGACTTCCAGGAGGCGTGGGAGGAGGCCGGTGAGCTGCCCCGCGACGTGCGCGACCAGCTCGAGGGCGCCTTCCGCCGGATCGAGGACGGTGTGCGCCGGGCCGAGGACGCCGAGTGGGAGCGGAGCAACCCGGAGGCGATCGCCCGCGCCAGGGACACGGTGTCCCAGCTGGCGGCGGCGATCACCGACCTGGAGGCCAAGCTGGAGAAGGCCAGGGAGCGGGGCGACGACCGCCGCGTCAAGGAGCACGAGGACGCCCTGGAGGCGCGCCGCTCGTGGCTGGCCGAGGCGGAGAAGGCCCTCGGCGAGCTGAGCTGAGCAGGCCGGGCCACAGCGTGCGCAAGGGCCGCGCCCCGCGGGGCGCGGCCCTTGCGCGTGTGCGCCCGGTACGGCGCGTCCCGTCCGGACCGCTAGCGGTGCGCGTCCAGCTCGTAGACGTCGGCGCCGTCCGTGAGCGTCCTGACGTTCGCGGCGGGCTCCGGTGCGGGGCCGCCGGGCAGGTGCGGGAGCGGGTCGGACCGCCGGTCGCCCCGGTGGCGCGCGTAGCCGCCGACGCAGACCGCGGAGGCGACCAGGAGGAGCAGCCCCGCGACCACCCAGACGAGGGGCACCGAGCCGTAGACCCTGTGCACGGCGGAGGAGCACGCGGCCAGCGCGGCCCCCGGCTCGGGCCGCAGGCACACGGTGGTGACGGGGTGCTCGCCGCCCTCCCGGACCCCGGTGATCTCCCCGGTGACCCGGAAGTCCGCCCGTTCGCCCGACGCCAGGTCGTGGGTCCACGTCACCTGCCCCTCCTCGACCCCGGCCCTGGTCCCGGCCGAGCCCGAGACGTAGCGCATCGTGGACGGCAGGAACTGGACGATCTCGGCGTCCGGGAGGTCCCCGGCGCCGGAGTTGCGCACCCGGATGGTGTACTCGACGTGGTCCCCGGGGCTCAGCCGCTCCTCGTCGGAGCGCGTCCCCAGGGACACGTGCAGGGTGTCCGCCCCCGGTACGGCCGCGTCGTCCGCCGACGGGCCCGGGCCGGGTGCGTGGTGGGCGCCGGGCAGGGCGATCATGGCCGCCAGGCCCAGTGCCGACATCGCCGTGGTCACGGCCATGGTGCTTCCTCCGCGTGCGAGCACAGAAAATTACCTTGCGTGCATATGTCATAACACGGAGTAGTTGTTTTGACCGTGCGCCATGCGGGAGGCGGGCGCGGACACACCGGGGGCGGGCGGCCGCTCGGGCCGCCCGCCCCCGGGGCGGGCTCCGTCCGGGGACGGAGCGGGAGAGGTCGGGCTCAGACGCCCACGAACGACCGCAGCGCGGCGGCCCGCTCGGTGCTCTCCCATGTGAACTCGGGCAGCTCCCGGCCGAAGTGGCCGTAGGCGGCCGTCGCGGAGTAGATCGGGCGCAGCAGGTCCAGATCGCGCACGATCGCGGCCGGACGGAGGTCGAAGACCTCCTTGACGGCCTTCTCGATCAGCTCCGGGGCGACCGTCTCGGTGCCGAAGGTCTCGATGAACACACCGACCGGGTGGGCCTTGCCGATGGCGTAGGCCACCTGGACCTCGGCGCGCTCGGCGAGCTCGGCGGCGACGATGTTCTTGGCGACCCAACGGGTGGCGTAGGCCGCCGAGCGGTCCACCTTCGACGGGTCCTTGCCGGAGAAGGCGCCGCCGCCGTGGCGGGCGTAGCCCCCGTAGGTGTCCACGATGATCTTGCGCCCGGTCAGTCCGGCGTCGCCCATCGGGCCGCCGATCTCGAAGCGGCCGGTCGGGTTGACGAGCAGCCGGTAGTTGTCGGACTCCAGGCCGAAGGCGGCCACGACCGGCTCGATGACGTGCTCGCGGATGTCCGGGGCGAGCATCTCCTCCAGGTTGATGTCCGCGGAGTGCTGGCTGGAGACGACGACGGTGTCGAGGCGCACGGGGACCTGGCCCTCGTACTCGACCGTGACCTGGGTCTTGCCGTCCGGGCGCAGGTAGGGCACCGTGCCGTTGCGGCGGACCGCCGCCAGCCGCTCGGAGAGCGAGTGCGCCAGCTTGATCGGCAGCGGCATCAGCTCGGGGGTCTCCCGGTTGGCGTAGCCGAACATCAGGCCCTGGTCGCCGGCGCCCTGCCGGTTGAGTGCGTCGTCCTCGTTCTCGACGCGCGCCTCGTAGGCGGTGTCGACGCCCTGGGCGATGTCCGGGGACTGGGCGTCGATGGAGACGTTGACCCCGCAGGAGTCACCGTCGAACCCCTTGGCGGAGGAGTCGTATCCGATCCGGAGGATCTTCTCGCGCACGATGGCGGGGATGTCGACGTAGGTCTGGGTGGTGACCTCACCCGCGATGTGGACCTGACCGGTGGTGATCAGCGTCTCGACGGCGACCCGGCTGCGCGGGTCGTGGGTGAGCATCGCGTCGAGGATCGCGTCACTGATCTGGTCGGCCATCTTGTCGGGATGGCCTTCGGTGACCGACTCGGAGGTGAAAAGGCGGCGGGACACGTTGCGTGACTCCTTGCAGCGGCTGCTGGCTGACATGTGTCGGTGCGGCACAGCGCTCCGGCGGCCTGCCGGGGGCGGCCAATGCCGACCGACGCGGTTGGTTATCGGTCCACTGTAACCGGACTGGTGGGGACGGGCGTCCGGCTGCCGACCGCGTCGCATGTCGGCAAGGACACCCGTTCGCAGTGTGGCGTACTCGGCGGTAGGAATCCAGTCCTGGTGTCCAGGCTGTTCGTCCGCGGGCACCCCGTCTGCCTGTGCGAACGCCCACACAGGCGGGCCCGGGGCCGCGGAAGCCGTCAGGGGAGGCGTTCGACGACCAGGTCCCACACACGGTCGGCGAGGTCGTCCTTGGGCCCGGTCGGGATGTCCGTGACGGAACCGTCGGCGCCCAGGACGACCGCCTGGTTGTCCTCTGTGCCGAACGCGCGCCCTCCCCCGACCTGGTTGACCACGAGGAGGTCGCAGCCCTTCCTCTCCAGCTTCGCGCGGCCGTTGGCGACGACGTCGTCGGTCTCGGCGGCGAACCCGACGATGGTCTGCCCGGGCGCCTCCGACGCCCGGGAGGCCACCAGGCCCGCCAGGACGTCCGGGTTCTCGACCAGCTCGATGGGCCCGGGGGCCGCACCGGACTTCTTGATCTTGGAGGCGACGCTCCTGACCGGCCGGAAGTCGGCGACGGCCGCGCTCATCACGACCGCGTCGGCGCCGCGCCTCTCGGCCTCCATCGCCTCGGCGAGCTCGGCGGCCGAGCCCACCCGCACGACACGGGCCCCGGCCGGGTCCGGCAGGGAGACGTTGGCGGCGACGAGGGTGACGTCGGCCCCGCGCGCCGCGGCGGTGCGGGCCAGGGCGTACCCCTGCTTGCCGGAGGAGTGGTTGCCGAGGAACCGGACCGGGTCGATGGCCTCCCTGGTGCCCCCGGCGGAGACGACGACGCGGCGGCCGGCCAGGTCGGGGGCGGCGGTTCCGCGGCGCAGGACCAGCCGTGCGGCCTCGAACAGCTCGGAGGGCTCGGGGAGGCGGCCGCGTCCGCTGTCGGCGCCGGTGAGGCGTCCCACGGCCGGGTCGAGGACGACGGCGCCCCGCGCGCGCAGGGTGGCCACGTTCGCCCGGGTGGCGGGGTGCTCCCACATCTCCGTGTGCATCGCGGGTGCGAACACCACGGGGCACCGCGCGGTGAGAAGGGTGTTGGTGAGGAGGTCGTCCGCCAGGCCGGCGGCGGCCCTCGCCATGAGGTTGGCGGTGGCCGGGGCCACGAACACGAGGTCGGCCTCCTGCCCGATGCGCACGTGCGGGACCTCGTCGACCCCGTCCCACACCCCGGTGGTGACGGGCTGTCCGGACAGGGCCGCCCAGGTGGGCTCGCCGACGAAGCGGAGGGCCTCGGCGGTGGGCACGACCCGGACGCGGTGGCCGGACTCGGTCAGACGGCGGAGCAGCTCGCACGCCTTGTAGGCGGCGATGCCGCCGCCGACGCCGAGGACCACCCGGGGAACGCTCTGTGTCTCACTCACAGGAAGGAGTTCTACCAGGCCCGGCCGGGCGGGCACGCGCCGACCCCGCGGACGGCCGCGCCCCCCGCGCGCCCGACGGGGCGGTGGAGGGCGGTGTGCGGGCTCCGGCGGCACGCCGCGGCAGCGCCGGGCTCCGCCGCGCCTGCCGGCCCGTGGCACGGGACGGCCGCGGCGGAGGGGTGGATCAGGTGCCCTCGTAGGGCTCGGCGGTGAGCAGGCCGGACTTGACCTCGCGCAGGGCGATGGACAGGGACTTCTCCTGCACCTGGGTCTCGACCAGCGGGCCGACGTACTCCAGGAGGCCCTCGCCGAGCTGGGCGTAGTAGGCGTTGATCTGGCGGGCCCGCTTGGAGGCCATGGTGACCAGGCTGTACTTGCTGTCGACGAGCTGCAGCAGGTCGTCGATGGGCGGATTGGTGATGCCTTCGGCGACGGGCTCGGTACCAGCCACTTCGTTTACCCCCAGGGAAGGTCTCCGGCTCGTCGGAAGCCGTGACGTGATCGTTCGGGACGTGTTCGAGGATACGCGGCGCCTCCGGGGGCGAACCCGGCGCGGGCGGACGCGGGCGGCGGTGGCCGTGGGCCCCGCCGCTATCACACCTTGGGCGCGTCGATCAACGCTAGCAGCTCGGCGCACACTTCCTGCACGGACGTGTTGACGAGCGTGGTGTCGAACTCCTTCTCGGCGGCGAGCTCGACCTTGGCGACCTCCAGCCGGCGACGGATGACCTCGTCGGACTCGGTGCCGCGTCCGGTGAGGCGGCGGACCAGCTCCTCCCAGGAGGGCGGCGCGAGGAAGACGTGGTAGGCCTCGGGCATGGTCTCGCGGATCTGGCGGGCGCCCTGGAGCTCGATCTCCAGCAGCACGGGGGCGCCGGCGGTCAGGCGGGCCTGGACGGGGCCGCGCGGGGTGCCGTAGCGGTTGCCCGCGAACCTGGCCCACTCCAGGAGCTCGTCCTCGGCGACGAGGCGGTCGAACTCCTCGTCGGTGACGAAGTGGTACTGGACGCCGTCCTGTTCGCCGGGCCGGGGCGCGCGGGTGGTGGCCGAGACCGAGAGCCACACGTCGGGGTGCTCGCGCCGCAGGTTGGCGACCACGGTGCTCTTCCCCACACCCGAGGGGCCGGACAGGACGATCAACCGCTTCTCGGCCGGACGGGACTCGGATGCGAGCTCAGGCATGTGTGTTCGGGGCTTCCCTTCGGGGCCTGTCCGCCGCGGGGCCGGAGGCCATCGGCCGCGCTCCGGGGACCTGGCGGGACCGGGCGCGTCGCCGTGCGGGCGGCTGCTGTGCGGGGGTGTCCGCGAACGGTCGCGGGAAGATCCATTTATACCACCGAGCCGCGGTGCGGCGGACGGTTGTGACCTGGGGCCATCCGTCCGCCGACCGCGGCTCGCGCTGTGGCTTCACCGTGAGCCCGCCGCTGTCGCGGCGCGCTCTCCGCCGCGACTGTGGGGGACGCGGACGGGCCGGCGTACTGCGTACTGCTCCTACCGGGTGTTACTTGGTGAGGTCACCGAACTCGGCTTCCAGGGCCGCGCGCTGGTTGGTCCCCAGACCGCGGACACGGCGCGACTCGGCGATGTTGAGACGCTCCATGATCTGCTTCGCACGGACCTTGCCGACACCGGGGAGGGATTCCAGCAGAGCCGAAACCTTCATCTTGCCGATGACGTCGTCCTTGAGGCCGTTGGCGAGCACCTCGGACAACGAGATGCCGCCGTTCTTCAGCTTGTTCTTGACCTCCGCGCGCTCTTTTCTGGCCTTAGCGGCCTTCTCCAGAGCCGCGGTGCGCTGTTCAGGTGTGAGGGGAGGAAGGGCCACGCCGGGTCACCTCGGATTTCTACTCGTTTGTAGAGGGCGGACGCCTGCGCAAGTTAGTAGGTCTGACCCCTGTTAGGCAACGTAAAGTGCCCTTTCAGCGGCTATTTCATCGAACTAACTACGTAGAGTTACCATTCAATTGCGGTCGGAGACGAAATACAGGACCTTGGTCCCGATTGGGCCGAGCACAAAGCGCGTCACCAGCGCAGGTCACAGAGGGGTGACCCGGGTCACTCCGGGCAGCCTGTTCCGAGTTTCGGACACACCTAATTGGTGACCGTCAGTGATCCATAACCGCGCGTGATGAGCTCGCTTCGTTGGTTCGTCCCCGGGATCCTTCGATCCCCTCGCCCCTCCCCCCGGGACACCGTCGAAGGGTGCTCCCGGCGCCGTTCTCCCGTCCGTCCGCCTCCCCTAGACCCTGGCCCCGGCCCGCCGCACGGCGGCCGCGAGGGAGGCCGCCGCCGCGCCGGGGTCCGGCGCCCGCGTGATGGGGCGGCCGATGACCAACAGGTCGGCCCCCGCACCGATGGCCTCCTCCGGGGTGGCGACGCGCGACTGGTCCCCCCTGTCAGCCCCCGCCGGGCGCACTCCCGGTGTGATGAGGGTGACGTCCGGCCCCACCTCCGCGCGCACCAGCGCCACCTCCCGGGGGGAGCACACCAGGGCGCGCGCCCCGGCGCCCACCGCCAGCGCGGACAGGCGCCGCACCGCGTCCCGGGCCGGGCCGAGCAGCCCCACCTGCTCCAGGTCCGCCTCGTCCATGGAGGTGAGCACGGTCACGGCGGCGATCCTGGTGTCCGGGGCCGCCTCCGCGGCCGCGCGGACCATGTCCGCCCCTCCGGAGGCGTGCACCGTGAGGAAGGAGGGGCGCAGCCACGCGACACTGCGCGCGGCGCCCTCGACCGTGGCCGGTATGTCGTGGAGCTTGAGGTCGAGGAAGACCCCGAGCCGGCTGGCCCCGCGCACCGCGCTGACCACCTCCGGCCCGTAGCGCAGGTACAGCTCCAGTCCCACCTTGACCGTACTCACGTGGGGTGCGACGGCCGAGGCCCAGGTGGCCGCCGTCTCGATGTCCCCGGCGTCGATCGCGACGGCGATGGGCGCGGAAGGCGCGGTCATGTCGGTCTCTCCAATCGTGTGCCACCGGCTCCGTGCCGGTGCGTGCAACATCCGCACGTGCTTACCGATGTGCTTACCGAAGCATCGGCCGATGCACGTCCACTGTCCTGTGCACACCATCAAGGTGTGCGATTCCCCGGATGAGTCGCTTCATGCGCCCATTCCGTATCACTTCCCCGTAACGGCCGCCCAGACGGACGCAGCCCGACGCTCCCCCGAGACCGCCCCCTTGCGCCAGGATGCGCCTGTTTGGTCGCACAGAGCCATCTCAACGCCGTTCAGGCCGGTCAGGGCCCTTGTGCGCCGTGTGCCCGACCTGTCACGCCCCGGCCCCCTGCCGGTGGGCCGCTCCCACCACGTCCGAGGCCCTGGCGAAGCCCCGCGCCTCCAGAGCCTCGGTGAACTCCCGGAGCACGCGGCTGCACGCGGACGGGTCGGAGAAGTTGGTCGTGCCGACCGCCACGGCGCTCGCCCCGGCCGCCATGAACTCCAGGACGTCGGCGCCCGTGCGGACGCCGCCCATCCCGATGATGGGCACCCCGGGAAGCGCCTCGTGCACGCGGTAGACGCACCCCACGGCGAGCGGCCGGATCGCCGGGCCGGACAGCCCGCCCATCCCCCCGGCCACCGCGGGCCGCAGGGTGCGGGTGTCCACCGCCATGCCGCGCACGGTGTTGATCATGGACAGGCCGTCCGCGCGCGCCTCCACGCACGCCGAGGCCAGCTCCACCACGTCGGGGACGTCGGCGGCCAGCTTGGCCAGCACCGGAAGGTCCGAGCGGGCGTGGGAGCGCACCGTCTGCACCACCGCCGCCGCGTGGGAGGCGTCGTCGGCGAAGTGGCGCCCCGACGGGGCGGCCGGGTCGGGGCAGGACAGGTTCACCTCGATGGCGCTGACGCCGTCGGCCGCCGAGATCCGCCTGGCCAGCTCGCCGAACTCGCCCACCCCCGCCCCGGCGATGGAGACGATGGCCCGGCCGCCGCGGGCCAGCAGCCAGGGCAGGTCCCGCTGGAGGAACACGTCCACCCCGGGGCCCTGCATGCCCGTCGTGCTCAGCATGCCGCTGGGCGTCTCGGCCATGCGCGGCGCCGGACGCCCCGCGTGGGGCTCCAGCATCACCGACTTGGTCGTCACGGCGCCGATCGACGCGATGTCGAAGAACTGGGACAGTTCACGGCCGGAGCCGGCGCATCCGGCGGCGGTCACCACGGGGTTGGGCAGGTCCATGCCGCCCACCCGGGTCCTGAGGTCTGCGTTCACGTGCCTTCACTCGGTCGTGTGTGTGTCGCCGCCCGGGTCAGGCGATGTCGCGCGCCGACTCGGCGGCGCGGGCGGCGCTGGAGCCCTTCCACCCCGGGGCGCCCAGGGCGTCGAAGGGGATGGTCCCCACGTCGTCGAAGCGCACCTGTTCGCCGCGGAACACCGGGCCGTCCACGCAGGAGCGCACCATGCGGGTGATGCCGTCCTCCCCCACCACGGGGATCACGCAGGTCATGCAGATCCCCGTGCCGCAGGCCATGGTCTCCTCCACCGCCACCTGGACGGGGACCCCGTGGCTGCCCGCCACCGCGGTGACGGCGCGGAGCATGGGCATCGGGCCGCAGGCGTACACCGCGTCGGACCGGCACTCCTCGATCACGCGGCCCAGGACGTCGGTGACCCGGCCCCTGGTGCCGAAGGAGCCGTCGTCGGTGGTGAAGGCGGCGGTCTCGGCGATGCGGCGGGCGGTGATCGCGCTGAACACCCGGTCGGCGGAGGCCCCGCCGAGCACGAAGTCGACCCGGCACCCGCGCCTGCGCAGCGACTGGGCGAGCGGGAACAGCGGCGCGCTGCCGGAACCGCCGCCCACGAGCACGCAGTTGACGGGTTCGCGCGGCAGCGGGAACGGCCGGCCCAGGGGGCCGACCACGTCCAGCAGGTCGCGCGACCTCCGCTCGGACAGCCAGGCGGTGCCGGTGCCGCGCACGGAGAACAGGAACTCGACGGTGCCGCCGTAGTCGGGCTTGACGTCGTGGATGGCGAAGGGACGGCGCAGCAGGGTGCTGGAGTGGTCGCCGCCGACCGCCACCGAGACGAACTGGCCCGAACGGAACCGCTCGGCGATCCCCGGGGCGACGACGGTGATGGCGTAGTAGGCGTCCACCCTGCGCACGTTCAGCACGGGGCACCTGACCTGCACCGGTCCGTTGTCGCTCATGGTCTCGGAGAAGCCTCTCTCGCCTCGGGCGCGCGGGCGCCGCGGAGTCCCCGCGGCGCCCGCACTCTACTGCCGGGGCCCCGCCCGGAGGCGGGGCAGCCCTGTCCCTACAGCCTAGGCCGTTCGGTGGGCGTGCCCCGCTCAGCGCACCGGCGCCGCCCCCGGGGGACGGCGCCGCGGCCGCCTCCCCCGGCCCGTGCCCGGCGGATCGGGGGGCACGCGCCGCCGGTGTCCGGACCGCCCCGTGGCGCTCCTCACACCCTGTCCCGTCCGGGGCCCGCCCGGGCCCCGGACGGGGAGGCCCCGGCTACTCCCGGCCGGCGTTGAGCGCCCTGGCGTGCTCCTGGAGGGAGCGCACCCCGACGTCGCCGCGCACGCGCGCCTCGATGGCCTGGACGGCCGCGGCCAGCCCCTGCACGGTGGTGACGCTGGGCACGCCGCGCACCACCGCGGCGGTGCGGATCTCGTACCCGTCCAGACGCGGCCCGGCCTGGCCGGCGCTGCCGAACGGGGTGTTGACGATGAGGTCCACCCCGCCCTCGTGGATGAGCTGCACGATCGTGCGCTCCCCGTTGGGGCCGGGGCCCGCGCTGTGCTTGCGCACGACGGTGGCGCGCACGCCGTTGCGGCGCAGCACCACGGCGGTGCCCTCGGTCGCGAGGATGTCGAAGCCCAGGTCGGCGAGCCGCTTGACCGGGAAGATCATCGAGCGCTTGTCGCGGTTGGCCACGGAGACGAACACCTTGCCCCGGGTGGGCAGGGAGCCGTTCACGGCCAGCTGGGACTTGGCGTAGGCGGCGCCGAACTCGACGTCCAGGCCCATGACCTCGCCCGTGGAGCGCATCTCGGGGCCGAGGATGGTGTCGACCCCCTCGCCCTCCTTGTCGATGAACCGGTTGAACGGCAGCACGGCCTCCTTGACCGACACCGGGGCGTCGGCGGGCAGGTCGCCCCCGTCGCCGGTGGCGGGCAGCATGCCCTCGGCGCGCAGGTCCGCGATGGACGTGCCCGCCATGACGCGGGCGGCGGCCTTGGCGAGCGGCACCGCGGTCGCCTTGGACACGAACGGCACGGTGCGGGAGGCGCGCGGGTTGGCCTCCAGCACGTTGAGCACGCCCGAGGCCAGCGCGTACTGGACGTTGATCAGGCCGCGCACGCCGGTGCCGCGGGCGATCGCCTCGGTGGAGTAGCGGATGCGCTCGATGTCCTCCTGCCCCAGGGTGATCGAGGGCAGGGTGCAGGCCGAGTCGCCGGAGTGGATGCCGGCCTCCTCGATGTGCTCCATGACCCCGCCCAGGTACAGGTCGGTGCCGTCGTAGATCGCGTCCACGTCGATCTCGATCGCGTCGTCCAGGAAGCGGTCGATGAGCACCGGGTGCTCGGGGCTGACCTGGGCGTTGCGCTCGATGTAGTCGGCGAGCATCGTCTCGCTGTAGACGATCTCCATGCCCCGGCCGCCCAGCACGTAGGAGGGGCGGACCATGACGGGGTAGCCGATCTCGTCCGCCGCGGCCTTGGCCTCGGCGAAGGAGTAGGCGGTGCCGTACTTGGGTGCGGGCAGCCCCGCCTCGGCGAGGACCTTGCCGAACTCGCCGCGGTCCTCGGCCAGGTCGATGGCCTCGGGGCTGGTGCCGATGATGGGCACCCCGTTCTCCTTGAGCCGGCGGGCCAGCCCGAGGGGGGTCTGGCCGCCCAGCTGGACGATGACCCCGGCGACCGTGCCGCTGAGCTGCTCGGCGCGGACGACCTCCAGCACGTCCTCCAGGGTGAGCGGCTCGAAGTAGAGCCGGTCGCTGGTGTCGTAGTCGGTGGAGACGGTCTCGGGGTTGCAGTTGACCATCACGGTCTCGTACCCGGCCTCGGAGAGGGCGAAGGAGGCGTGGACGCAGGAGTAGTCGAACTCGACGCCCTGGCCGATGCGGTTGGGCCCCGAGCCCAGGATGATGATCTTGGGCTTGTCGCCGTCGGGGACCTCGGTCTCCTCGTCGTAGCTGGAGTACAGGTACGGCGTCCGGGCGGCGAACTCGGCGGCGCAGGTGTCCACGGTCAGGTAGACGGGGTGGATGCCGAGGGCGTGGCGGAGTTCGCGGACGACGTCCTCGCTCCGGCCGGTGATCTCGCCGATCTGGAGGTCGGAGAAGCCGAGGCCCTTGACCTCGCGGAGCAGGTCGGCGTCGAGCTTGGGCGCCTCGGCGAGGACGCGCGCCGCCTCCTCCAGCCGGAGCATCTGGTCCAGGAACCACGGGTCGATCCTCGTGGACTCGTGGAGCTCCTCGACGGTGGCCCCGGCGCGGAAGGCCTGCTGGACCTGGCGCAGCCGGTGCTCGGTGGGGACGGCGGCCCTGCGGAGGAGCTCGTCCTTGTCACCGGGGCTGCCCGCCCAGGACAGCCCCACCCCGGCCTTCTCCAGCGAGCGCATGGCCTTCTGGAGGGCTTCGGGGAAGGACCGGCCGATGGCCATGGCCTCGCCCACCGACTTCATCGTGGTGGTGAGGGTGGGGTCGGCCCCGGGGAACTTCTCGAAGGCGAACCGCGGGACCTTGACGACCACGTAGTCGAGCGTGGGCTCGAAGCTGGCCGGGGTCTCCTTGGTGATGTCGTTGGGGATCTCGTCGAGGGTGTAGCCGACGGCGAGCTTGGCGGCGATCTTGGCGATCGGGAAGCCCGTGGCCTTGGAGGCCAGGGCGGAGGACCGCGAGACCCGGGGGTTCATCTCGATGACGATGACCCGGCCGGTGGTGGGGTGGACGGCGAACTGGATGTTGCAGCCGCCGGTGTCCACGCCGACCTCGCGGATGACCGCGATGCCGAGGTCGCGGAGCTCCTGGTACTCGCGGTCGGTGAGGGTCATGGCGGGGGCGACGGTGATCGAGTCGCCGGTGTGCACGCCCATGGGGTCGAGGTTCTCGATGGAGCAGACCACCACGACGTTGTCGTTGGTGTCGCGCATGAGCTCCAGCTCGTACTCCTTCCAGCCGAGGATGGACTCCTCCAGGAGCACCTCGGTGGTCGGGGAGAGCGCGAGGCCCTGTCCGGCGATGCGGCGCAGCTCGGTCTCGTTGTGCGCGAAGCCGGAGCCCGCGCCGCCCATGGTGAAGGAGGGGCGCACGACGACCGGGTAGTTCAGCGCCTCGGCGGCGTCCAGGCACTCCTGGAGGGTGTGGCAGATGCGCGAGCGGGCGGACTCGCCGCCGATGCGCTCGACGATGCGCTTGAAGCTCTCGCGGTCCTCGCCGGACTGGATGGCGTCGATGTTGGCGCCGATGAGCTCGACGCCGTACTTGTCCAGGATCCCGGCCTCGTGCAGGGAGACGGCGGCGTTGAGCGCGGTCTGCCCGCCCAGGGTGGGCAGGAGCGCGTCGGGGCGCTCCTTGGCGATGATCTTCTCGATCATCTCGGTGGTGATCGGCTCGACGTACGTGGCGTCGGCGATCTCGGGGTCGGTCATGATCGTGGCCGGGTTGGAGTTGACCAGGATGACCCGCAGGCCCTCGGCCCGCAGGACACGGCAGGCCTGGGTGCCCGAGTAGTCGAACTCGGCCGCCTGCCCGATCACGATCGGGCCGGAGCCGACCACGAGGACGGATGAAAGATCACTACGGCGCGGCATGCTCTTGTTCCTCTAACTACTTGGCAGCCGGAGCGGGCTGGGCGTCGGACATCAGGGTGACGAACTCGTCGAAGAGCTCGGCGGCGTCGTGGGGGCCCGCGGCGGCCTCCGGGTGGAACTGGACGCTGAACACGGGCCGGTCCAGCAGCCGCAGGCCCTCGACGACCTGGTCGTTGAGGCCGATGTGGCTGACCTCGGCCCGGCCGTAGGGGGTGTCGAAGGGGGTGTCGAGCGGGGCGTCCACGGCGAAGCCGTGGTTCTGGCTGGTGATGGCGACCTTGCGGGTGCGGGTGTCGATCACCGGCTGGTTGACGCCGCGGTGGCCGAAGGGCAGCTTGTAGGTGCCCAGGCCCAGGGAGCGCCCCAGGATCTGGTTGCCGAAGCAGATGCCGAAGAGCGGCTTGCCCGCGTCCAGGACGCCGCGCATGGCGTCGACGGGGCCGTCCGCGGTGGCGGGGTCGCCGGGGCCGTTGCTGAAGAACACGCCGTCCGGGTCCAGGGCGAGGATGTCCTCCGCGGTGGCCGCGGAGGGCAGTACGGTGACCCGGCAGCCGCGCTCGGCGAGGCGCTGGGGGGTCATGGCCTTGATGCCGAGGTCGACGGCGGCGACGTGGAACCGGGTCGGGACGCCCTCGGGGGGCAGGACCTCGTAGGCGGCGTCCGTGCTGACCTCGGCGGCCAGGTCGGCGCCGGCCATGCGGGGCGCCTCCAGGACGCGGGCGAGCAGCTTCTCCGGGTCGGTCTCGACGGTGCTGACGGCCGCGCGCATGGCGCCCCGGTCGCGCAGGTGGCGGGTGAGGGCGCGGGTGCCGGTGAGGGCGATGCCGACCACGCCCTGGCGGCGCAGCTCCTCGTCCAGGGTCCGGCGGGCCCTCCAGTTGGAGGTGATGCGCGCGGGCTCGCGGACGACGTACCCGGCGACCCAGATGCGGCCGGACTCGGGGTCGTCGTCGTTGACGCCGGTGTTGCCGATGTGCGGCGCGGTCATCGTGACGATCTGGCGGTGGTACGAGGGGTCGGTGAGCGTCTCCTGGTACCCGGTCATGCCGGTGTTGAAGACGATCTCGCCGAAGGTCTCGCCGGTGGCGCCGAAGGATCGGCCGCGGAAGACCCGGCCGTCCTCGAGCACCAGAATCGCCGGTCCGCCGGTTTCCTCGGACACGTTTCCCCCCTCTGCCGCACCAGGACCGGCCTGGGCGTTCGCTGCTGTCGCTGCCGTGTTCACTTGATCTTGCCTTCCAGGACGGTGGGGGTGCCGCGCAGGAACGTGGCGCGGACCCGGCCCGGCAGGGTCATGCCCCGGAAGGGGGTGTTGCTGCTCTTGGTCGCCATGGCCGCACCGTCCACCGCGACCGGGTCGGCCGGGTCGTACAGGACGACGTTGGCGGGCTCGCCCTCCGCGAGCTCGCGGCCGTGCCCCCCGACGCGGCCGATGCGGGCCGGCGCCGCGGACATGCGGTCGGCGACCCCGGCCCAGGTGAGCAGGCCGGTGTCGACCATCGTCCTCTGCACGACCGCCAGGGCGGTCTCCAGACCGACCATGCCCATCGCGGCGGTGGACCACTCGGTCTCCTTCGCCTCCCTCGGGTGCGGGGCGTGGTCGGTGGCGACGATGTCGATGGTCCCGTCGGCCAGGCCCTCGCGCAGTGCCTCCACGTCCTCGGCCGTGCGCAGGGGCGGGTTGACCTTGTAGATCGGATCGTAGCTCTCCACCAGCTCGTCGGTGAGGAGCAGGTGGTGGGGGGTGACCTCCGCGGTCACGTCGCAGCCGCGGGCCTTGGCCCAGCGGATGATGTCGACCGAGCCCTTGGTGGAGACGTGGCACACGTGCAGGCGCGAGCCGACGTGCTGGGCGAGCAGGCAGTCGCGGGCGATGATCGCCTCCTCCGCGACGGCGGGCCAGCCGGGCAGGCCGAGCCGGTCGGAGACGCGGCCCTCGTTCATCTGCGCGCCCTGGGTGAGGCGGGGCTCCTGGGCGTGCTGGGCGACGACGCCGTCGAAGGCCTTGACGTACTCCAGGGCCCTGCGCATGAGCAGGGCGTCGGAGACGCAGATGCCGTCGTCGGAGAAGACGCGCACCCGGGCGGCGGACTCGGCCATCGCGCCGATCTCGGCGAGCCGCTCCCCCGCCAGGCCCACGGTGACGGCGCCGACCGGGCGCACGTCGCAGTAGCCGGCCTCGCGGCCCAGGCGCCAGACCTGCTCGACGACCCCCGCGGTGTCGGCGACGGGGTCGGTGTTGGCCATGGCGTGGACGGCGGTGTAGCCGCCGGCCGCGGCGGAGCGGGAGCCGGACGCGACGGTCTCGGCGTCCTCGCGCCCGGGCTCGCGCAGGTGGGTGTGCAGGTCCACCAGTCCGGGCAGGGCGACCAGTCCGGTCGCGTCGACGGTCTCGGCCCCCTCGGGGGCCTCCAGGTCGGGGCCGATCGCGGTGATCAGGCCGTCGGCCATGAGGATGTCGACGGGGTCCCCGCCGAGCGGGCGGGCGCCGCGGATCAGGTGCGGTCCGTTGGTGTCGGGCATGGCGGTGGTGACTTCCTCGTGTTCTCGGGTGGAGGCGTGGTTCGCGCGGGCGCCGGCGGGAGGGCGCTCACCGCGCGGGGCCGGCTCGGGCGCCGGCGGGCGCCGGCCCCCGGGGCGCCGGTCGCGGAACGGGGCGGCGTCCCCCGGGGAGGGCGCGGGCTAGGAGCCGCCGAGCAGCAGGTAGAGCACGGCCATGCGCAGGCTGACGCCGTTGGCGACCTGCGCGGTGACGGTGCACCGGGGCGAGTCGGCGACCTCGGCGGCGATCTCCATGCCGCGGACCATCGGTCCGGGGTGCATGACGATGGCGTGCTCGGGCATCCGGGCCAGGCGCGCGCCGTCGAGGCCGTAGTTGCGGCTGTACTCGCGCACGGACGGGAAGAACGAGTCGCGCATGCGCTCGGCCTGCACGCGGAGCATCATCACGACGTCGGACTTGGGCAGCACGTCGTCGAGGTCGTAGGAGACCTCGCACGTCCAGGTGTCCACCGAGACCGGCAGCAGGGTGGGCGGCGCGACCAGGGTGACGTGGGCCCCCAGGGTGGTGAGCAGCAGGACGTTGGAGCGCGCGACGCGGCTGTGCAGGATGTCGCCGACGACGGCCACCCTGAGGCCGTCCAGGCGCCCCAGCCGCTCGCGCATCGTGTACGCGTCGAGCAGTGCCTGGGTGGGGTGCTCGTGGGTGCCGTCGCCCGCGTTGAGGACGGAGCCGTCCACCCAGGTGGCGAGGCGGTGGGCGGCCCCCGAGGCGCTGTGCCGGATGACGACGGCGTCGGCCCCCATCGCCTGGAGGGTCAGCGCGGTGTCCTTGAGGCTCTCGCCCTTGGAGACGCTGGAGCCCTTGGCCGAGAAGTTGATGACGTCGGCGGACAGGCGCTTGGCGGCGAGCTCGAAGGAGGTGCGGGTGCGCGTGGAGTCCTCGTAGAAGAGGTTGACGACGGTGCGGCCGCGCAGGGTCGGGAGCTTCTTGACGGAGCGGTCGCCGACCTGGGCGAGTTCGGCCGCGGTGTCCAGGACGAGGGTGGCCTCGTCCCTGCTGAGGTCTCCGGTGGAGAGCAGGTGGCGCATCAGGCGTTCCCCTCGGTGGAGCCGGGACGGGGGCCGGGGGCCCCGGGTCGGAGGCCTCCGTCCCGGGAGGCGCCGGACGGGGGCCGCGAGGGGCCGAGCAGGACCGCGTCGTGTCCGTCGGTCTCCTCCAGGCGCACGGTGACGTTCTCGCGCAGGGAGGTGGGCAGGTTCTTGCCCACGTAGTCGGCGCGGATGGGCAGTTCGCGGTGGCCCCGGTCCACGAGCACGGCGAGCTGGACGGCGCGGGGCCGGCCCAGGTCGCCGAGGGCGTCGAGGGCGGCGCGCACGGTGCGGCCGGAGAAGAGCACGTCGTCCACGAGGACGACGACGCGGTCGTCGAGTCCGCCGCCGGGGATCTCGGTCCTGCCGAGGGCGCGCACGGGGGCCGATCTGAGGTCGTCGCGGTACATCGTGATGTCGAGGGAGCCGACGGGGACGGCGAGGTCCTCGACGCGTCCGATGCGCTGCGCCAGGCGCCGGGCGAGCGGGACACCGCGGGAGGGGATGCCCAGGAGGGTGACGTCCCCGCCGCCCTTGGTGCGTTCGAGCACCTCGTGGGCGATGCGGGTCAGAGCCCGGTTGATCTCGTTGCCGTCGAGGACGGCGCGGGTGCCGTCGGGCACCTCGGGTGACGGTTCGGCGACGCCTTCGGCATCACCTTGCGTCGACTTTCGGACACGCAAAGCAGTGACCCCTTCCCTGCCTCACAGAACAGGTCGTTAAAGGATGTCGATCGGCCCCACGCTACCAGCGGCGATCGGGTCACCCGAGGGGCGGTCCGGGGTCGAAAACAGCCAATGTGACTCTGGTCACACTATTGAGGGGACTCTCATCGCCCAGGAGTGGCCATATCGCCACGCAGTGGATACGACCACAGAATGGTTGAAAGGTGAAATTCCCTGTAGAAACGGGCTTTGTGGACCAGCGCGACGCCCCTCTCGTCCCGAACCGTCCGGACATGAGAGGAGTCTCACTTACGCACGGTTTGGCCACCGATTAGTCGCGTTTCACACCAACGGCTTGACCTGGGGGGCAGACCCCCCTACCGTCACTGTCTGTAACCACTACCGGGTGGGGTTGCACCCCGTGACCATCCGCTGAGCCGCACAGGCGGTTCGCCGAGTACGAGCGGACGTCCCCCCACCACGCCAGCCACCGTCACGGCCGGGAGCGACAAGAACATGCCATCCGAATACGCCAAGTCCCTCGGTGCGCGACTGCGCGCCATCCGCACCCAGCAGGGCCTGTCCCTGCACGGGGTGGAAGAGAAGTCCCACGGACGCTGGAAGGCCGTCGTGGTCGGCTCCTACGAGCGCGGCGACCGCGCCGTCACCGTCCAGAAGCTGGCCGAGCTGGCCGACTTCTACGGGGTCCCCATGTCGGAGCTGCTGCCGGGCGGCGCTGCGCCGACGCCTCTGGGCCCGACACCCAAGCTGGTGATCGACCTGGAGCGCATGCAGCAGCTGCCGCAGGAGAAGGCAGGACCGCTCTCCCGCTACGTCGCCACCATCCAGAGCCAGCGCGGCGACTACAACGGGCGCGTGCTGTCCATCCGCCAGGAGGACCTGCGTTCACTCGCGGTCATCTACGACAAGTCGCCCGGCGACCTGACCGAGGAGCTGATCAACTGGGGGGTCCTCGACCCCGAGGCGCGCCGCGCGGTCGACGCCTTCTAGGGACCGGGGAACACACGAAGGTCGCACCCGCTCGACGAGAACCGGCACCCCCCGGGGGCGCCGGTTCTCGTCGTGTCCGGGGCCGGCGCAACGGCGCGGCCGGGCGTGGGGCTTCCCCTCCCCAACCCGGCCGCGCCGCACTCCGCCGGGCGGACCCGGCGGAAGTAAATCGAACTCCTGTTCGATAGAAACCAGTTAACCCCAGCCCGTCCGACCCGTCAAGGTCCCCCGCGCCGAGGGCGCGTCGGCGGCCCGTGCCCTAAAATCGGGCTGTGGTAGCCGATACCGAGTTGCGCGAACTGGCGCCGCCCGCCTTCACGCACGCCGTCCCCGCGCTGCTCCGGGTGTACGAGGCCGCCATGCGCCCGCCGCCCGAGCAGCTGCCCGGTCGCGCGGCCGTCATGAACGGCCACGCCTACTACCCGGGCTTCCGCGCCGTGGTCGCGCTCCGCGACGGGCGCCCCGTCGGCTTCGCCTACGGCTTCCACGGCGTGCGCGGCCAGTGGTGGCACGACATGGTCGCCGAGGGGCTGCACGCCGGCGGGCGGGCGCGCCAGGCGCGCCGCTACCTCGCCGACCCCCTGGAGATCGCCGAGGTGCACGTCCACCCCGAGGCGCAGAACCAGGGCGTGGGACGGGCCGTGCTCCACGCCCTGTGCGAGGGGCGCGGTGAGCGCACCGCCGTCCTGTCCACGCGGACGGGGCCGTCGGCGGCGCGCCACCTCTACCGCTCGTGCGGGTTCACCGAGGTGCTGGAGGACTTCGCCTTCCCGGGCAGCCCCGACCAGCCCTTCTCGATCATGGCCGCGCGTCTGCCCCTGACGGGCTCCGGCGACCGGAGACCTCACGGAAGATCTGCCTGGTGGCCTTGGACTGGTTCGAGGTGATGAAGTGGATGCCCGGCGCGCCCTCGTCGAGCAGGCGCTCGCACATGCGCTGGGCGTGCTCGATGCCGAAGGCCCGCACCGCCTCGGCGTCGTCGCCGAAGGACTCGAACCGCTCCGCCAGGGCGCGCGGGAAGGGGGCCCCGGAGAGCTTCTCCGAGCGCGGGATGAAGGACGAGCGGACCACGGGGAACACCTCGGGGATGATCGGCACCTCGCACCCCCGGGCCGCCACGCGGTCGCGCAGCCGCAGGTAGTCCTCCGGGTCGAAGAACATCTGGGTGATGGCGTAGTCGGCGCCCGCCTCGCACTTGCGCACGAAGTGGTCGGTGTCGGTCTCCACGTCGGCCGAGCGCGGGTGCTTGTACGGGAACGCGGCCACGCCCACGCAGAAGTCGCCGCTGTCCTTGAGGAGGCGGACGAGCTCCTCGGTGTAGGTCAGCCCCTCGGGGTGGCTGACCCACTCGCCGTCGGGGTCGCCGGGGGGGTCGCCGCGCACGGCGAGCATGTTGGAGACGCCGGCGTCCGCGAAGCGCCCGATGAGGTGGCGCAGCTCGGCGACGGAGTGGTCGACGAGCGTCATGTGCGCCACCGGCAGCAGGGTGGTGTCGGTGGCGATGCGCTCGGTCGTCTCCACGGTCAGCCCGCGCGTGCTGCCGCCCGCGCCGTAGGTGACCGAGACGAAGGACGGGCCGAGTGCCTCGATCTCCCGGATCGCGCGCCACAGCCGCTCCTGCGACTGGGGCGTGCGCGGTGGGAAGAACTCGAAGGAGAACATCGGCTCGCCCGCGTTGAGGAGTTCGCGGATATGACGCGGCCTGGGGGCCGGGCTTCGGGGCGCCACGGGGCGTGTCGGTGCTGCCAGCATGTGCACCAGCTTAGGCGAAGCGCACTCACGGACAGGGACCGGCGTCCCACAGTGCGAGACCGTGTCCGGGCCGTCCGGCGCGGGGCGCGCCCGATGGGGCGCGGACCCGCCCGCCCCGGCGGGGCGGGTCGGCCGAACCGGGGTGAGGACGCCCCGAACAGCCGATAACGTGCAGGACATGGCCCCTTCCTCTTCTTCCACTTCCGCACTCTCCCCGTCCGTCTTCGCGGCCCGCCCCGCGGTGGACCGCGAGCTGGCCGGGTTCGGCGCCGCGCACCGCGAGCTGGTCCTGGGGATCGGCGAGGAGCTGGCACCCGCCATGGACGCCCTGGAGGCGATGCTCTCCGGCGGCAAGCGCCTGCGCCCGACCTTCTGCTACTGGGGGTGGAGGGGCGCCGGGGGCGCCGCCGACGACGAGCGGCTGATCCGTGCCGCCGCGTCCCTGGAGTACCTCCAGGCGTGCGCGCTCATCCACGACGACGTGATCGACAACAGCGACACCCGCCGCGGGCTGCCCGCCACCCACAAGCGGCTGGCCGGGCTGCACGCCGACCAGGGGTGGGGCGGCGACGGCGACGGGTTCGGCCGGGGGGCGGCGATCCTCATCGGCGACCTGTGCCTGGTCTGGTCGGACGAGATGTACCAGGCCAGCGGGTTCCCGCCGGAGGTGCTGCGGGACGGGCGGCGCCCCTTCGACGCGATGCGCACGGAGGTGATGGCCGGGCAGTACCTGGACACCCTAGAGCAGGTGCGCAGCACGAGCACCCGCGAGGCCGCCCTGCGCGTGATGCGGTACAAGTCGGCCAAGTACACGGTGGAGCGCCCCCTGCACCTGGGTGCGGCCCTGGCGGGCCGGTACGAGGAGCTGGCGGGGGTCTACACGGACTACGGCCTCCCGCTGGGCGTGGCCTTCCAGCTGCGCGACGACGTCCTCGGCGTGTTCGGCGACCCGTCCACCACGGGCAAGCCCGCCGGCGACGACCTGCGCGAGGGCAAGCGGACACTCATCGTCGCCGAGACGCTGGCCCGCACCGGGGCCGCCGACGGCGAGCGCTTCGCCTCCCTGCTGGGCGACCCCGACCTGTCGGTGGACGCGGTCGAGTGGATGTGCGGGCTGATCGAGGGCTCGGGCGCGCTGCGCGCCTGCGAGGACCTCGTCGAGGAGTACGCCGGACAGGCCGTGGCCGCCCTGGACAGCCCCGAGCTGGACGCGGACGCCCGCGAGCCGCTGCGCGCCCTGGTGGTGGCGGCGACCGCGCGCACCCACTGAACCCGGCCCTTAGGGGATATTCAGGGGTTTCCCAGCGCGAAAGTACGTTGTGCCCGACTTCGTCCTCCGGTTGAATCGTCGAAAGACCTAGCGCGACCGGAGGACACCCCATGTCTGGGCACACCGTCTCACGAGGCCCGACGGACGCGGGTGAACGGGCGCTCGCCCCCGACCTGGCACGCGGGTTCATGCTCCTGTTCATCGCGATCGCCAACACCGTCTGGTACCTGTGGGCCGTCCCCATGGGCGGCCTGAGCGCCCACCCGGAGCCCGGGGGCGTGCTGGACGCGGCGGCGCAGTTCTTCACCGTCGTCGCGGTCGACGGGCGCAGCTACCCGATGTTCGCGTTCCTGTTCGGCTACGGCATGGTGCAGCTCGCGCGGCGCCAGGAGGCCGCGGGAGCGGACGCGGAGGCCGTCGACGCGCTGCTGCGCCGCCGCAACCTGTGGCTGCTCGCGTTCGGCCTCGTGCACGCTCTGCTGCTGTGGATGGGCGACGTCCTGGGCGCCTACGGACTGGCCGGCCTACTTCTGGGCTGGCTGTTCCTGCGCCGCAGGGACACCACCCTGCTGGTGTGGGCCGGGCTCCTGACCGGCCTCATGCTGCTGCTGTCGGCCGCCAGCCTGGTCGGCCTGGCGCTCATGCCCGCGGACCAGCCCGCGATGGCGGGTCCGGGCATGGACGACATGGCCTTCAACATCGGCAACCCCTCGATCCTGGGCGCCGCGATCGGGCGGCTGTCGGTGTGGCCGCTCATCGTGCTCGGCCAGGGCCTGCTCGGCCTGACCGTGCCCACGGCGATCCTGCTCGGCTTCTGGGCGGCGCGCCGCCGGATCCTGGAGGAACCGGGCCGCCACCTGGTCCTTCTGCGGCTGACGGCCGCCGCCGGCATCTCCCTCGGGTGGCTGGGCGGCCTCCCCTCCGCGCTCGTCCAGGTCGGGGCGTGGGACCTGACCGTCTCCCAGGGCGGCATGCTGGCCCTGCCCCACATGGTGACCGGCCTGGCCTGCGGCGTCGGCTACGTGGCGCTGATCGCCCTGGTCGCCCACCGGATCCAGGCGGGGGGCCGCGGGCCCGGGCCGGTGGTGACCGCCCTGAGCGCGACCGGCAAGCGGTCGCTGTCGGCGTACCTCGCCCAGTCGGTCCTGTGCGCGCCGGTCCTGACCGCCTGGGGGCTGGGGGTCGCGGCCCACCTGTCGCCGTGGTCGATGTTCCTGTTCGCGGTGGGGGTCTGGCTGGTGACGGTGGCCGGCGCGTACGCGCTGGAGCGCGCGGGCAGGCGGGGCCCGGCCGAGGTGCTGCTGCGCCGGCTGGCCTACCGGGGGACCGGACGGGGGTCGTCGGAGGGCACCCCCGGAGGCGACGGCGCAGGCCCTCCCGCGGGGCCCGGCGAGGGGAAGGGCCAAGAGCGCACCACCCCCTGACCCGGAGGCGCAAAAAGCCGCGTGCCGGTGAGTGCCCGGCAGGCCCTCGTACCTCAGGATGGGGTGTCATGGGCGACGATCACATGACAAACCACACCATAGGTGTGACCGGGGCGACCGGGGCGCTGGGCGGGCGGGTGGCAGCCCGGATCGCACGGCTCGGATTGGCGCAGCGCCTCGTCGTGCGCGACATCAACCGGGCGCCGGAGTACCCGGGCAGCACCGCGGCGATGGCGGCCTACGAGGACACGGCGGGCTTCGAGCGGGCCTGCCGGGGTGTGGACACACTGTTCCTGGTCTCGGCGACCGAGTCCGAGGACCGGATGGACGTCCACCTGAGCGCGGTGGACGGGGCGGTCCGCGCGGGGGTGTCCCGGATCGTCTACCTGTCCTTCCTGGGGGCTGGTCCGGCCGCCACGTTCACGTTCGCGCGCACGCACTTCTACACCGAGGCCCACATCAGGTCGACGGGGGTGCGGTACACGTTCCTGAGACCCAGCCTGTACCTGGACCTGCTGCCCGGCTGGGTGGGGGACGACGGCGTGGTGCGCGGCCCGGCCGGCGACGGCCGGGTCGCGTGGGTGTCCCGGGACGACGTGGCGGACGTGGCGACGGCGGTGCTGACCGACCCGGCGACCGCGCTCGCCTCGGAGGACACGACCCACGACGTCACCGGCCCGGAGGCCCTGACCCTCGGAGCCACGGTCGACAAGCTGGGCACGCTCACCGGCCGCTCCGTCCGCTACGTGCCGGAGACCTGGGAGGAGGCGCTGGAGTCGCGCCGCGCCACCGGCGCCCCGGAGTGGGCCGTCGAGGGGTGGGCCTCGTCGTACGCCGCGATCGCCGCGGGTGAGCTCGACGAGGTCGCCCCGACGGTGCCCAAGCTGACCGGCCACCCGGCCCAGTCCATCGAGGGGTTCCTCCGGCGCCATCCGAGCGCCCTGTCGCACGTCGGGGTCTGACCACCGCCCGCCCGCCACCGCCGCGCCCCGTGCGCGGCGGTTTCGTCGTCCCGGGGACTTCTCCCGCACCGGGACTTGACCTCAATATTAGTTGAGGTACCAGGCTGGGCACCGCCGGCGGAGAGCACGGCGCGACAGCGAGGAGATCCGGTATGCGAGCGGTACGGGTGGACGGGTTCGGCGGCCCCGAGGTCCTGGTGGCCCGGGAGGTGCCCGAACCGGAGCCGGGGCCCGGGCAGGTCGTGGTGGAGGTGGCGGCGTCCAACGTGATGTACCTGGACACGCTGGTCCGCAGCGGATGGGGGCTGGACCACTTCCCGGTGGAGCCCCCGTACGTGCCGGGCGCGGGGGTGGCCGGGACCGTGGTCCGGGTCGGCGAGGGGGTGGCCCCGGAGAGGGTCGGCGCGCTGGTCGTCACCGACACCGGCCGTGCCGCCCCGGAGGGGGGCGAGCCCGTGCCCCCCTTCGGCGGGTACGCCCAGCGGGTCGCCGTCCCGGCGTCGGGACTGGTCGACGTCCCGGAGGGCCTGGCCCCGGAGCAGGCGCTGGCACTCCTGCACGACGGGCCCACCGCCCTCTCGCTGGAGCGCAGCGGCGGGTTCGGCCCGGGCACGTGGGTGCTCGTGCTGGCCGCGACGGGCGGGGCCGGCAGCCTGGCGGTCCAGCTCGCCGCCGCGGCCGGGGCGCGCGTCGTGGGCGCCGCCCGGGGCCCGGAGAAACTGGCTCTCGCCCGTGAGATGGGGGCGGAGGCGGTCGTGGACTACTCCGAGCCCGGATGGGTGGAGCGGGTCCGCGAGGCCACCGGCGGCGCGGGCGCCGACATGGTCCTGGACGGGAGCGGCGGCGACCTCGGCGAGGCGGCGTTCGGCGCCGTGGCCGACGGCGGACGCTTCCTCTCCTACGGCTCCGCGGGGGGCCGCTTCTCCGAGGTGGACGCCGGGGAGGCGGAGCGCCGCGGGATCGAGGTGTTCGGCCTCTTCGACCTGGAGGACGGGAAGGAGGGTCGGAGCGGCGCCGTGCGCCGGATCCTGGAGATGGCCCGCTCCGGGCGCGTGAGACCGCATGTGGGGCTGACGCTGCCCCTGGAGCGGGCGGAGGAGGCCCACCGGGCGCTGGAGGAGCGCCGGGTCCTGGGCAAGGTGCTCCTCGTGCCGTGAGGGCGGTGGGGCGGACCACCGGCCGGGCGCGGGCGGCCGTCGACGGGGATCAGCGCGGCGGCCGCGGCCACCGGCCTGCGCGGGAGCCGCGGCGGCACCGCCGTCCCGGGCCCCTCCCCCGGAGGCGGGGCGGGGCGGCGTCCTCGCCCTCCCGGGGTCCGGCGGGGCCGGGGGCGCCGCTCAGCCCCCGGTGCGGGCGGTCAGGCGCTCGCGCAGCCCGGCCGCGGCGGCCCGGGGGTCCTCGGCCTCGGTGATCGCGCGCACGACCACGACCCGGCGGGCGCCCGCCTCCACCACCGCGTCGATGTTGGTCGCGTCGATCCCGCCGATGGCGAACCACGGGCGGTCCGTGCCCAGCGCGGCGGCGCGTTCGACCAGGGACAGGCCCGCCGCGGGGCGGCCCGGCTTGGTGGGGGTGGCCCAGGTGGGGCCGACGCAGAAGTAGTCGCTCCCGGCCTCCTCGGCGGAGGAGGAGGCGGCCGCGATGTCGTTGTTGGAGCGGCCGATCACGGGGTCCGCCCCGATGATGTCGCGGGCCATGGGCACCGGCAGGTCGCGCTGGCCCAGGTGCAGGACGTCGGCGCGCACCGCGCGGGCGATGTCCGCGCGGTCGTTCACCGCGAGCAGGGCCCCGTGCCGCTCACAGGCCTCCCGCATGACCTCCAGGGCCGCGATCTCCTCGCGGGCCTCCAGCCCCTTGTCCCGGAGCTGGATGATGTCCACCCCTCCGGCCAGGGCCGCGTCGGTGAACTCGGCGAGATCACCGCGCCCGGTCCGGGCGTCGGTGCACAGGTACAGAAGGGATGCGTCCAGGCGCTTGCGCAGGCTGGTTCCGTGGCTGGTCCTCACCCCGCCCACCCTAGGCCCTCGCCGGCCGGCCCCCGAGGGGAGGCCGCCCGACGGCGCGCCGCGCCCCGGGCCGTGTTCCGCGGATCGTTCCGGGACCGCGTCCGCCGACGCCCGCCGAGAGCGTCCGCGGACCACGCGCTAGAAGGCCATGCTCTGGGCGCGGCGGCGCACCTCGGTGCCCCGGTTCTCGCGCATCGCCTGGATGGGCGTGCCCGGCAGGGTGTCGTCGGGGGTGAAGAGCCAGCGCAGGGCCTCCTCCGTGGAGAAGCCCGCGTCGGTCAGCAGCACCAGGGTCCCGGGCAGCCCCTTGACGAGGTCGTCGCCGTCGATGAAGGCGGCGGGGACGGACAGCTGCCCTCCGCGGACCACACCCATCATGCGGTTCTCGCGGATCAGGGTCTTGATCCGGTTGGGGCTCACGCCGAGCGGCGCGGCCGCCTCCTTCAGGGTCAGCCACTCGCCGACCAGCGTGTCTATGTCGATGTCGCTTCGTGTCACCCTCCCAATCTGCCACATCCGCACGGGGCCCGGACACCTTCCGGCGCCGCGGGGGCCGGGCGCCGTGGAGATCCCCACCACTGCCACGCATTCCGGGAGGAGGTTCTAGGATGGGGACAGACCTCTGCACATCCCGCGGGAGCCGGGTGGGACCCGGCTGAGAGGGAGGCTGTGAGCCTCCGACCGCACGAACCTGATCCGGGTCATGCCGGCGAAGGGAGTGGGAACAGCGCCGTGCGCACGAAGAACGATCCCCGCCGCGAAACGATTCGTCCTACCGGTGGCGGCCCCGGGGACGCGCCGGAGCGGACCGTCGTCGTGGTCGGCGGCGGCCTCGTGGGGAGGGTCACCGCCTGGCGGGCCGCCCAGGAGGGCCTCCGCGTCACCCTGGTCGAACCCGACCCCGTGACCGGCCCCGCCGGCGCCCGTGCCGCCTCCACCGTCGCGGCGGGCATGCTCACCCCGGCCACCGAGGCCGTGTTCGGCGAGGAGCCCCTCATGGAGTTCGGGGTCCGCTCCGCGGGCATGTACCCCGGGTTCGTCGCCGAACTGGAGGCCGCCGGCGGGATCCGCGTGGGCTACCGCACCACCGGGACCCTCCTGGTGGCCTTCGACCGCGACGACATGGCCGTCCTCACCGACCTGCACCGGCTCCAGGAGCGCCTGGGCATCGCCACCGAGCGCCTGACGAGCCGCGAGTGCCGCCGGCTGGAGCCGGTGCTCGCCCCGTCCGTGCGCGGCGGCGTGCTCGCCCCCGACGACCACTCCGTCGACCCCCGGCTGCTGCTGCGCGCCCTGGCCGCGGCGGGCGGACGCGCGGGAGTCACCGAGACCGCCGGTCGGGCGGAGGAGGTCACGGCCCCCGGCCCCGGGGGCGCCCGGCTGGGCGTGCGCCTGGACGACGGCCGGGTCCTGCCCGCCCACCAGGTCGTCCTGGCCGCAGGCTGCTGGAGCGACCGCGTCAAGGTGCCCGAACCGGTGGTGCCGCCGCTGCGCCCGGTCAAGGGCCAGCTCCTGCGCGCCCGGGTGCCGGCCGGCGAACCGCCCCTCGTCGGCCGCACGGTCCGGGGCCTGGTGAGGGGCTTCACCACCTACCTGGTGCCGCGCGCCGACGGAGAGGTGGTCATCGGCGCCACCCAGGAGGAGCTGGGCTACGACACCTCGCTCACCGCCGGGGGCCTCTGGCAGGTCCTGCGGGACGCGCGCGAGCTCGTCCCGGGGGTGACCGAGCTGGAGGTCACCGAGACCTGTGTGGGCCTGCGCCCGGGCTCACCGGACAACGAGCCCCTGCTGGGGCCGACCCGGGTCCCCGGCCTGCACCTGGCCGCGGGGCACTTCAGGCACGGGGTCCTGCTGACCCCGGCCACCGGGGAGGCCATGGCGCGCGCCCTCACCACGGGCGCCCTGCCGGAGTACGCGCGCAGGTTCGCCGCGGACCGGGTGTCCGGCGACGCGCACACGACGACGTGGGAGTAGGAGAGGCAGTGCAACTCATCATCAACGGCGACCTCCGCGAGTTCGCCGACGGCACGACCGTGGAGGCGGTCGTCCGCGACCTGACCGCGCCGGGCGGCGGCACGATCCCCGGCGGGATCGCCGTGGCCGTCAACGACGAGGTGGTGCGCCGGGCCGCGTGGGCGGACGGCGCGCTGGGCGCGGGCGACCGCGTGGACGTCCTCACCGCGGTCCAGGGAGGCTGAGCATGAGCGCACACGGAACCGGACGAGTCGAGGACCCCCTGGTGATCGCCGGGACCTCCTTCGGCTCGCGGCTGATCACCGGCACCGGCGGGGCGCCCTCCCTGGAGGTCCTGGAGGAGGCCCTGGTGACCTCCGGGACCGAGCTGACCACCGTGGCCATGCGCAGGGTCTCCCCCGGCGCCCAGGGGTCGGTGTGGGACGTGCTGTCCCGCAACAGGATCCGCGCGCTGCCCAACACCGCCGGGTGCTTCACCGCGGCGGACGCGGTGCGCACCGCCCGGCTGGGACGCGAGGCCCTGGGCACGGACTGGGTGAAACTGGAGGTCGTGGCGGACGAGCACACCCTGCTGCCCGACCCGGTGGAGCTCCTGGACGCCGCCGAGCAGCTGGTGGACGAGGGGTTCACCGTCCTGCCCTACACCAACGACGACCCGGTGCTGGCCCGGCGCCTGGAGCAGCTGGGGTGCGCGGCGGTGATGCCGCTGGCCGCGCCGATCGGCTCCGGGCTGGGGATCCGCAACCCGCACAACCTCGAACTGATCGTGGAGGGCGCGGGGGTCCCCGTGATCGTGGACGCCGGGATCGGCACCGCCAGCGACGCCGCCCTCGCGATGGAGCTGGGCTGCGATGCGGTCCTGCTGGCCACGGCCGTGACCCGGGCACAGGACCCGGTGCGCATGGCCGCCGCGATGCGCGACGCCGTCCGGGCCGGCCGGGGCGCCCGCCTGGCCGGTCGCATCCCGGTGCGCCGGCACGCCCTCGCGTCGTCCCCCGCGGTGGAGTAGCGCCCCGGCGCGGCCTGCCGCCGCGCACGCCCGGGGAGGGCCGCCGACCGCGTGTCCCGTCCCTCCGGGGAGTGACGCGCCCGGGGCCGGGGCGCACGGGGCGCGTGTTCCGTCCGGGCGTGACCGGTCCCACCCTGGCCGGCCCGCCGGGACGGCCCCCGGGGCCGCGACGCCGCGGGGACCGGGCCTCCCGGTCCCCGGACCGGGGGCCCGGCGCGCACCGGCCCCGCGAGGTCCGGAGCGCCGTTCCCGGAACGTTTGGAACCGTCCCCTAACGTGGGATGGGTGTGCGGCCCGACGGAGGGCACCGCACGCTCGCCGATGAACCAGGCGCGAACGCCCGCCACCGAGGGTGGAGAGGCGCGACGCGACCGCGAACCGCGGGGCAGACCTGGCGTGGGCTTCCGCTATCGTGTCGGTTCGACACCCGGTGTCGGGTACGCGCCACCAACCGCGACAGCCCGCGCTCCCCGCAGCAAGGACACTACTCCGCCGTGGACATGACGACTTCCGACCCGCTCGTAGGCGCGACCCTCGACCGACGCTACTTCGTCGAGTCCAGGATCGCCGGAGGCGGGATGGCGACCGTCTACGTCGCCCACGACCTGAGGCTGGACCGCCGCCTGGCGTTGAAGGTGATGCACCCGTCGCTGGCACAGGACCCCACCTTCGTCCAGCGCTTCATCAACGAGGCGCACTCCGTCGCCAAGCTCTCCCACCCCAACGTCGTCCAGGTCTTCGACCAGGGTGAGGACCAGGGACACGTGTTCCTGGCGATGGAGTACGTGCCCGGCCGCACCCTGCGCGACCTGCTCAAGGCCCGCGGACGCCTGTCCCCGCACGAGGCCCTGAACGTCATGGCGTCGGTCCTGGCCGCGCTCGGCGCCGCCCACCAGGCGGGCATGGTCCACCGCGACGTCAAGCCCGAGAACGTCCTCCTCACCGAGGACGGCCGGGTCAAGGTGGCCGACTTCGGCCTGGCGCGCGCCGTGGAGCAGTCCAACCAGGGCCTCACCCGGACCGGCACCCTCATGGGCACCGCCGCCTACCTGGCGCCGGAGCAGATCGAGAAGGGCGTCGCCGACGCCCGCAGCGACGTGTACGCCGCGGGCATCATGTTCTACGAGCTGCTGACCGGCGGCCAGCCGCACACCGGCGAGACGCCCATCGCGATCGCCTACCAGCACGTCAACGAGGACGTGCCCCGCCCCTCGCACTTCCTGCCGGGCCTCCCTCCCGAGGTGGACGCGCTGGTCACCAAGGCCACCGAGCGCGACCCCCGCTACCGTCCGAGCAACGCGGGCCAGTACCTGGCCAAGGTGCTGGAGGTCCTGCACCGCCTGCCGGCCCGGGCCCCCGGCGGCGAGGCGCCGCTCGCACCCGTCGCCCCGACCGCCGCGACGGCGTCCGTCACGGCCCCCCAGCTCATCGCGGGCGGGGCGGGGCCGGGCACCGAGAACGCCACCATGGTCGTGGACATGAACAGCGCGGGGCTGCGCGACGACGGCTACGACGGGGACGACTACGACGACTACCCGGACGACCGCGACGCCCCGAGGCGCCGCGGTCTGCTGATCGGGATCGGCGCCGCCGCCCTGGCACTGGTGCTGCTCCTCACCGGCTGGTGGTTCCTCGTCGGGCGGTTCGAGTCCGTGCCGGACGTGGTGGGGCAGAGCCCCGAGGCCGCGCGCGAGGCCATCCTCGACGAGGGGCTGGTCTACACGCTCGCGGAGGAGCCCGTCTACAGCGACGCCGAGCCGGGCAGCGTCGGTCGGACCGATCCCGGACAGGGCGAGCGCCTGTCGCCCGGGGACGAGGTGACCGTGTACGTCTCCCAGGGCCCGCAGAACGTGACCATGCCCGACCTGGCGGGCGAGGACGCCGCGAACGCCCTCGCGGCGCTGGAGGACCTCGGGTTCTCCCCGGACAACCTCGAACAGGTGGACGTGGACGACGAGGACGTCCCGCCCGGCGAGGTGATCTCCACCGACCCGGAGGCGGGCGCCGAGGCCGACCGGGAGGGCACGGTCACGGTCACCGTCAGCCGCAGCATCTCCGTTCCGGCCGTGGTCGGCCAGGAGCAGGGCGCCGCCCGGACGGCCCTGGAGGAACTCGGCCTCACCGTCAGGGTGGTCGAGGAGGAGAGCGAGGACGTCGACGAGGGCCTCGTGATCCGGCAGAGCCCGGACAACGGCGCCAGTGTGGGGGCCAACGGCGAGGTCACCCTGACCGTCTCCACCGGCCCCCCGGGCGTCACGATCCCCGACGTGGTCGGCATGCCGGTGCGGGACGCCGAGGAGGAGCTGGAGGACGCGGGCTTCGACGTGAACGTCGAGCGCGTCCTCGGCGGCAGGGTGGTCTCCCACCAGTCGCACACGGGCGAGGCGCCGGAGGGCACGGAGATCACGATCACCGCGACCCCGGGCGGCATCGACTTCGGGGACTTCGAAGAGGACGACTGACGCGCATGCCCGGGACCGGGCGTGCGGGCAGGGGCGTGCGGGCCGGTCCGGCCCGCGCGCCCCTGCGCCGTTGCGCACCCCGGACGGCGAACCCGTGCGGCCCCCGCGCCGACACGTCCCGCACGGGTTCGCGAACCGCCGGCACGGGGCCGCCCCGGTCGGGATAGGGTCCCTGCATGGCGACCGAGGAGATCCGGGTACTGGTGGTGGACGACCACCCGATGTGGCGCGAGGCGGTCGCGCGCGACCTGGGCGAGGCCGGGATCGAGGTGGTGGGGACGGCGGGCGACGGCGCCAAGGCGCTGCGCATCGCCCCGGCCGCGCGTCCCACCCTGGCGGTGGTGGACCTGCACCTGCCGGACATGACCGGGGTCGAGCTGACGGCGGGCCTCGTCGCGATGCCCGAGCCCCCGCAGGTACTGGTCCTGTCCGCGAGCGGGGCCGGCGACGACGTGCTGGCGGCCGTGAAGGCCGGGGCCACCGGCTACCTGGTCAAGTCGGCGGGGCGGGACGAGCTGCTCGACGCGGTGCGCCGCGTGAACACCGGCGAGGCCGTGTACACCCCGGGACTGGCCGGGCTCGTGCTGGGCGAGTACCGCAGGCTGTCGTCGTCCGACCGCGTCCGGGAGCCCCGGGCGCCCGCGCTGACCCCGCGTGAGACCGAGGTGCTGCGCCTGGTGGCCAAGGGGCTGGCGTACAAGCAGATCGCCCAGCGCCTGACCATCTCCCACCGCACCGTGCAGAACCACGTGCAGAACACCCTCACCAAGCTGCACCTGCACAACCGGGTCGAGCTCGTGCGGTACGCGATCGACCAGGGCCTGGACGAGTAGCGGACAGTGCCCCCGCCCGGTTCCGGTCGCGCTCCCACGCGTACGGCGACGGCGTTCCGGGGCTGTTCACCTCCCCGGGTTGGCCACGGGGAGCCGGGCCCACTATGGTCTAGACCATATGGCGTCTCGCGCCGTGGGAACACACAACGTCGAGGAGAATTCGTATGCGAGTCGGGGTGCTGACCGGTGGCGGAGACTGCCCTGGTCTGAACGCGGTCATCCGCGCCGTGGTCCGCAAGGGCATCAAGGACTACGGGTACGAGTTCATCGGCTTCCGGGACGGCTGGCGCGGACCGCTGGAGGGCGACACCGTTCCGCTGAACGTCGAGTCCGTGCGCGGCATCCTCCCCCGGGGCGGCACCATCCTGGGCTCGTCCCGCACCAACCTCATGAAGATCGAGGGCGGTGTGGAGCGCGTCAAGGACAACATGGCCGCGCTCGGCGTCGACGCGCTGGTCGCCATCGGCGGCGAGGACACCCTGGGCGTGGCCCGCCAGCTGCACGACCGCGGCGTCAACGTCGTGGGCGTGCCCAAGACCATCGACAACGACCTCAACGCGACCGACTACACCTTCGGTTTCGACACGGCCGTGAACATCGCCATGGAGGCGATCGACCGCCTGCACACCACGGCCGAGTCGCACCACCGCGCCCTCGTCGTGGAGGTCATGGGACGCCACGCCGGATGGATCGCCCTGCACTCGGGCATGGCCGCCGGCGCCAACGTCATCCTCATCCCGGAGCGCCCCTTCGACATCGACGACGTCGTCAAGCACGTCGAGAGCCGCTTCCAGACCCAGTACGCGCCGATCATCGTCGTGGCCGAGGGCGCGCACCCCAAGGAGGGCCAGATGGAGCTGGCCACCGGCGAGACCGACTCCTTCGGGCACGTGCGCCTGGGCGGCATCGGCCAGCGCCTCGCCGAGGAGATCGAGAAGCGCACCGGCAAGGAGGCGCGCTCGGTGGTCCTGGGGCACGTGCAGCGCGGCGGCACCCCCACCGCGTTCGACCGCGTGCTGGCGACCCGCCTGGGTGTGAACGCCATCGAGGCCGTGCACGACAAGTCGTTCGGCAAGATGGTCGGCCTCCAGGGCACCGCCATCGTCCGCGTCGACCTGGCCGAGGCCACCGACACCCTCAAGACGGTCCCGGCCGAGCGCTACGAGGAGGCCGAGGTCTTCTTCGGCTAGGCCCGCCGCGAGCTCCGGGAGCGCCCGCGACACGGGCCGGAACCGTCGGAACACGGACCTCCGGTGCCTCCCGGACACCACCGGCCCCGTCGGCCGCCGGCCACGTGCGCCGGCCCCGGGCCGGTGAGCGCCCTCTTCCCAGCTCCCAGGGGAGGGGGCGCGTCCGCGTCCTGGACCGCCGCAACACTGTGTTTACCGCCGCATGCCCTCCCACCCCGTCGGAAAACGGTTCGAGCGGTCGGGGGGATGTTCGATACTGGAGGGCGGCGCTGGACACCCGGTTCCACCGCCGACGCTCCCACCTCGTACCGGGCCGTAGGCATTCACCGGAGGTAGCACCATGTCCGCGTCGCTCGAGTCCGCGCCGCTCCCCGTCACCGAGGTAGGAGCCGAGGCCGGGCTGGGCGAGCTCTGCGTGCTCATGAAGCTCGGCGAGATCGTCCTCAAGGGCTCCAACCGCAAGCTGTTCGAACGGCGGCTCCACAACAACATCCGCGCGTCCGTGCGCGACCTGGGCGAGGTCCGCCTCTCGCAGCGCGGCGCGGGCGTCATCATCGTCCGCAAGCCCGGCGCCTCCGACCTGGAGGTCGCGGAGATCGCCGACCGCATGGCCAACGTCATGGGCGTGGTGTGGGTGCACCTGGTCCGCCGGGTGGCCAAGGACCTGGACGCCATCACCGACATCGGCGTGCGCTCCCTGGCCGGCCGCCAGGGCTCCTTCGCGGTGCGCGCGCGCCGCCGCGACAAGCGCTTCGGGATGACCTCCTCCGAGCTGGCCGGGTACCTGGGCTCCAAAGTCATCGAGGCGCACGGCTACCCCGTGAACCTGAAGCGGCCCGACAACACCCTGTACGTCGAGGTGGACAAGGACGAGGCGTTCGTGTTCACCGACGGCATCCCGGGCCAGGGCGGCCTGCCCGCGGGGATGAGCGGTCGCGGACTGGTGCTGATGTCCGGCGGGATCGACTCCCCCGTGGCCGCGCACCGGATGATCCGGCGCGGGCTGAAGGTCGACTTCCTGCACTTCTCCGGAATGCCGTTCACCGGCCCGGAGTCCATCTACAAGGCCTACAGCCTGGTCCGCCAGCTGGACCGCTACCAGGTGGGCTCGCGCCTGTTCGTGATCCCCTTCGGCAAGGCCCAGCAGCAGCTGAAGAGCTCCGGCATCGAACGGCTCCAGATCGTCGCCCAGCGGCGCCTGATGCTCAAGACCGCGGAGGCCCTCGCCGACGACCTCGGCGCCGAGTGCCTGGTCACCGGGGACGCCCTCGGCCAGGTCTCCAGCCAGACCATGACCAACCTCACCGCGCTGGACGACGCCGTCGACCTGCCGATCCTGCGCCCCCTCGTCGGGATGGACAAGACCGAGATCATGGACCAGGCCCGCAGGATCGGCACCCTGGCCATCTCGGAGCTGCCCGACGAGGACTGCTGCACCATGCTGACCCCGCGCCAGGTCGAGACCGCCGCCAAGATCCCCGACCTGCGCCAGATCGAGAAGCGCCTGGACGCCGAGGAGCTCGTCGAGCACCTGGTCACCACGGCCCAGGTGCACAAGCCGAGCTTCCTCGGCGACGCCGCGCCCAAGCGCCTCGACGGCGCGAGCAAGCCCGCCGCCGCCCGCCTCTGACGCGGGCCCCGCGACGGAGCCGCCCCGCCACGTCGGACGTGGCGGGGCGGCTCCGTCGCCACGGCCTCAGAGACCGGCCAGCTCGCGGCCGGGCGCCGGGGTGAGGGTGCGCCCGCTCAGGGCGGCGAGGGTGCCGGCCAGGTCGCGCAGCTGTGCCAGGTCCTCCTCCAGGAGGGCCTGCGGGCCGTCGCACAGGGCGGTCTCCGGGTGCGGGTGCACGTCCACGATGACGCCGTCGGCGCCGACCGCGACCGCCGCGCGGGACAGCGGGAGCACCAGTTCGCGCTTGCCGCCCGAGTGGGACGGGTCGACGATGACCGGCAGGTGGGACAGGTTCTGGGCGACCGGGACCGCGCTGATGTCGAGCGTGTTCCGGGTGGCCTTCTCGAAGGTGCGGATGCCGCGCTCGCACAGGACGATGTCGAGGTTGCCCCGCTGGGCGATGTACTCGGCCGCCATCAGCCACTCCTCGATGGTGGCGCTCATCCCCCGCTTGAGCATGACGGGCTTGCCCGCGTCGCCCGCCGCCTGGAGCAGGGCGAAGTTCTGCATGTTGCGGGTGCCGATCTGGAGCATGTCGGCGTAGGAGGCGACGAGCTCGACGTCGGCGGCGTCCACCACCTCGGTGACGACGGGCAGACCGGTCTCCTCGCGGACGTCGGCGAGGATCTTCAGCCCCGCCTCGCCCAGCCCCTGGAAGGCGTACGGCGAGGTCCGCGGCTTGTACGCGCCGCCGCGCAGCAGGGAGGCGCCCGCGGTGAGGGCCATCCTGGCGGCCTCGAGGGTCTGCTCCGGGGTCTCGACGGCGCACGGGCCGGCGATGACGGTGACGTTGTCCCCGCCGATCGGCACCCCCCGGACGCTGACGACGCTGCGGCTGTCGTGGTTCTCGCGGCTCACCAGCTTGTACGGCGCGGAGATGCGCAGGACGTCGCTGACACCGGGCTTCGCGGCCAGGCCCAGGTTCTGGAACCGCTCGACGTCCCCGACCAGGCCGATGATCGTACGGCTGACCCCTCGGGTCACGTAGGCCTCGCCTCCGGAGGAGGTGACCAGTTCGACGAGCGAGTCGATGTTGTCGGGGGTGGCGTCCGGCGCCATCACGATGACCATGTGGTTCGTCCCTAGCTGCTTGTCGGTGGGAGTGGCGGGACCGGTGCGCGCCCGGGACACGAAAAAGCCCCGGGCTCTACCGGCCCGGGGCTCAAGTCGTCTGTGTCAGCGCAGCGCTTTACAGGCGACCGGGGTATCGGGCCGGTAGCCATAAAAGCGCCAGAAGTTTCGCTGCATGGCTGTGACTATAGCGCACGGTTGTGGCGTGCCCGCACGCACGGGGCGAGTGACCTGGCTCTCGTCGGCGCCTGGCAGGATGGCCGGGCGCCGCGTTCCCCCGCGGCGGACGGGACGGGGAGGTCCCGGCGGGGGACACGCCCGACCCGTCGGCAGGGGCGTAGTGCAAGGGCCGGGCGGCCGGAGCGGGACGAGCAGGGGGACGTGTTGTCCGAGAGAGCGGACGGGGACGGCGGTGCGGGGGAGGATCGCGCCGGGCGCGCCGGGGGGCCCGGGATCCCGCCGGGCCAGGCCGTACGGTACGAGCACAGACCGCTGCACTACGGGCCCGTCCCCGTCTTCCGGCCGCACAGGTGGGACTTCCGGGTCATGGGCGCGACGGAGACCCTGGGCTCCTACCGGTGGACGTGGGAGGAGTTCGGCACGCTGCCCCGCACCGACTCGGTGAGCGACTTCCACTGCGTGATGCGGTTCAGCGTCCCCGGCGTCCCCTGGGGCGGGGTCCGCGCCCTCGACCTGGTCTCCGCCGCGCCCCCGGCCCCGGAGGTGACGCACGTGATGGCCTGGGGGGAGTACGGGTACAGCGCCAACCTGCGCCTGGACGACTTCCTGTCCGAGCAGGTCCTCCTGGCCACCCACCGCGACGGGGAGCCCCTCGCCCCCGAGCACGGTTTCCCGCTGCGGCTCGTGGTCCCCCACCTCTACGGGTGGAAGAGCGTGAAGTGGCTGCGCGCGGTGGAGTACATGACCGCCGACCGGCGGGGGTTCTGGGAGGAGCGCGGCTACCACAACCGCGCCGACCCGTGGAGCGAGCAGCGGTTCTCCTACCAGGAGGAACCGGGCCACGGGCCTCCCCTCTGAGGCGGGTTCCCCCGGGGGACGCGCATCTCCACCTCCGTTCCCTGCCCCGGGACCGAGACGTACTCGACGGTTCCCCCCAGGTCCCGCACACGCCCCCGGATGGACTGGGCCACGCCGAGGCGGCCGTCCGCGTGCGCCTCCTCCAGCCGGCCCGGCGCGATCCCCGGCCCCTCGTCGCGCACGGACACGGTCACCCCGCCGGGCTCGTCCTCCAGCAGCACCCAGGCACGGGTGCCGCCGGGGCAGTGCCGCTCCACGTTGTCCAGGGCCGCGAGGACCGCGGCGGCCAGCTCCTCGGCCGTGCGCGCGGGGAGCAGGACGGGGGAGGCCGGCGCGGACACCGAGACGCGGGACGACTCCGCCCTGCGAACCTGTTCGCGCAGGTCCACGGGGGCGCCGTCGAACCCCGCCCCCGGACCGCCGCCCCGGGGCCCGCCCCGGGACCGCGGGTCGGCGTGCACGGCCGCGGCGCGGCCGGAGGCGCCGTCCCGGGCGCCGGCCCACCGCGGCGCTCCGCGGGCCCCCGGCGCCCCCGCCCGCGCGGCGCCGTCCCCGGACGACCCGCCGGGCGGGTCCCCGCCCGGGAGCCCGTCCGCGAAAAGGGCGCGCAGCCGCACCTCCTGCTCGCCCGCCATCCGGCCGAGCTCGGCGGCCTCGCCGCCGGCCTCGGCCCCGCGCCGGCTGACGAGGGCGAGCACCTGGAGCACGGAGTCGTGGATCGAGCGGGCGAGCTGCTCCCGCTCACGGAGGCGGGCCTCCAGGGAGACCGCCTGGGCGAAGCGCCGCTCCGCCTGTTCGGCGACCTTGGCCATGTACCCGACGACCAGGGACGCCAGCAGCAGGAGCACGACCCCCCGTGCGGTGGCGGCGGTGATGTTCGCGTCCATGACGACGCGCAGCGTGAGGTCGGCGAAGCCGTAGAGGAGGGCGACGACACCGGCTCCGCGCCGTCCCCAGATGACGGCGGCGGAGAGCGCCGCCCCCGCGAACCAGTAGCCGCTCAGGGGCGGGGCCTGGGTGAGGTAGAAGGGCGTGGCGGCGGCGGCCGTCGCGAACATGCAGGCGAACGCGACGGCCAGGTCGGCGGTGAGCAGGCGCCAGGTGCGGAGCTCGGGGCGCGCGTAGCCGTAGGTGGCGGCCACGGTCCACACGGCCATGGCCGCCAGGACCGTCCACGCGACCCAGGGCCTGGTCAGGGCTCCGTGGTTCTGGACCAGGAGGACGAGGGAGTAGACCAGGGTCGCGGCGCGGAAGACGGCGAACGCGCGCCAGAGGGGGACGTCGAAGCCCAGTGGTCAGACCACCGCCCCGTTGTCCGGCCCGTTGTCCCCGGGCGGCCGCGAGTCGGTCATGCGCAGGATGAGCACGACGAAGCTGGCGAGGAACGCCACCACGGCGAGGAACATCATCCAGTTCGGCAGGGAGATGCCGGCGAACGCCGCGCCGAACACCAGCACGGGTCCGCCCAGCAGCCCGAACCAGGCGGCGATGCCGACCCGGTCGCCCTTGAGCAGGGGAGGCGGGGGCGGGGGCTCGTAGTGGCCCTCCAGCTCCGCCTCGGCCCGGCGCCGCGCGTCCTCGTCCTCGTCGTCCTCCCCGGCTGCGTCGGGAGGGCCTCCGGCGAGCAGGTCGCCGTCGGGGGCGCCGCCTCCCCCGGGCCCGGCGTCCTCGCGCCGGTCGGAGGCCCCGAGGTTCTCTGCGTCCGGCCAGGCCGTGCGGGTGGGCCGGTCGGAGGCGTCCTCGTCGTAGAAGCGCGCCACCAGGTCGTTCCAGACGTGGTCCTCGTCGGAGGACCTGGCCTGCGCGGCGTCGGGGTCGCCGAGCGGCCCGTCGAGCAGGTCGCCGCCCGCGGGGCCGTCGGCCTGGGCGTCGGGGGCGGCCCCGCCCTCCGCGCCGTCGGCCTCGGGCCTGGAGTCCCCGTGCGGTGCGAGCAGGTCCGGGTCGGAGTGGCCCAGGTCGGGCAGCTCGGCGCCCAGGACCCGTTCCGCCGCGGCCCGCTCCTCGGCGTCCACGTAGAGGTGGTCGGTGGGCGGGTCGTCGGCCCCGCCCCCGGACGGATCCAGGACGTCCTCGTTCAGGGGCACCGCGTAGGCGGCGATCCCGCTGCGTCGCAGCGCCTCCAGCATCGTGTCGGCGTGCGAGGGCGCGAGCAGGATGAGGGGCACGTAGGCGTCGGCGAGCAGGCCGTTACCCCGACGTTGCGTCATCGGTCGGCTCCTTCCCCGCTTCTACGGTGCTCCCGCACGAAGGCGAGGCTTCCGTCGAAGATGGCGGCGGCGTCATGGTCGAGGGTCGCCACGTGGTAGCTGTCGTGCAGCAGGTGGATCGTCAGCCGGGTGTTGACCGCTCTCCTAGCGAGGATACGCAGACTCCGCGGTCCGACGACGTGGTCCTGGGTACTGCGATAGGCCAGAATCGGCGCTCGCAAACCGGACATGCCCTCCTGAACTGCGCGCCACAGCTTCGGGAGTGTCGCGGCGGCCGCGGTGGGGACCCTGTCGTACCCGCCCTCGGTCGTGTCGTCCTTGGAGACGTCGCTGGAGAGCCCCGGCGTGGAGGGCATGATCCGCGAGGCGAGGCGGCGGACCGGCGCGATGAACGGCAGCCTCGCGTCCTCCAGGGCCAGGGACGGGTTGACCAGCACCGCCCCGCGCACGAGGTCCGGGTGCTCCTGGGCCAGGCGCAGGGTGAGGGCCCCGCCCATGGACAGCCCCATGACGTACACCTCCTCGCAGCGCGAGGCCAGGTCCAGCAGGGCCCGTTCGGCCTCGGCGAACCAGTCGTCGCTGGTGGTGAGGTTCATGTCCTGCCAGACCGTGCCGTGCCCGGGCAGGAGGGGGATCTCCACGCTGTACCCCGCAGCGGCGAGGTGCTCCCCCCAGGGGCGCATCGAGTACGGGGACCCGGTGAATCCGTGACAGAGCAGTACGCCGACCTCCGACCCGCGGTGGCTGAAGGGCTCCGCCCCGGGGATGAGGGGTACGGTGTCGGTCGGTCTCACGGAGCGGCTCCAGGGGATCGTGCGGTACGCGTCGGTGTCGGCGGTGCCGGCGTCGGCCGTGGACCGGGCGCCGCCGGGCGTCCAGGCCCCCGACTCCAGCCGTGAGGCTAGCCGCTCGGCGGAGTGTTTGTCATGGGTGCACACTAACGCCCCGGCCTCCGGGGACGAGAGGGGCACAGCGCACCGCGGGGGCCGACTGAGTATCCTCGACTGGGTCGGGCCGAGAGCCCGTTTGGGGGCGCTTTGGCAGTTGCCCCCGCACGGTGGGAGGATGGCGCACGTCAGGCGGCGGCTCCGACGTCCTCCCGGGGCGCGAGCCCTTCTGGCAATGTCGGTCGAGCGGGACAGTGAATCGTGGCAGGCCCTGCCCAGTCCTCCCCGCGTGTGCAGGGGTGATCTGAGCGATGTTCTACTGGGTGGTCAAGGCGTTCCTGGGGCCGATCCTGGCCGTGCTGTGGCAGCCGCGCGCGGAGGGCGTGGAGAACGTGCCGCGGCGCGGTCCGGCGATCATGGTCAGCAACCACCTGTCCTTCTCGGACCACTTCTTCGGTCCGCTGCCGCTGCCGCGCAAGATCACCTTCCTGGCCAAGTCCGAGTACTTCACCGGCACGGGCGTGAAGGGGCTGCTGAGCCGGGCGTTCTTCACCGGCGTGGGCCAGATCCCGATCGACCGGTCCGGCGGCAAGGCGAGCGAGGCGGCGCTGCGCACCGGCCTGCGGGTGCTCAAGCGCGGCGACCTGCTGGGCATCTACCCGGAGGGCACCCGCTCCCCGGACGGCAAGCTGTACCGCGGCCGTACCGGCGTGGCGCGGCTGGCCCTGGAGTCCAAGGCCCCCGTGGTGCCGATGGCGATGATCAACCTGGAGAAGATCATGCCTCCCGGCCGCACCGTCCCCAAGCTGGGCGTGCGCCCCAAGGTCAAGTTCGGCAAGCCGCTGGACTTCTCCCGCTACGAGGGCATGGAGACGGATCCGCGCGTACTGCGGGCCGTCACCGACGAGATCATGTACGCGCTGATGGAGCTGTCCGGCCAGGAGTACGTGGACCGCTACGCGCAGTCGATCAAGGCGGAGCTGGAGGCCGAGGCCAAGGAGGCGCGGCGCGAGCAGCACGCCGGCGACAAGGACCGCAGGCGCGCCGAGCGCGAGCGCCGCAAGGAGGAGCGCCGGGCCCGCAAGGAGGAGAAGCGGGCCGCGCGGGGCAGCGGCGGCGACGACGCGAAGGAGTAGTCCTTCCCCACGACGTACGGAGCGGGTCCCCGTGGCGGCACGGGGACCCGCTCCGTACGTGCGTCGGCCTCGGCGGCCCGGGGCCGGGGCGTGGCGGGTCAGTGGCGGGCGAGGTCCCCGGCTCCGACGATGCCGGCCTCCCCGCCCAGTTCGGCCAGGCGCACCTCGGCCAGGCGCCGGCCGGGCCGGCCCGACACGTGCCGGGCGAAGGAGGCGCGGACCGGGTCCAGCAGGATCGACCCGGCGTCGGAGACCCCGCCGCCCAGGACGAAGCACTCCGGGTCCAGGATGGCGGCCAGGTCCGCGAGTCCCAGCCCGACCCACTCCCCGACGATCCCGAAGCACTCCAGCGCGGCCTGGTCGCCCTCCAGGGCCGCCTGGGTGATGACGTGCCCCTCCACCTGCTCGACGACCCCGTCGGCCAGCTTGAGCATGCGCTCGGCGGCCCGGGGGTCGGTGCGGGCGCGGTCCTGCCCCTCCGCCACCAGGGCCCGGCCGCTGGCGTACTGCTCCCAGCACCCGTGGTTGCCGCAGGCGCAGCGGCGCCCGTGCGGAACCATCCGGTAGTGGCCGACCTCGGCGGCCACGCCGAAGCGGCCGCGGTGCAGGGCCCCGCCCATGACCAGGCCCCCGCCGATGCCGGTGCCCAGGGTGACGCAGACGATGTGGTCGCTGCCGCGACCGGCGCCGAACCGGGCCTCCGCCCAGGCCGCGGCGTTGGCGTCGTTCTCGATGACCACCGGCAGGCCGACGCGCTCCTGGACGCGCTCCTTGAGGGGTTCGTCGTGCAGCCCCAGGTTGACCGCCACCTGGATGGTCGCGCGGTCCTCGTCGACGAACCCGGCCACGCCCACGCCGACGGCCCGGACGGACTCCGGCTCCTGCCTGCCGCACAGCTCGGCGACGGCCTTGGCGACGACGTCGGCCAGGCCCTCCGGGTCGGCGGCGGGGGTGGGGTACTTGACCTTGTCGAGGATCTGCCCGTCGCGGTCGACGACCCCGGCGGCGACCTTGGTTCCGCCGATGTCTACGCCGATGGTCAGCATGGGGGCTGCTCCTTCGCACTTACGCCCGAACTCTGACATAAGTCTCAAGGTTCATGGCAGAGGGTTTTCAAATGGTGTAAACCATTCGATTAAACCAGGCCGGACGCGACCCCCGACACCCCGGGAGCGAAAGCCGCCGGGCTAACCCCGCTCCCCCGCCCCGGCCTGCCCGTCCGCGGTCTCCGGGGCGCCGTCCTGCACCGGGGCCGGGGAGGACGAGGAGGGGGCCGGCGGCTCGGCGGCGGGGTCCTTCCCGGCCTCACGACGCCCCGCGTCGTCCGCGCGCCCCTGCTCCAGGGAGCGCTCGACCACGCCCCAGGTGCGACCGAGGGCGTCGAAGGCGGCCAGTCCGGCGCGCCCCAGGTGACCGGCGACCTCGGGGGCGGACCTGCGCACGATGTCGAGGACCTCCTCCAGCGGGGGCCGCTCCTCCTCGCTCTCCAGCCGGATCGCCTCCTCCCACACGTCCCCCTTGGCCGGGGGCGCAGAGGTGACGGCGCCGACCCCGCGCTTCACCCCGGCCACCAGGAGTCTGCGCTGGAGGGTGTCGACCAGCCTCAGCGCGTCGTCGATGAGGTCCGGGGCGTCCCCCCTTCCCGCACCCGAACCGCCGTCGCGACCGGTGTTCTCCGCCATGTCCGCTTCCTCTCCTCGCGCCGTGTTCCTGGCTTCACGGTAACCGGACCCGGTGCGCCCGGCGGGCTTTCTCAGGGCAGGTTCAGGGACGGGCCAGGGATGAGCCGGGGCTCCCCCGGCGTTGTCGCGGACGGTGGGGTTTCCGCCTTCCGAGCGCGACGAAACGCCTCATACAAGTCATATGACACAGAGTTAACGTGATGTGCACAAAGACCATGGCAGGCGTATAGTCTCGCGTGCGTACGCGAAGTCAGCGAAATCACCCTCCTGACCTGCGCACTTCCGATTCCCCCGAGGGCGCCGCACGCCGTCGGACCGGACGGGCCCGCGTACCGCACGACACTTCAGGGACTCGGACCCGACACGCCTGGCGACAGGGGGACACCACGCTGAACAGCGCGTTCACTCCCTGCCACGCCTCGGCTCCGGATCACCGTTGGATACCGAACGGCAACACGTTCTACTCATGAGTAGCATTCTGTTGTTACGGTCGTCACGTCCCCACTTATCCAGAACCCGTACACGTCCAGGAGCACCACGTGCGCGAATACAGCTCTCCCGCGAAGGCTGAGATCTCCGACGACGCGCGCCTGACCGACACGCTCTACGCGCGCGCGGTCGGCGAGCCCTCAGCCGTCGCCGCCCGCCGGCAGGAGTCCGGCCAGTGGCGCGACGTCACCGTCGCGGAGCTGCACGGCGACATCGCCGCGTACGCCAAGGCCTTGATCGCCGCGGGCGTCGAGCACGGGGACCGCGTCGCCCTGATGTCGCGTACCCGTTACGAGTGGACCGTCGTCGACTACGCGATCTGGTCCGTCGGCGGTGTGACCGTCCCGATCTACGAGACCTCCTCCGCCGAGCAGATCGAGTGGATCCTCTCCGACTCCGCCGCCAAGGCCGCCTTCGTGGAGACCGGGGACCACGCGGAGCGCGTCGAGTCGATCCGCGCCAAGGCTCCCGCCCTCGGCCCCGTCTGGCGCTTCGACGGCCCCGAGTTCGCGGAGCTGCGCTCCAGCGGGACCGAGGTCGCGGACGAGGCGCTGGAGAAGCGACGCACCGCCGTCAAGGTCGACGACATCGCCACCCTCATCTACACCTCGGGCACCACCGGCCGCCCGAAGGGCTGCAAGCTCACGCACCGCAACTTCCTCTTCATCGCCCACAACGCCCTCGCGGGCCCCGCCAAGCAGGTGCTGCGCGGGAAGGAGAACCCCTCCACCCTCCTCTTCCTGCCCCTGGCCCACGTCTTCGCCCGCTTCGTCCAGGTGATGGTCGTCGAGGGCAAGGCGACCCTCGGCCACTTCCCGTCCACCGGTCCGGAGCTGATCGAGCAGTTCTCCGTCTTCCGGCCGACCTTCCTCCTCGCGGTCCCCCGCGTGTTCGAGAAGGTCTACACCAAGGCCGAGCAGAAGGCGACGGCCGAGGGCAAGGGCAAGATCTTCAACGCCGCCGCCGAGACCGCCATCGCCTACAGCAAGGCGCTCCCCACCGGGCAGATCCCGCTCGGGCTGAAGCTCAAGCACAAGCTGTTCGGCAAGCTGGTCTACGGCAAGCTGCTCGCCGCACTCGGCGGCAACGCCGACTACGCCGTCTCCGGCGGCTCGGCCCTGGGCGCCCGCCTCGGCCACTTCTTCCGCGGCATCGGCTTCACCATCATCGAGGGCTACGGCCTCACCGAGACGACCGCGCCGACCTCGGTCAACAGCCCCGAGTTCAACAAGATCGGCACCGTGGGCCAGCCCCTGCCCGGCACCACCGTGAAGATCGCCGACGACGGCGAGATCCTCCTCAAGGGCGACCACATCATGGTCGGCTACTGGCAGAACGAGAAGGCCACGAAGGAGGCCTTCACCGAGGACGGCTTCTACCGCACGGGCGACCTCGGCACCCTCGACGACGACGGCTTCCTGAGCGTCACCGGACGCAAGAAGGAGATCATCGTGACGGCGGGCGGCAAGAACGTCGCCCCTGCCGTCCTGGAGGACCGCATCCGCGCCAACGCCCTGGTCAGCCAGTGCATGGTGGTCGGCGACAACCGCAAGTTCATCGCCGCGCTGATCACGATCGACCCGGAGTCGTTCGCGCAGTGGAAGGAGGCGAACGGCAAGACCGGCGAGATCGCGGACCTGACCGGGGACCCGGACCTCAACGCCGCCGTCCAGGAGGCCGTGGACAACGCCAACAACGCGGTGTCCAAGGCCGAGGGCATCAAGAAGTTCAAGATCCTGCCCAGCGACTTCACCGAGGAGAGCGGCCAGATGACCGCCTCCCTGAAGGTCAAGCGGCACGTGGTCAGCAAGCAGTGGAGCAAGGAGATCGACGACATCTACGGCGCCTGATCCCCAGGGCTCCGGAAGGGGGCCGGCCGCCGGGAGGCGGTCGGCCCCCTTCTCCGTGTGCGCCTCCCCCGGGCCCGGAGCGCCGTCCCGCACCCGTGCGGGACGGCGGAGCCGCCGCCGAAACCCTGGTGGGACCGGGGTTCTCCGTCCCGCACCCGCGGGGGTCGGCGGCGGTGCGTCCCGCACGGACGGGGCCGCCGCCCTGTCCGCGGCTGTGCACCACCGGCCACCCTTCCGGAGGGGAGGGCCGCCCGGACGTCTCCCGGGGGCTCACGGGGCCGTTGGGGGCCGCCCCGCCCCGGCCGCGCCCCGCCGGTGGGAGGGCGAGAACGCGACGGACCCGGCCGCGCGGTGCGGCCGGGTCCGTCGAACAGGAGGCGTCCTAGTGCGCGGACTCCTTCTCACCCTCCGGTGCGGAGTGGTGGAGGTGGTGGCCGCTGTGCGCCTCGACACCGTCGATGGACACGTTGTCCTTGGTGTACCAGTGGGCCAGGGCGCGGCGGAGCTTGCCCATGCCCTTGCGGGACTCGGGGTTCTCCACCCCCTTGTCGTCGACGTCCGCGTCGTCCGCGAGGGCCGTGGAGCCGATGAGCGGCTTGCTCTCCAGCACCTCGGTGGTCTCCTCGGAGTTGCGCTTGTGGACCTCGATGAACTCACCGCTGGGGAGCTGCCGGATGGTGCCGCTCTCGTAGCCGTGCTCCAGGGTGTCGCGGTCCCTGCGCTGGAGGCCCAGGCAGATCCGCTTGGTGACGATGAACGCCACGACCGGCCCCACGAAGACCAGCACACGGAAGATGTACGTGGTCAGGTACAGGTCGATCGAGAAGGTCTCCGACAGGATGTCGTTGGACCCGGCGAGCCAGAGCACGCCGTAGGCGGTCATGCCCGCGACGCCCAGCCCGGTGCGGACCGGCGCGTTGCGCGGACGGTCGGCCACGTTGTGGACGCGCTTGTCCCCGGTGATCCACTGCTCGACGAACGGCCAGGCGCCCGGCAGGACGAAGAGCATGCCCATGACCCCGAGCCCCGGGACGAGCACCGCGATCGGCACCGCGTAACCGAAGACGCTGAAGTCGAAGGTGTTCGGGAAGATGCGCAGCGACCCCTCCAGGAAGCCCATGTACCAGTCGGGCTGGAGCCCGGAGGTGATGGACGTCGGCGTGAAGGGCCCGAACAGGTGGATCGGGTTGATCTGCACGAACGCGCTCAGACCCGCGATCACGGCGAACGTGAAGAAGAAGAACCCGCCGGCCTTGACCGCGAACGCGGGGAACATGGGCGTTCCCACCACTGTCTTCTCCGTGCGCCCGATTCCCGGGTACTGCGTGTGCTTCTGGTGCCACAGGATCATGAAGTGCGCCACGATCAGGGCCAGGAGCACCGCCGGGATCGCCAGCACGTGCAGCATGTACAGCCGGGTGATGATGTCCTCGCCGGGGAACTCCCCGCCGAAGAGGAACATCGACACGTACGTGCCCACCAGCGGCAGCGCCAGGATCACGCCCTGGAGGATCCGCACGCCCATGCCCGAGGGCAGGTCGTCCGGCAGGGAGTAGCCGAAGAGGCCCTCGATGATCGACAGCGCGAAGATCGCGATGCCGATCAGCCAGTTGATCTCGCGCGGCTTGCGGAACGCACCGGTGAAGAACACGCGGAGCATGTGCACCACGATCGCCGCCAGGAAGATCAGGGCGGCCCAGTGGTGGATCTGCCGGACGAGGAAGCCGCCACGCACATCGAAGTCGATGAACAGCGTGGAGGCGTACGCCTCCGACATGGGAACGCCCTGGAGGCGCTCGTAGGAGCCGTCGTAGACGACCTCCAGCATGCTCGGCTTGAACCAGAGCGTGAGGAAGACGCCGGTGACGAGCAGGATGATGAACGAGTACAGCGCGATCTCGCCCAGCATGAAGGACCAGTGGTTAGGGAAGACCTTGCGGAGGTTCTTCTCACCGGTCTTGGCCAGGTGGAAGCGGTCGTCGATGAAGTTTCCGACGCCGCGCAGCGCCTTGGGTGCTTGCGTGGTCTTACTCATCGACTAGTCCTTCGCATAATCCCAGAACGTCGGACCGGTCGGCTCCGTGAAGTCGCCGGTCGCGATGAGGTAGCCCTCATCGTCGACGCTGATGGGAAGCTGCGGCAGAGCGCGGTGCGCCGGTCCGAAGACGACCTTGGCGGCGTCCGCAGCGTCGAACGTTGACTGGTGGCACGGGCACAGGATGCGGTGCGTCGTGCGCTCGTACAGGGCTGCGGGGCAGCCCACGTGGGTGCAGATCTTGGAGTAGGCGATGATCCCGTTGTGCGTCCAGTTCAGACGCGTCTCATCGGTCCCCTCGATCGGCTCGGTCATGCCCTCCTTCCAGTCGTTCTCCGGGATCTTGATCAACAGGATCACGGATTTCGCCTGGTCGGTGAGGCTCATGCCGTGCGGGTGGTGCCCGTCGTCGATCGCGGGAAGGGCGGAGATCATCCCGTACGGGTCGTTCTCCAGGTCCTCCGCGCGGATCTCGCGGTGGGTCCCCTCGACGAACATGCGCATCCCGGGTTCCCACGGGGTGTGCTTCAGCTTGTCCCCGGGCAGCGGGCCGGTGTCGCGCAGCAGCACGATCGGGGCCAGGCCCAGGGGGACCATCGCGAGGATGAGCGTGCGCCGCATGAGCGGGCGCTTGGTGAAGCCGCTCTCGTCGGCGCTCTTCATGAAGAAGTCGCTGAAGGAGCCCTTCTCCTTCTCGTCGGACGCCAGGTCGTCGTAGGGCGAGTGCACCTCGTAGTGGGGCATCACCTGGCGCGCCCAGACCGTCATGCCCGCGCCGATACCGAACATGGCGACGGTGAGCGTGCCACCGAGCAGCATGTTCGAGTACTGGCCGATCTGCGGGTCGGCGATCGCGGGCTCGCCCGCCGCGTTGGGCGGGAACAGGAAGTAGGAGACGAGGAAGCCGATACCGCCGAGGAAGGCGATGATGAACCAGGCGGACGCGGCCTTCTCGCCGCGGCGCTGGACCTCCTCCGGGCGCGCGTGGGTCTCCGACGCCCGGTAGGGGCCGGCGTGCTCCTCGGGCGCCCCGGCGGAGGACTCGGTCACCACGCGTTCCTCCGCGGCGGCCGTCGGGGTCCCCACCACGCGCTCAGGCGTGTGGGCCCCGGCCTCGTTGTTGTCGTTGTTGTCGTTCTCAGTCATGTGCACGCTGCTTCGCGGTGATCCAGATCGCGCAGGCGACGATCAGGGCCAGGCCGACGACCCACCCGATGAAGCCCTCGGCGACCTGGCCGATCCGTTGGAGGTCGAAGACGCCGCCGGCGTTCGGCTCCGCCTGGAGGGTCTTCACGTAGGAGATGAGCTCGTGCTTCTCCTCGGGGGTGATGGCGCCGTCGCTGAACATCGGCATGGCGCCGGGGCCGCTGACCATGGCCTCGTAGATCTCGCGCGGGGAGGCGTCGTGGATCTCGGGGGCCCAGCGGCCGTCCGTGAGGGCGCCGCCGCCACCGGACCAGCTGTGGCAGTGCGCACAGTTGGTCAGGTAGAGCTTCATGCCCATGTCGGTGTCCTCGGCGCCCTCGATGTAGGAGTCGTACTCGGACTCCCACTCCTCGACGGCCGCCTCGTACGCCGTCTCGTCCTCGAAGTCCGCGCGGTTGGGCTCGGAGTCCGGGACCTCGTAGGGCACCTCGGCGCCGCTCTCGCCGTTCCTGATCTCCGCGTTGTAGTACGCGATCAGGTTGGCCAGGTCCTGTTCGGACATGGCCATGGGCTTGCGCGGCATCTGGCTGCTCGGGTCCATGGACGGCATGCGCCCGGTGCTGACCTGGAAGTCGATGGCCGCGGGGCCGACGTCGCGGAGGTCGGGACCGTTGGTCACGTTCCCCTCGGCGTCGTAGCTGCCGCTCCCGTCGTAGTTGTGGCAGCTCGCGCACGTCTGGTCGAAGACGGTCTTGCCCTCGGCGATGTCCACGTCATCCGGTGACGGGACGTCAGCGGCGAGAGTCTGCGCCTGGGCCTGGTCCGCGGTGGGTGCCAGGGCGGCATACCCCACCCCGAACAGGGCTAGCGCGAGGATGACGACGACATACCCCGCAAGGGGATGCCGTCGCCGCGCGGTAATCCATTTCACGGTTTCCCCGTTTCGGGTTACTGGATGAAGTAGATGGTGAAGAACAAAGCGACCCAGACGACGTCGACGAAGTGCCAGTAGTAGGACACGACGATCGCGCTGGTTGCCTGCTGGTGGGTGAAGCGCTTCGCGGCGTACGTGCGTCCCAGCATGATGAGGAACGCGATCAGCCCACCGATGACATGGAGTCCGTGGAAGCCCGTGGTCAGGTAGAACATCGACCCGTAGGCGTTCGACTGAAGAGTCAGGCCCTCGTGGACGATGAGCTCGTAGTACTCGTAGGCCTGTCCCAGGATGAAGAACAGTCCCATGAAGAACGTCACGAAGAACCACATGCGCAGCTTCTTGACGTCGCCGCGCTCTGCGGCCCAGACGCCGGCCTGCGCGGTGAAGCTCGAAGCCACGAGGACCACGGTGATGGTCGTCGCCCACGGAACGTTCAGGTGGGTCGCCGGCCATGCCCCGAGGTCGGGGTTTCCATTGGTCACCGATCGGATGGTGAAGTACATCGCGAACAGCGCAGCGAAGAACATGAGCTCGTTGGCCAACCACACGATGGTGCCAACGCTCACCAGGTCAGGACGCTTTGCCGCACCATGTGCTGGTGTCGGTGCTGTTTTTGGGTTCGCGGTTGCTGTCGCCACGGGAGCATTATTACGGCATCTCGCGGAGGTCCGTACTCGACCCCCCGTAAGGAGGCGGTTCAGTCCCGATATGGCCTGCCTCGGACCGCCGCCACGGCCCTCACGCCGTGACTCGGGCGTTACTGTAGCGGCTCGGGCACCGCGGGTCCGCATCCGCCGCGCCCTCGGGGGCCGAAAAGCGCGATCCTGGGCGGCTGAGGCGATTCGTACCCCTCCTCCCACCACTCCAACCCACCACGGCCAACGCCCAGGTATCGAAACGATCACTGTTGGACAACGCCGCGCCCGGGGCGGGTGGGCGAACCCCTCCGAGGTACTGGCATCCTGTGGTGTCGAAGGTCTCAGCCGCCCGAAGGACCCGCCGGTTCTCCTGGGCAGCGGGGCCACGAGGCAATACAGTCATAGGCATACAGCCAACGAACGCCTCGGCCGCACCCCCCACGGCGGCGGCCGCGGACAGACGCGATGGGACGGTTGCGCGATGGTGGTCAGCGGTACGGACACGGGTGCCAGGATGCGCGTGCTGGTCTACAGCGACAACGCCGACACCCGTGAGCAGGTCCGGCTGGCGATCGGCCGCCGCCCCGCGGCGGACGTCCCCCGGGTGGAGTTCGTCGAGTGCGCGACCGCGCCCGTCGTCCTGCGCAAACTGGAGGACACCGACCCGGCCGCGGCGATCGACGTGGCCGTCCTCGACGGCGAGGCCTCCCCCGTCGGCGGGATGGGCCTGTGCCGCCAGATCAAGGACGAGATCTACCGCTGCCCGCCGGTCCTGCTCCTGGTGGGCCGCCGCGACGACGGCTGGCTCGCGACCTGGTCGCAGGCCGAGCAGGTCGTCAGCCACCCGATCGACCCCGTCGCGCTCGCCGAGTCGCTGGCCGAGCTGATGCGCCGGCGGGTCGCGGCCCTCAGCGGGTGATCCGGGTGGGAGGCGGACGCGTGGTGGACGACAGCGGCGAGCGGGACATGCGCCGCCGCCTCGTGGTGGGCGGGTCCCTCAACCACGGCGCCGACATCGGGCGATGGCGCGGCCGCGCCCCGTCCCCGTCCCCGGGGGCCTGAGGGCGGCCCGCCCGCTCGTCCGCCGGCGCCCGTGAGGGCCGCCGCGCGGAGGCGGGCCGCCGCCCCGGCGCCGCGCACGCGGAACCCCTCCGCCGTGCGCCGCCTCCCCGGGTCCCTACGCCCGTTCCTCACCGTGGAGTCACCAGAATGAACGCCCCTGCCTCGCCCGCCCCCGCCTCCGAACCGTCCGCCGTCACCGAGCGGACCTGGTCGAACCTCATCACCGCCCTGCTCGGCGGTGTCACCCTCAGCAGCGCCGACACCGTCTGGGCGATGAACGAGATCATGTCGGGGTCGGCGACCGACGCCCAGATCGCCGGGTTCGCCATCGCGCTGCGCGCCAAGGGCGAGAGCGTGTCCGAGGTGACCGGCCTGGCCCAGGGCATGCTCGACAACGCCGTGCGCGTGAGCGTGCCCGGGCCGACCCTGGACATCGTCGGCACCGGCGGCGACCGGGCGCACACCGTGAACGTCTCCACGATGGCGGCGATCGTGGCCTCCGCGGCGGGCGCGCGCGTGGTCAAGCACGGCAACCGGGCCGCGTCCTCCTCCTGCGGCACCGCCGACGTGCTGGAGCGGCTCGGGGTGGTCCTGGACCTGCCCCCGGCGCTGACCGCGCGGGTGGCCGAGGAGGCGGGCATCACCTTCTGCTTCGCGCCCCTGTTCCACCCGTCCCTGCGCTTCGCCGCCAAGCCGCGCCGCGAGCTGGCCGTGCCGACGGTGTTCAACTTCCTGGGGCCGCTGACCAACCCCGCGCAGCCGACGGCCTCGGCGATCGGCGTCTTCGACGAGCGCATGTGCGAGGTCATCGCCGGCGTGTTCGCGCGCCGCGGCTCCTCCGCGCTGGTGTTCCGGGGCGACGACGGCCTGGACGAGCTGACCACGACGACCACGTCCACGGTGTGGGTGGTGCGCGACGGCTCGGCCCGCAGGGAGACCCTGGACCCGGCCGACCTGGGCATCGCCCGGTCCGGGGCCGAGGACCTGCGCGGCGGGGACGTGGAGTTCAACGCCCAGGCGGTGCGCGACCTCGTCGCCGGGCGCCCCGGGCCGGTGCGCGACGCGGTGCTGCTCAACGCGGGCGCCGCGCTGGCCGCCGTGGACGGCGTGGAGGGGCCGCTGCTGGACGCCGTGGGCGCCGGGTACGCGCGGGCGGCCGCCGCCGTCGACTCCGGAGCGGCCGAGCGCACCCTGGAGAACTGGGTGGAGATCAGCCAGAGCCACGCCAAGGCGGCCTGAGGACGCGGCGGCCGGGCCCCGTGCCCCGCCCTGCCGCGGGGGCGGGTGGCCGGGATCCCCGGCGCCCGCCCCCGCGTCCGGCCGCGGGCCCGCCGCTCACCCGAAGCGGCGCGCGAAGCGCCGCTGCCACGGGGTCTCCACCGCGCGCGGCGAGTAGTGCTCCCGAACGTAGGCCACCGCCTCCCCGGCGGGCACCCCGTCCATGACGGCGAGGCAGGCCAGCGCGGTGCCGGTCCGCCCCCGTCCGCCCGAGCAGGCGACCTCGACCCTGTCGGCCCCGGCCCGCTCCAGCGCCTCCCGCAGGGCGCCGCGCAGGCCGGCCGGGTCGGACGGCAGACCGAAGTCCCTCCACCTCACCCAGCGCGCCTCCCAGGGCACGGGGGGCGGCTCCTGCCCGAGCAGGTACACGGCGAAGGAGGGCGCGGGGCCCTCCGGGAGCGGGCGGCGCAGGCCCCGGCCGCGGACCAGCGCCCCCGAGGGGAGCCGGAGCACACCGGGCGCCGAGGGGTCCCAGGAAGATGCCACCGGCCCCTACCAGCCGATCGCGAAGGCGGACTCCAGGTCGTGCTTGGAGTAGGCGCGGAAGGAGATGTGGGTGTCGGAGGACAGCACCCCGGGAACCTTGTTGACCCGCCCCGGGATCACCTCCGCCAGGTCCTCGTGCCGGCGCACGCGCACCATGGCGATGAGGTCGACGCCCCCGGTGACCGAGTAGACCTCGCTCACCCCGTCGATCTCCGCGATCGCCTCGGCGACCTCGGGGATGCGGTTGACGTCGGCCTTGATCATGACGATCGCGGTGATCACTGTGCCTCCAGGGCGGTTGGCCGCGGGAAGGCGGCCCCGGCCGCGCGGGGCGCCCCTAGTAGACGTCGGAGAGCCGCGTCCCGGAGCGCCATCGCAGCCGGTAGACCACCAGTCCCGCGATCACCCCGGCGATGAACCCGTACACGTGCGCCGCGTAGGCGACTCCGCTCCCGGCGCCGGGGGAGTTCGATGTGGTGACGTAGAGAAGATACTGAAGCACGAAGTAGCTTCCGACCAGGGCCCACCCCGGCAGGCGCATCGGGATCACCACGAACACCAGTGTGGTGACCCGGCTGCGGAACTGCACGACGAGGTAGGCGCCGAGCACGCCGGAGATGGCGCCCGAGGCTCCCACCATGGGCATCTCCCCCCCGGGTTCCACCAGGGAGAAGCCGTAGGCCGCCGCCACCCCGGTGACCGCGTACAGCAGCAGGAAGCGGACGCGGCCGATGCGGTCCTCCACGACGGGGCCGAAGACGAACAGGTAGACCATGTTGCCCAGCAGGTGCATGGCGCCGGCGTGCACGAACATCGAGCTGAGCACCGAGAACCACACGGACTTGCCGTCCACCGACCCGCACTCGGGCACCGCGTGCGGGACCCGGTCCACCTGTCCGAGGATCTCGGCGGGCACCGCGCCCCAGCGCATGAAGTAGTCCTGGATGGCGCAGAAGCGGCCCACCATGTCGACCGGGTACCAGACGGCCGTGGCGGCCTGGGGGGACAGCAGGTAGACGAGGACGTTGACCGCGATCAGCGTGTACGCGACGACGGGGGCGCGGCGGACGGGGTAGTCGTCATTGAGCGGAAGCGCGGCCATGCGCCCAGTGTGTCATCTCCGTGTGCGCCTCCGCGCTCCGCAACGGGCATGTCCAGACCCCGTCGATGTCGACGAGCCTCGTCGCGGGGTCGGTCAGCCAGTCCAGGACGAGCTCGGTCTCCGCGGGCAGGGCCCTGGGGCTCGGCCCGTACCCCGGAGGGACGTACTCGGCGGTCGCCAGGAGCGAGGCCAGGAACGCGGTCGGATCGGTGCCCGGCCGCAGGACCGCGCTGGCCGCGAGGCGCCCGTGGCGGACCACGCAGGTCTCCCAGCCCGTGGCGGAGCGCCGGGAGGCGACCACCTGGGCCACCGAGGCCAGGGCCGACAGCCGCTGGGCCCGCCGGGCGCCGCGCAGGAAGGCGGCGAGGCGGTCGCGGAGGGCTGCGGCCTCCTCGTAGCGCAGGGCTCCGGCGAGTTCGGCGATGCGCGAGGTGTGCGCCGAGACGACGGCGGCGGGGTCCCCTGTCATGGCCTCGCGCGCGGCGTCGGCGTGGACGGTGTAGGCCTCGAGCGCCTCGGTGCCGTCGCAGGGGGCGCCGCAGCGTCCCAGCTGGGCCAGGACGCACGGGTCGATCCTCCTGCTCTCGGAGAAGGCGTGCGTGCACTGCCGCAGCGGGAACGTGTGGAGCAGGGCCTCCTTGGCCTGCTCGGCGTCCCTGGCCGAGGCGTAGGGACCGATGTAGGGGGCCCCGTCGTCCTTGACCGCCCGCACCACGGACAGGCGCGGGTAGGCGTCGGTGGTGAGCTTGACCCACGAGGCGCGCTCGGGGTTGCGGGAGCGCCGGTTGTAGGGGGGCTTGCGCTCGGCGATGATCCGCAGCTCGCGGACGGACGCCTCCAGTTCGGTGGCGCACTCGATGGGGGTGACGCCCTCGACCAGCGCGGCCATCTCGCGGATGTGCCTGCGGCTCTCCGCCGCGGTGAAGTAGGAGCGGACCCGCCGCCGCAGGTTGTTGCTCTTGCCCACGTAGAGGCCGGCCCCGCGCGCGTCGGTGAACACGTACACGCCCGGGCCCTCCGGCAGGCCCTCCGCCAGGTGCCGCCTGGCCTTCTGCGCCCGGCTGGCGGGCTTGCTGACGGCGCGCAGCTCCTCCACGCTGGTCACGCCCATCGGCCCGAGGCGCTCGATCAGCCCGTGCAGGACCCCGACCGTGGCCCGCGCGTCGTCCAGGGCTCGGTGGTTGGGGGTGACCGGAACCCCGAAGAACGCGGCGAGGGTGGCGAGCCTGTGGTTGCGGGTCTCGCTCCGCGGGAGGATCGCCCGGGCCAGGCGCAGGGTGTCCACCACCGGGTACCCGGGCCAGGCCGACCCGTGGCGCTCGCACGCGGCCTTCAGGAAACCGGTGTCGAAGGCGGCGTTGTGGGCGACCAGGACGGTGTCCGGCTCCTCGTCGAGGAACGCGAGGACGCGGGGCAGGACCTCCTCCATGGGGGGCGCGGTCGCCACCATGGACTGGGTGATCCCGGTCAGCAGGGTGATGGCGGCCGGGACGGGCACGCCGGGGTCGACCAGGGTGGAGAACTCGCCGAGGACCTCTCCCCCGCGCACCCTGACCGCGCCGACCTCCGTGACACGGGCGGCGGACGCGCTGGTCCCGGTGGTCTCCAGGTCCAGCACGACGAACGTCGCCGCGGCCAGGGGCGTGCCGAGGTCGCTGATGCTCGTTTGGACGCCGGCGGGCGCCGCGGACTGTCGAACCACGCGGTCAGGCTAGTCGGCGGTGACGACCGAAAACGGTCGGGATACGGTCTGACCTGCCCGACATGGAAAGATGTGGGGGACGGGGCCGGAAGGTCCGCGGCCCCGTGACGAGCACGACACGAGGAGGAACCGTGGGGATCGCTATGCCGGGTGACAAGGAGCGGTGGCGGTGCACCGGATGCGGGAACCTCACGCGGTTCGACGTGACCAGGACGACCCGTTCGCAGGACTACCTCCACCTGGACCTGGCCGGTGAGGGCCGCGTCGAGGAGCGGACCGTGCTCTCGGAGACGGTCGAGCGCGTGAAGTGCCGCTGGTGCGGCGCCACCGACAGCGTCGAGGTCATCGCCCGCCCCGACGCCGACCGGTCGGCCACCGGTTCCTCGGCGGAGAGCCCGACGGGTCAGGCATGAGCGCCCGCCCCGAGGCGGGCGGCGACTCCGACGGCACCGGCCCGCGCGACGAGAGTGTCGACGTGACGCCCGGCGCCGACAGCGACGGGGAGCGGCTGCGCCGCCCCCTGCCCGAGCCGGTGCGCGCCCGGGTCGTCGAGTACGGTTCCGACGTGCTGGGCGGCATGCGCGCGAGCGAACTCCCCCCGCTGCTGCGCAGGGTCGCCAAGTTCGAGCCGCGCCGCCGTGCCAGGCTCGCCGGCCCGCAGATCGCCGCCCAGCTGGAGACCGACGGCGGCTTCCGCGACATGGTCGCGGCCCGGGTGCGGCAGGTGTGGCCGGAGCTGGCCGAGGGCCTGCACTCGGGCGTGGTGCCCCCTGCCGCGGACCCCGTGGCGGTGGCGGCCTGCGCGTACCTGCTGCGGCCCAAGGGCTGGCCGGAGATCATCGAGGACGTCCACCTGGAGCTGGAGCGCCTGGCCGGCGCCAGGGAGGTGGACGAGGCGGCCGAGGCGCTGGACTCCGTGCGCCGCCAGCTGGACGAGGCCAGGAGCGAGCACCAGTCGGAGACGGAGCGGCTGCGCTCCCAGCTCAGGGAGCAGCGCACGGAGATCGCCGAGCTGCGCCGCAAGGTGCACACGGAGCGGCAGCGGGCCAAGGGCGCCGCGGCGGAGGCCGCACGGGTCCTGGCCGAGACCTCCGACCGCGAGTCGGAGTCGGCCACGCAGATGAACGCCCTGGAGTCGGAGAACCGGCGGCTGCGGTCGCGGCTGGCCTCGGCCGAGGCGCAGGTGGAGAACGCCCGCCGCGCGGTGCGCGCCGGACGCAACGCGGACGAGGCCCGGCTCCGGGTGCTGCTGGACGTGCTGGTCGAATCCGCGCACGGGCTGCGCAGGGAGCTGGCGCTGCCCGCGGCCCTGGACAGCCCCGCGGACCTGGTCGCCGAGGCCGAGCAGCAGCGGCGGGTGTCGCTGGGCGGCCTGCCCGACGACGACCCGGGCCTGCTGGAGCACCTGTTGACGGTGCCCCGGGTCCACCTCCTGGTGGACGGCTACAACGTGACCAAGACCGGGTACGGGACCCTCCCCCTGGCCGACCAGCGCACACGGCTGATGGCCTCGCTGGAGGGGTTGGCCAGCCGGACCAAGGCCGAGATCACGTGCGTGTTCGACGGCGCCGACATCGACGCTCCCCCCGTGGCGGCCCCCACCCGGCGGGTGCGCCTGCTCTTCAGCGCCCCCGGGGAGACCGCCGACGAGCTGATCGTGCGGCTGGTGCGCGCGGAGCCGCCCGGACGCCCGATCGCCGTGGTGACCTCCGACAAGGAGATCGTGTCCGCGGTCCGGCGCGCGGGTGCGCGCGCGGTGCCCTCGGCGATCTTCCTGCGCCGCCTGGAGGCGCACGGCTGAGCCGCCCTCCGCCCCCGGCCGGGTCCTCCGAGGGTCCGGCCGGGGGGAGCGGCGCCTCCCCTCCTGCCGCCGCCGGGGCGTGGCGAGGCGCACAGCGGACAGAAGCCCGCACGTTCCGGGCCACACCGCCCCCGACCGCTCCTTCCAGGCGTAACGTCCCCGCGGGAACGGTGGGTTCCCCCATGATTCGGGGGTTGTGCCCACAGATGTGGTTGAGACGAGCAGAGCGGTCCGCTAGGTTCTTCCCGAACGTGAGTGCTCCATCGGAGCGAAGGCAGGATCTGCGCCCTCCGGTCGGGACCCGCACACTCACCCGCCCCGCCTCCGCGCGGACACTGTCCTCCAGCACCCCTATGCGGACTTCCCAACCTCAAGGAGCGGACCGCCATGAAGAACCCCGGTGGTCGGCGTACAGCCCGCCGCATCGCAGCCACGACCGGTATCAGCGCTGTCGTCGCGAGTACCCTCATCGCCCCGGGCACCGCCTACGCGGAGCCGACCCAGGACGAGGTCGAGGACCGGATCGAGGAGCTCAACGAAGAGGCCGCGGCCGCCGTCGAGACCTACAACCAGGCCAAGGAGGACCACGAGGTCGCCGAGGCCCTGTACGAGGAGCTCGAGGAGCAGGTCGGGGACGAGGAGGAGCGCTACGAGGAGCTGCGCGGCAAGGTCCAGCAGCTGGCCAGCGCCACCTACCAGTCCGGTGAGCTGGACTCCACGAGCACCATCCTGACCTCCGACGGCCCCGAGGCACTGCTGGAGCAGAACGCCGACCTGAACTACCTCTCCGAGGCCCAGAAGGCCGAGCTGGACGAGTTCGGCGAGTCCTCCGAACGGCTGTTCAGCCTCAAGGACGAGGCGGAGGAGGCCCTGGAGGAGTCCGAGGCCGCCCTGGAGGAGGCCGACGAGGCCAAGACCGACGTCGAGGCGAAGATCGAGGAGCAGCAGGAGATCCTCGCCCAGTTCCCCGACGCCGACCGCTCCGCCGACGGCGCCGACTCCAGCGGCGGCCAGTCGTACACCGGCGGCGCGTCCGGCAGTGCCGGGGCGGCGCTGGACTTCGCCTACTCCAAGGTCGGCCTGCCCTACGTCTGGGGCGGCACCGGCCCCAACGGGTACGACTGCTCCGGCCTGGTCCAGGCGTCCTGGCGCAACGCCGGCGTCGACCTGCCCCGCACCACCTTCTCCCAGGCCGAGGTCGGCCACCGGATCAACGACATGAGCGCGCTCCAGCCCGGCGACATCATGTTCTTCTCCGGTGTGAACCACAACGGCCTCTACGCCGGCAACGGCCAGATGGTGCACGCGCCGAGCAGCGGCCGCAACATCGAGGTCGTGGACCTGGCCGCCTACTGGGCCGGACAGTTCGAGTTCGGCGTCCGCCCCTAGGGCCCGCCCCACGCGCACGGAGAGGCCGTCCCCGGTTCGCCGGGGGCGGCCTCTCCATGTGCGGAGCGTGCCCGGGTAAGGGACACGGAAGGGGTTTCCGGACACCCGACGCCCCACGGTGGAACGTCACGAAAAGGTTGAGGTGAACCCGCGCGATGCACTAGTGTTCATCGCCGACAGCGGTTGCTCCTCTTCACCGCCCCCAGGTGGTGACAGCCGTGTCCCGACCGGGCCCCACAGCGTTCGGGCCGGCTCCCCGGCCCTTGAACCCCCACCCGGCGCAGTCCCTTGCTCCCGCTGAACCCCGCACGGCCCGGGACAAGGGGAGAAAGGTGTAACCCAACGTGTCTGCATCCCCTGGCGGCCGCAGGCGCCGCACAGCGGTCCTCGCCGCCCTCACCCTCGGGGCCCTCGTCATGCCCGCCGCGGTGGCGCACGCCGAACCGACCTCCGAGGAGGTCCGCGAGGAGATCGAGCGCCTCGAAGAGGAGTTCATCGAGCTCAACGCGACCTACAACGAGGCCCAGGAGACCCACGAGGCCGCAGAGGAGAAGCTCGAGGAGGTCCTGGCGGAGATCGAGGCCGCCGAGGAGAACGTGGAGGAGCTGGGCCTGGACGTGCGCAAGCTCGCCGGAGCCGCCTACTCCAGCCCCGACTTCACCTCCTTCAACGAGCTGGTCACCTCGACCGGGCCCGAGAACGCCCTGGCCCACCAGGCGGACCTGACCTACCTCGCCGGCCAGAACGACGGGCAGCTGGCGCGGTACGCCGAGGAGCTCGCGAACCTGGAGACCCTGGAGGCCTCCGCGGCCGAGACCGAGGAGGAGGCGGCCCAAGCCCTCCAGGAGGCCGAGGACGCCACCGAGGAGGCCGAGGAGGCCATCGCGGAGCAGGAGGAACTGCTCTCCCAGCTGACCGCCGAGGAGCAGGAGGCGGCGACCGAGAACGTCGGCGGGTCCGGCGGAGGGGACAGCGGCAGCACCGGCGGTGGCGGTGGCAGCTACACCGGCCCCGCCTCGGGCAACGCCAGGACCGCCCTGGACTTCGCCTACTCCAAGATCGGTATGCCCTACGTCTGGGGCGGCACCGGCCCCGACGGGTACGACTGCTCCGGCCTGACCCAGGCCGCCTGGGGCGCCGCGGGCGTGAGCCTGCCGCGCACCACCTACTCCCAGGTGAACGCGGGACAGCGGGTGTCCTGGGAGAACAAGCAGCCCGGCGACCTGCTGTTCTTCTACCCGGGCGGCAGCGGCCCGGAGCACGTGGGCATGTACGCGGGCGACAACGTGATGGTGCACGCGTCCACCTCGACCAAACCCATCGGCACGGTGACCCTGAACGACTACTACCGCTCCGAATTCGTGACCGCCGTGCGCCCGTAGCGACGGCAGGCGTCCCGGGTCCCGCGGCAGGTCGGCGGGGCCCAGCGGTGGCCGCGACATCCTGGTTCCCAGGGGGTCGCGGCCACCGCGTCTTCCGTGCAGGGCCGGATCCCTGTCCCCCCTCATCTCGGGGACGCCCCCTATCCCGTCACCTGTACGGCGTAGATCCCCTTAGGCCGGTCCGCCGCACCCGGGACGGCCCCCGCACCACCGCCCCCGAGGGAGGCGGCCCGGCGCCCGCCGGCCCCGGTTCGGCGCGAACGCCGGGTTCTCCCCGGGCGACCGCGCGGGACGCCCTAGACTCGCTCCCGTGTCGCGCACCCTGATCATCACCAACGACTTCCCGCCGCGCTCCGGCGGCATCGAGTCCTTCGTCCACGAACTGGCCCTGCGCCGGCCCGAGGGCTCCGTGGTCGTCTACTGCTCCTCCCCCTCCCCCGGCGACGCCGCCGCGGACCCGCACTTCGACCTGCGCCAGCCCTTCCCCGTCGTCCGCGACGCGGCGGGCGTGCTGCTCCCCTCGCCCCGGGTGGCCGCGCGGGCGCGCGCCATCGCCGCGCTGGAGGACTGCGACTCGGTGCTCTACGGGGCCGCCGCGCCCCTGGGCCTGCTCGCGGGCGGCCTGCGCGGCCGGGTCCGCCGCCAGGTGGCCCTCACCCACGGGCACGAGACCGGCTGGTCGGTGGTCCCCGGCGCGAGCACGGCTCTGCGCCGGATCGGAGACACCACCGACACCGTGACCTACCTGGGCGACTACACCCGCAGGAGGCTCTCCCGGGCCCTGTCCCCGGCCGCCGCCGACCGGATGCGCCGCCTGGCCCCGGGGGTGGACGTCGAGCGGTTCCGCCCCGGGGCGGGGGGCGGGGAGGTCCGCGCGCGCCACGGCCTGGGCGGGCGCCCCGTCGTGGTGTGCGTGTCGCGCCTGGTGCCCCGCAAGGGCCAGGACACCCTGATCCGCGCCTGGCCCCGCGTCCTGGCGGACGTGCCCGACGCGGCCCTGCTCGTCGTCGGCGACGGCCCCTACGGCCCCCGGCTGCGCTCCGCGGCGGCGGGGATGGACTCGGTGGTCTTCACCGGCCCCGTCCCCGCCGCGGAGCTCCCCGCCCACCACGACGCGGGCGACGTGTTCGCCATGCCGTGCCGCACCCGCCGGGGCGGCCTGGACGTGGAGGGGCTGGGGATGGTCTACCTGGAGGCCTCCGCCACCGGGCTGCCGGTGGTGGCCGGCGACTCCGGCGGCGCACCCGACGCCGTCCTGGAGGGCGAGACGGGCCGGGTGGTGGACGGCTCCCGGCCCGGGCCCGTGGCCCGGGCCCTCATCGGACTCCTGAAGGACCCCGACCGCGCCGCCCAGATGGGCGCACGCGGCCGGGAGTGGGTGGCCCGGACGTGGACCTGGGAACGCACGGCCGAGCGCCTGGAGGCGCTGCTGACGGCTCCGGGGCGTGCGGGCGGCTGAACCGGGCGGCGCCCCCTGCCCGCTACAGGCCCTCGCCGTGCACGCTGCCCGGGGTGCCCGAGCCGTCGGTCACCTGGGGCTCACCGGTCTCGCTGTGCTTCAACCACTCCTTCCAGGAGCGCTGCCAGAAGCCCCACCCGTTGTCCCACTCCAGTTCGCGTCCGGTGCCGGTGGTCTCCAGGATGTCGCCCATCAGCGCCTGGTCGTGGAACCACCGGGCGTCCCGCACCGACATGTTGGTGCAGCCGTTGGAGGTGTTCGCGTGGCCGATACCGCCGTTCCACGGCGCCGCGTGGGTGAACTCGCCGCTGTCGGAGGTGCGCACGGCCCAGTCCACGTCGAGCCGGTAGTGGCCGGGCGAGCCCTCGGGGATGCCGACCGTCGCGGAGTCCATCACGAGCTCGGCGTACTTCTCCATGGTGACGTGCGTGCCGGAGGTGGTGGTGTTGAAGCGCTCATGGCCCTTGCCGTTGCTCACCGGGATCGTGCGCACGAGCTCGCCGTCGATCTCCACCTCGAGCTCGTGGTCGGGGACGTGCATCGTGGCGACGAGCTCCCGGCCGACCTCGAAGTCGATACGGTCGTCCTCCGTCCCGTAGACGCCCTCGGACGCCTCCACCCCGGCCAGCCTCAGGTCCACGGAGACCTTCTGACGGGGTTCCCAGTACTCCCGGGGCCGGAACACCGCCGTCTCGTCGTCGACCCAGTTCCACGCGCCCTCGACCGGGTGTTCGGAGGTCACCTCGATGGAGTTCTCCACCTGGACCTTGTTCTCCACCGGCACGTCGAAGCCGACGACGACGGGCATGCCGACGCCCACGGTCTGGCCGCTCTGCGGGTGGTTGGAGACGAGCCCGAGGCGTGAGTCCCCGTCGACGCCCTCGGTGTGGAACTCCGCGACGACCTCGGTCTCCTCGCCGCCGGCGTCCTCCGCCGTGGCGTAGACGCTCACCGACGCGCCGGGGGTGAGGTTCCGGTCGCTCTTCCACCGGGTGCCGTCCCCGCTCAGGGTTCCGGGGAACTCCTGCCCCTCCGCCCCGGCCTCCCCCGCCCCGCCGGCCTCCGCGAGCGCGTCCGCGGCGACCTGCTCCACGCGGACGTCCGTGATGGTCCCGCCGGAGGCCTCCACGCGCACCGGCGTGTTGGGCGCCACGGGGGCGGCGCCCGTCCCGGGGGTGACGGTGATCCCGGGGCCGGGCGCCTCCTCCCCGCCGGGACCTCCCGGGTCCCCGCCCGCGGTGGTGCAGGCCGTCGCCACGAGGACGACCGCGGCGACCGCGGCCACGAGGCGGCGGACCGCCGGTCGGAAGACTCGTCCCTTCACGCCAAGGACCTCCAGCGTCGGTTGCGACGTGGCCCCGGTGCGCGGGACGGCGCCTCGCACGCCGCCGGTCCCGGACACGCCGCGCACCGGACACGAGGCCCCGCGTCACGGCAGGGTCACCGAAAACACGACCCCGGCGGCCGGTCGGCCTCGCGGTGCGAGGCCTTCCGGCCACCGGGGTGGTGACAGTCGCATACTACCCGGAGTGCGCATTTGGGCACGGTATGTGCCCGATGCTCGGGGCGGCGCGTCCTAGTGCTGGAACTCCTTGCGGTAGTACTCGAAGATCCAGCCGATCGAGGTGAGGATGATCGCGAAGGCGCCCGTGATCACCATCCACCAGCCGATGGCCACGCCCACCGCGGTGAACGCGACGGCCAGCGCGACGAACATCGGCCACCAGCTGTGCGGGCTGAAGAACCCGTACTCCCCGGCGTTCTCGGCGATCTCGCCGTCCAACCGCTCCTCCGCGGGGAGCCCGTGGAAGCGCTCGCTGCGGCGGGCCGCCTGCCAGAGCCAGAAGCCGATCATCCAGCCGAAGCCGATGGAGACCACCAGTGCGGTGGTGCCCGTCCACTCGATGGCGCCGGTGTCCTGGTAGGACCAGTACACGTACAGGGCGGCAGCAAGACCGAAGAAGGTCGAGATGCCCATGAACAGATAGGCCTGCGTCTTCATGGCGAGATCCCTAGTTCCTCTCGGGGTCCGTGCCCGCCGGAACCGCGGCGTGCGGGTGGTTCAGGTCGAACGCGGGACGCTCCGAGCGGATGCGCGGCAGCGACGTGAAGTTGTGCCGCGGCGGCGGGCAGGAGGTGGCCCACTCCAGCGAGCAGCCGTAACCCCACGGGTCGTCCACGGTGACCAGCGGCGCCCTCTTCGCGGTGATGTACATGTTCCAGAAGAAGATGAGCGTCGAGGCCCCGAGGACGAACGACGACACCGAGGAGATCTGGTTCAGCTCGGTGAAGCCGTCTCCGGGCAGGTAGTCGGCGTAGCGGCGCGGGAAGCCCATGGCCCCGAGCCAGTGCTGCACCA